>JAGHJJ010000055.1 GCA_017886705.1 Bacilli bacterium | reverse complement strand
CTAATAGCAGCAGTTAAAGTAGTTTTACCATGATCTACGTGTCCAATTGTACCAATGTTAACATGTGGTTTTGAACGATCAAATTTTTCTTTTGCCATATTATAATTTCCTCCTTTTTCATTTACAAAATATATTTTATCTAATAATTGAAAGATTTTCAACTATTTTGATACACTTTTAATTAATTTCCACTCTTTTTAATAATTTCATCAGAAATATTTTTTGGAACTTCTTCATAGTGATCGAAGAACATAACGAATGTTGCACGACCTTGTGTATTAGAACGAAGATTAGTTGCATAACCAAACATTTCTGCAAGTGGAACCATAGCGCTTAATTTAACAGCATTGCCTTGACTTTCTTGTCCTAATGGACGACCACGACGGCTTGTTAAATCACCCATTACATTACCAAAATATTCATCTGGTGTAGTAACATCAACTTTCATAATTGGTTCAAGTAAAACAGGTTTACACTTATTCTTAGCTTCTTTTAAAGCCATACTAGCAGCAATCTTGAATGCCATTTCATTAGAGTCAACATCATGATAACTACCATCAAATAAAGTACATTTAACATCAATCATAGGATATCCTGCTAAAATACCTGTTTGCATAGCTTCTTGTAATCCTTTGTCAACAACTGGAATGTATTCACGAGGAACAACACCACCAACGATTTGGTCAACAAATTCATATCCCTTATCTGGATTTGGTTCAAACTTAACCCAGACATGTCCATATTGTCCACGTCCACCAGATTGTTTAATATACTTACCTTCACAATCTCCTGCTTGTTTAATTGTTTCACGATAAGCAACTTGTGGAGCACCAACATTAGCTTCAACATTAAACTCACGTTTCATACGATCTACTAATACATCTAAGTGTAACTCACCCATACCAGCGATAACTGTTTGACCAGTTTCATGATCAGTATGAACTTTAAATGTTGGATCTTCTTCAGCTAATTTTTGTAATGCCAATGCCATCTTATCTTGGTCAGCTTTAGATTTAGGTTCAACAGCTAATTGAATAACTGGTTCAGGAACTACTAAACTTTCCAAAATAATAGGTTTCTTTTCATCACATAAAGTATCTCCAGTAGTTGTATTCTTAAGTCCAACAGCAGCAGCAATATCTCCAGTATATACATCAGTAATTTCTTTACGATTATTAGCATGCATTTGAAGAATACGTCCAATTCTCTCTTTAGAATCTTTAGTTGAGTTTAATACATAACTACCACTTGATAAGTGACCAGAATAAACTCTGAAGAATGTTAAACGTCCAACAAATGGATCAGTCATAACTTTAAATGCCAATGCTGCAAATGGTTCATTATCGCTTGGATGACGAACAGCATCATTACCATTTAAATCAGTACCCTTGATAGATTCAACATCTAAAGGACTTGGTAAATAGTCGATAACAGCATCCATTAATGGTTTAATACCCTTATTACCTAAAGCATCTCCACACATCATAGGGAAAAACTTAGTAGCAAGGCATCCATTACGGATAGCACGTTTAATCATATCAACGCTAACTTCTCCACCATCTAAATATACTTCCATCATCTCATCATCGAATTCAGCAACTGCATCAATTAATTCAGCATGTTTTTCTTCAACTAGAGATTTTAAATCAGCAGGAATTTCAATTTCCTTAGCATCCTCTTCAGGTTTTCCATCAAATTCGATAGCCTTCATAGTAACTAAATCAATAACACCACGGAAATCATCTTCAGCACCAATTGGCCATTCAATAGGACAAACATTTACTCCTAAACGGTCTTTAACTGATTTAATACTATATGCAAAATCAGCACCCATTTTTCCCATTTTGTTTGCAAAAATAATTCTAGGAACCATAAACTCATCAGCTTGACGCCATACAGTTTCCATTTGTGGTTCAACACCTGCTTGAGCATCTAGTAAAGCTACTGATCCATCAAGTACACGCAATGAACGAGAAACTTCAATAGTAAAGTCTACGTGTCCTGGAGTATCGATAATATTATAACGATATCCTTTCCAATGAACTGTAGTAGCTGCAGAAGTGATAGTAATACCACGTTCTTTTTCTTGAGCCATCCAGTCCATTTGAGATTCTCCATCATGAGTTTCTCCAATCTTATGGATATTACCACCATGGAACAAAATACGTTCAGTAGTAGTAGTTTTACCTGCATCAATATGAGCCATAATTCCAAAGTTTCTTGTCTTCTCTAAAGACGTATCTCTTGCCATATAATGACTCCTTTCCTACCATCTATAATGAGCGAAAGCCTTATTAGCTTCTGCCATTCTATGAGTATCTTCACGTTTCTTAACAGCTGCACCTGTACCATTAGATGCATCTATAATTTCATTAGCTAAGTTATCAGCCATTCCCTTACCACCACGGTCACGAGAATATTTAGTTAACCATCTTAAAGCTAATGCTTGACTTCTAGCTGGTGATACTTCAATAGGTACTTGATAGTTAGAACCACCAACACGACGACTCTTAACTTCTAGTTGTGGTTTAATATTCTCCATAGCGGCTTCAAATACTTCAAGAGCATCTTTACCAGTTTTATTTTTTACTTTATCAAATGCTTCATACACGATTGTTTGAGCAATACCTTTTTTACCATCCAACATAACAGTATTGATTAACTTTGTAACAACTTTTGACTTATATATTGGATCTGGTAATACGTCTCTTTTAACAGCACGTCTTTTACGCATTGTAACTTCCTCCCTTCAAAATTTCTAATTACTTACTATCTTTTGGTTTTTTAGCACCATATTTACTACGGCCTTGTTTACGATCTTTAACACCAGCAGTATCTAATGTACCACGAATAATATGATAACGAACTCCGATTAAGTCTTTAACACGACCACCACGAATTAATACAACACTATGTTCTTGTAAGTTATGTCCAATACCAGGAATGTATGTATCAACTTCCTTACCATTAGATAAACGAACACGAGCATATTTACGTAATGCTGAGTTAGGTTTCTTAGGTGTTTTAGTACCAACACGAGTACAAACACCACGTTTTTGAGGAGAGCTTGTATTAGTTGCTTTCTTTTTTAAAGTATTTAGTCCAACATTTAATACTGGAGCACTACTCTTTCTAACCTTTTGTTTACGCTTATTATGAATTAATTGGTTTATTGTAGGCATAAAATATATCTCCTTTCTTTACACATGTCCAGGTGTATCATCATCACTTCTAAATAAAACTTTGCCCTAAAGCAAAGATATTTAATCAGCAGATATAATATAACATTAAGTATTCTGAAAGTCAATAGAATTACTCAAAAATTATCATTTCTTCATTTATTATATGAATTTCAGGATCTTCTTGATCAAAAGTATAAACTAAATATGCAATTATAAGTAAAAATAAAATAAAAATGATTAAAAAAGTTATCATATTTCCAACTCCCCAACCACTATTATTTAACTTTGCCATACTATCACCTTCACTTATATTTTACTAAAGAGAAAATAAAAAGTAAAGAAAAAAGGATGCTAGAAATCCTTTAACTGACAATAATAACTAATAATGCATTGTCCAAGATATATCATTAGATACAACAGTATTATCAATATATTTAGGAATAAACTGATATGCTGGAATATTATTATTTAACTTAGAAAAATCAACAGTATAATCATTGCCGATAAAATTATCAGGCATAATACCATTATTTAATCGTAATACAGTAATATTTTTATAAGTATGACTAAAGTTTTTAGCATTATCAAAATTATCTTTGGTTAAATATGCATAGTCGATATGATATCTTTTACCATCAACCTTAATATTATGTTCTTCAACTGAAGTAGAATTTAATACCAAGTCTTTTTTATTTTTCTTTACTTTACCAATATAAATTACGATATGAGCATCTGTATCACTATTTTTACCAATAATCAAATCCCCGGTACTAAGCTTAAACTTCTGCTTAGCCGAGTAAAGAGTATATTTTTTCTTGGTACTTTTTAATTCACCAACATATTTAAAAGTATTGATAAAGTAATTAGTACCATATTTAGGACTTTGAGGCTGACTCAAATATTGACTAGTAGACCAAGGATTATGATTAACTACCTGACCATCTACTATTCTAGCATAATCAAAAGGAAGTCCAAAAACATAATGATAGATAAAGGAAGCAAAGCCACTACAATCAAAGCCAAGATAATTTCCTTTTTTAAAATCTTTCTTATTATTTTTTCCCATATACATAATAGTGGTTCCATTATATTTATAGGAAGGATAGTAAACCGTTTGTAACTGATACGCTTTATACTTACTCAAAATGCCATATTGTAATAAACCACTCTGATTACCTTCACGAACAAACTCTCTAGATTTATCATAAAAGAAATCTTTTTGTTCTTCTGTAAAAGAAAGAGAAGAATCATAACCTGTATAATAAAAGTCATAAGAACCATTTGCATATTCAACATCTTTTATCATAGGAGGAGTACCTGTATTCACATAAGATGCTGCATTTTTACCAGCTTCAGAACCAATAATATTTAATGCCATTTGAGAAAAATGAACTTGATCAATCATCATATCAGAAATTTGATTCAAAGAACCATCAGCAGCAACACTAGGATTTTTTTCTAAAGAAAGAAGCGCTGCTTTAGTAGAAACTAAAATAGCTAAATCATTCTTTCTCGTAAACTCTGTCTGCAATTTTATCATATTCGTATATCGATTAAACTTTTGCTTTTCTAAATTATCATTAGAAGTACCAGTTGTCTGATATAAATGACCAATACGAATCAAGAAATTTTGATCAACACCAGCTTCTTTCGTGTTCTGAAATAGTTTTTGAAGATTATTTTCATAGGTTAAATTAGGAGTATCACTCTCCCCTTGATACCAGACAAAATAAATATTTCGCAAGTTAAAGTTCTCAGGATGACTCTCAACATAAGAAATAGTAGATTTCATCTTAGCTATAGCATTTTTATAATTTTTACCATTCTTTTGCCAAGAACTAATCTTAGAACCAGATACTGCCGTTTGAACAGCAATAATAGGAACTCCTGTATTATTATAATAAGCATTAGCAAAAGCAGGAATTAATGATGTCTTTAAATCAGTAGAATTACTTAAATATTTAATTCCCACTGCTTGCTGTTTAGAATTAAACCGCATCTCAAAACCAGAATTTGTAATAGAGGAAATAGTATTTCTACCTGAATTATCTTTACCAACCATATTAGATTGACCAGCAAAAATCACAATATCCACTAATTTGTTTCCTTTAGAAGATACATTTTGTACAGACTGTTCCTGTTGCATTTCAGAAATAGCACTTTGAATTTCACTACTATCAAAGGAGTAAGACTTAGAAGAATCATAATAAACCAATGCTTTCACTGAAAATGGAAAAAGAAAAAATAATAATAAACAAACCAAAAAATACTTTCTCATACTTCTCACCTACATATAGAATAAAGCAAAAAAAAGGAGTAGTCAACACTACTCCATAAATTCATCTTCTAATTTGTCTAATGGTTCTTCATCGATAAATTGAGAAGCTAAATCATAATCTACATTACGATAAACTTTACTACCAGTACCAGCTGGAATTAATTTACCAATAATAACATTTTCTTTAAGACCTGCTAATGGATCAACTTTACCTTTAATAGCAGCATCAGTTAAGATACGAGTTGTCTCTTGGAATGATGCAGCTGATAAGAAGGAATCAGTTTCAAGTGCAGCTTTTGTAATACCAAGAAGAATTGGCTTACCAAGAGCTGGTTTTTTACCTTTAATAACAGCCTCTTTATTACTATCAGTAAACTCACGGAAATTAACAAGTGATCCAGGTAAAAGATTAGTATCTCCACCTTCAACAATACGAATCTTACTAATCATACGACGAGCAATAATTTCAACGTGTTTATCAGCAATATCAACACCTTGTGAACGATACGTATGTTGAACTTCTTTTAAGATATATTCTTGAGTAGTAAGTGGATCAGTAACAGCTAATAACTCTTTAGGACTAATTGCTCCTTCAGTAAGCTTATCTCCACAAACAACTTCATCACCTTTTTCAACACAAAGTTTAGCACCATAATTAGTAACATGCTCTTTAGTTTCAAGTTTATTAGTAATGCTAATTTTAAATTTACCATGATCTTCTTTAATGTTAGTAACTTTACCATCAATTTCAGCAATTGTTGCTTTTCCTTTAGGATTACGTGCTTCAAATAACTCTTGTACACGAGGAAGACCTTGAGTAATATCTTCTCCACCAGCAACTCCACCAGTATGGAACGTACGCATGGTAAGTTGTGTACCAGGTTCACCAATAGATTGAGCGGCCATAACACCAACAGCTTCACCAATTTCAACTAAATTACCCGTAGCTAAATTACGACCATAACATTTTTGACATACACCATTAACTGTATTACATGTCAATACGGTACGTATCTCAACTTCAGTAATTCCAGCATCAATAATTTTATCTGCAAGACTTTCAGTAATCATCTCTAACTTATCAACGATAACTTCTTTAGTTTCAGGATGAATAATCTTCTTATTAGCAAAACGTCCTACAATACGATCACGTAAGCTTTCAATAACAGCACCAGTTTTTTCATTGATGAAATCACGAACAACAACACCTTGATCTGTACCACAATCTTCTTCACGAACAATCATATCTTGACTAACGTCAACTAAACGACGAGTTAAGTATCCAGAATCTGCTGTTTTTAATGCTGTATCGGCACTACCTTTACGAGCACCATGAGTAGATAAGAAGAACTCAGCAACAGAAAGACCTTCTTTGAAGTTTGAAAGAACTGGAATTTCAACAGATGATCCATCCGGCTTAGCCATGATACCACGCATACCAGCAATTTGTGTAAAGTTTGAAATGTTACCACGAGCTTTAGAATGCATCATCATAAAGATTGGATTATCTACTTCTTTATTAGCGATTTCTTCAAGCTCAGCTTGAACTTGATCTTTAGCTTCATTCCAAGTTTCAATAACTTTATTAAATCTTTCCTCTTCAGTAATAAGACCACGTTTATATTGTTTATTAATCTTATCAACTAATTTTTGACTTTCACCAACAATTCTATCTTTATCATTACTTGTAACAACATCAGCCATACTGATAGTAATACCAGCAATAGTAGAATACTTAAATCCTAAATCTTTTAAGCTATCAAGCATAGTAGAAGTTTCTGTAGTTTTATAACGTTTAAATACTTGATCGATAATTTTTTCTAAAGTACCCTTGGCAAAAGGTTTAACTAATGGCATATCTTTAATAGCTGCTTTAATATCAGTACCTTTCTCTAAGAAATACTTATTAGGCGTAATATTTTGAATATTATCATCAGTTGGTTCATTAATATAAGCAAATGAATCAGGTAAGATTTCATTAAACTTAATTTTACCAACAGTAGTTACTAAATATTTGCCCTTTTGATTTTCAGTAAATAATTTATGTTTAAAAGAATCTACTGGAACAGCAATACGAGTATGAAGAGTAACTTCACGTCTTTCATATGCCATTAATGCTTCATTAGCATTCTTAAATACACGACCTTCACCATCTTCTAAAGCTTTTTCCATAGTAATATAGTAGTTGCCTAATACCATATCTTGTGCAGGAGTAACGATAGGCTTTCCATCAGATGGTTTTAAGATGTTTCCAGAACCTAACATTAATAATCTAGCTTCTGCTTGAGCCTCTTCAGAAAGTGGAACGTGTACAGCCATCTGGTCACCATCGAAGTCTGCATTAAATGCAGGACAAACTAATGGATGCAAACGAATTGCTTTACCACCAACTAAGATTGGTTCAAATGCTTGAATACCTAAACGGTGTAATGTAGGAGCACGGTTTAATAATACGGGATGCTCTTTAATTACTTCTTCTACAATATCCCAAACAACAGGATCTTGATTATCAATTAATCTCTTAGCAGCTTTGATATTGTGAGCAATATCTTTACTTACTAACCCATGAATAACATGTGGTTTAAATAATTCAAGTGCCATTTCTTTAGGAATACCACATTGATACATCTTAAGACTTGGTCCAACAACGATAACAGAACGACCAGAGTAATCAACACGTTTTCCTAATAAGTTTTGACGGAAACGACCTTGTTTACCTTTTAACATAGATGAAATTGATTTTAATGGTCTATTTCCTGCTCCAGTAACACTTCTTCCACGACGGCCATTATCAAATAAGGCATCAACTGCTTCTTGTAACATACGTTTTTCATTTTGAATGATGATACCAGGAGCTCCTAAATCAATAAGTTTCTTTAAACGATTATTACGATTAATAACACGACGATATAAATCATTTAAATCACTGGTAGCAAAACGACCACCATCAAGTTGAATCATTGGACGTAACTCTGGTGGAATAACTGGAATACAATCCATAATCATCCATTCAGGTTTATTTCCAGAATGATAGAATGCATCTAATACATCAAGTCTCTTAAGTAGACGAGTTCTCTTTTGACCTTGGGCATTTTCTAATTCTTTTTCAATCGTATCGATTTCAGCTTTTAAATCAACTTTCTTAAGTAATTCTTTAATAGCTTCAGCACCCATACCTACTTTGAAACCAGTACCATATTTTTCATAATAAGCACGATATTCTTTTTCTGATAAAGTTTGTTTATTTTCAAGAGGAGTATTTCCTTTATCAATTACTACATAACTAACAAAGTATAATACTTCTTCCAAATCTCTTGGACTCATATCAAGAACTAATCCCATACGAGATGGAACACCCTTGAAGAACCAGATGTGAGACACTGGAGTTGCTAACTCAATATGTCCCATACGTTCACGACGTACTTTAGAACGAGTTACTTCAACTCCACAACGGTCACACACGATATTTTTATAACGAACTCTTTTATACTTTCCACAAGCACACTCAAAATCTTTTGTAGGTCCGAAAATCTTTTCACAGAATAATCCGTCACGCTCTGGACGAAGAGTACGATAATTGATAGTTTCCGGTTTTTTTACTTCTCCATAAGACCATTCACGAATTTTTTCAGGTGAAGCGATTCCAATTTTTAATGCATCAAACTTATTTACTTCTATCATTAAAGATCAGCTCCTTCCTCAAATTCTTCATCTAGTTCCAAATCATTTTCCATTTCTTCTTCAAACTCTTCATCATCTTCGTCTTCATAGTCATCTTCACTACTATCCTCATCCATAACAGGAACAGCAGGTGATTTTTCAACTTCATCCATATTTAATTTAGTATCTTCATGATCTTCAGCTTCTTCTATTTCTTTTAATTCTAAAGTTCTACCCTCATCATCAATAATAGAAATATCTAGTCCTAAAGCCTGGAATTCTTTCATAAGTACTCTAAATGACTCTGGTACACCAGCTTGATTAATTTCTTGACCTTTGATAATTGATTCATATACTTTAACACGTCCAACAACATCATCAGACTTAACAGTTAAGATTTCTTGTAACGTATGAGCAGCACCATAAGCATACAATGCCCAAACTTCCATTTCTCCAAATCTTTGTCCACCAAATTGTGCTTTACCACCAAGTGGTTGTTGAGTAACTAAAGAATAAGGTCCAGTAGAACGTGCATGAAGTTTATCATCAACCATGTGATGTAATTTAATCATGTACATAACACCAACAGCAATACGATTATCAAATGGCTCACCAGTACGACCATCATAAAGAATTGTTTTTCCATCAGAATCCATTCCAGCTTCTGCCATCATCTCTTCAATATCAGAAATATGAGCACCATCGAATACTGGAGTAGCAATATGAACCCCTAATTTCTTAGCAGCCATACCCATGTGAATTTCAAGAATTTGTCCTAAGTTCATACGAGATGGAACACCTTGTGGATTTAACATAATATCAACTGGAGTACCATCTGGCATATACGGCATATCTTCTTGAGGTAAGATAAGTGAAATAACACCTTTGTTACCATGACGTCCAGACATCTTATCTCCAACTTGAATCTTACGTTTTTGAATAATATATACACGAATCACTTTACTAACACCAGCTGGTAACTCATCATTATCTTTACGAGAATAAATCTTAATATCATGAACAATACCATCTCCACCATGTGGAACACGTAAAGAAGTATCACGAACTTCACGAGTTTTCTCTCCAAATATTGCATGTAATAATTTTTCTTCAGAAGTAAGTTCTGCCATTCCCTTAGGAGTTACTTTACCAACTAAGATATCTCCTTCTTTTACTTCTGTACCAATAGTAATAATACCATTTTCATCTAAGTTACGACGTGCTTCTTCACTAACATTAGGAATATCACGAGTAATTTCTTCAGGTCCTAATTTAGTTTCACGGCATTGCATTTCATAATCTTCAAGATGAAGTGAAGTATATTTATCATCTTTAACTAAATTTTCATTTAATATTACAGCATCCTCATAGTTATATCCATTAAATGTCATGAAAGCAACTGTCATATTCTTACCTAAAGCAAGTTCACCTTTATCAGTAGAATTTCCATCTGCTAAAATTGTAACACCTGCTTTAACTTTGTCACCAACATGAACAATAGGTCTTTGATGAGAACAAATACTAGAGTTAGCAAGTTCAAAGTTAGCTAAACGATAAGTATCTTTACCATTAGCAGTCTTAACTACAATCTTTCTAGCATCTACATAGTCAACAACACCATCTGCTTTACAAATGATTTCAACACCAGAATCTTTTGCTGCAATGAACTCAACACCAGTACCAACAAGTGGAGCTTCTGTCTTAATTAAAGGCATTGCTTGACGTTGCATGTTAGCTCCCATTAATGCGCGAGTAGCATCATCATGTTCCAAGAATGGAATACAGCTTGTTGTAATAGAAACAACTTGTTGTGGACTAACATCGATATAATCTACTTGTTCTGGTTTTGCTAAAATATTTTCACCACGGAAACGAGCATTTACCATATCATCCGTAATTACATTATCCTCATTAGTACCTACAGTAGACTGAGAAATAATATAATCTAATTCTTCATCTGCAGTTAAGTAAACAACTTCATCAGTAATTTGCTTATCAATGACCTTACGATATGGAGTCATAATAAATCCATACTCATCAATTTTAGCATAACTAGCTAATGATGTAATAAGTCCGATATTAGGTCCTTCAGGAGACTCAATTGGACAAATACGACCATAGTGAGAAGCATTAACGTCACGTACTTCAACACCAGCACGGTCTCTTGATAATCCACCTGGTCCTAAAGCTGATAAACGACGCTTATTAGTAAGTTCTGCAATAGGATTAGTTTGATCCATAAATTGAGATAATTGAGAACTACCAAAGAACTCCTTCATAGCAGCAGTAACTGGACGAATATTAATCAATGTCTTAGGAGTAACTTCTTCCATCTCTTGCGTAGTCATACGCTCACGAATTACTCTCTCCATACGAGAAACACCAATTCTAAATTGATTTTGTAAAAGTTCTCCAACTTGACGAATACGTCTATTTCCTAAATGGTCAATTTCATCATAATTTCCAACACCATGTAATAAATTTAAATAATAAGAAACAGATGCATAAACATCAGAAATTGTTAATCTTTTAACATCAATACTTTGATCATTACCAATAACAATAAGCTTTTTCTTCTTATCAGATGGATCAACAATTTTAATAATTTGTACTTTATTATAAGTATCTAATTCATCATTAACAGTAACTTCAGTTAAACCATACCCTTGTGCTAAAACATCTTTTAATTGATCAAGATTAGCTTTAGTAATTTGAGTTCCAGCTTCAAATACTACAACACCATCTCCATCACAAATATCTTCTGCTAAAGTTTGATTTAATAAACGATCAATAATATTAAGTTTACGATTAAACTTATAACGTCCTACTTTAGCTAAATCATATCTAAATTCATCAAAGAATCTAGTAATAATCTGGTTCTTAGAAGAATCAAGTGTAGCTGGTTCACCTGGTCTTAATTTTTCATAGATTTCAATTAAAGCTTCATCAGTATTTTTAGTAGAGTCTTTAGCAATAGTATTTTTTAAATAATCATCTTCACCAAACATAGCGAAAATTTCATCATCACTAGAAAGGCCAAATGCACGAAGTAAAGTAGTTAATGTAACTTTTCTAGTACGATCAATTCTAACATATAATACATCTCTAGCATCCACTTCAAACTCAAGCCATGTTCCACGAGTTGGAATAATTTGAGATGTAATTAGTTCACGTCCATTTTTATCAACTTCACGATTGAAATAGACACTAGGAGAACGTACTAATTGAGATACAATAACACGCTCTGCTCCATTGATAACAAACGTTCCACTTTCTGTCATCATAGGCATATCACCCATGAAAATTTCTTGTTCTTTAACTTCACCCGTCTCACGGTTAAAAAGACGAACATCTACTCTTAATGGTGCAGAATAAGTAGTCTCTCTGTCTTTACTTTCCTTAATAGAATAACGAGGTTTATCAAAATGGTAATCTCCAAATTCAAGTGATAAAGTTCCAGAGAAATTTTCTACTGGAAATAAATCATCAAATACTTCTTTAATACCAACTGTGATAAATCTGTCATATGATTTTTTCTGAATTTCTAATAAATCTTTCAATTCATAAGTATTTCTAATACGTGAGTAATTTCTTCTTTCACGGTAATCACCGCATTTTACGATTTTATAAGCCACTCAATATTCACCCCTAACACAATTTTTTCAAAGAAAATACTAATAACAAAATATATTGCCAATTTATATTAATAGCACAAGCATTACAATAAGTCAATTATAAATGGCACTGAATGATGAAAAAGCCTTTCTTTTTTTCTAATACTTTTACATTATAGACTTTTTCTAAGTCGACAATTAGCGATTTAGCACCTTGCTCTTTTCTAATAACCAAAAAAAGATTACCGCCATCTTCTAAATGGTCTCGAGCATTCATCACTATGTCATAAACTATTTTTTTTCCAGCCCTAATCGGTGGATTAGTAATTATAGTAGAATATTTTTCGGAAACATTACGATAACAATTACTTTCAAAAATGGTAACAAAATTAGAAACACCATTTAATTTCGCATTTCTCTTCGAAAGATGCAATGCTCTAAGATTAACATCTACCATATCTACCTTAGCTGAAAGAACTTTAGCAAGAACAATACCTAAAACTCCATAGCCACATCCCATATCTAGAATTTTGCCTCCAACTTCTTCAAGCGGGACTACTTCAAGAAGAAGTCTACTGCCAAAATCCAAACCGTCTTTTGAAAAAACTCCATTATCAGTTAAAAAAGTAAAATTATTACCTAATACATTGCAATTAGTTTCTCTAATATCACTAGGTAAGTTTTCATTTGTAAAATAATGCCCCATCTTATCCCCTCTAAAAACAAAAAGAAGGAGAAAACTTTAAACATACAATAAGTTTTCTCCCTTTCGTAAACATATAATACACGAATTGTTTGATTTTGTCAAACACTTTTTGATTTTTTGACACTTTTTTACTAATAATTTCCTGTTTCACGTAATGTAGTAGATAAATCATAAAGATTACCTTCATTATCTTGAGCTAATATAGTAATTCCACTTCCCATTTGTGAATTAGCATTAGCAGAATAAAATTTAACAATATTGGAAATTCCAGGTAAACTTCCATAGGAATTTAAACTTTCATTATTGGTAGCATAAGCCTTTTTCAGTGGAAGATACTCCACTGTTCCATCTTCCATTAAAAATAGAATAGTATCTCCAGAAGCATCTTGACCAATACCACCAAAGAAAATATCTACAACTTTTTTCGTAAAATTAATATCCCGCATCTCATATGTAGTAGAATCAAGAGAAGTTACCCAACCTAAATTATAATTTGTATTAACCAAATAATAATTAAAAGAAACCGTAACTTTCATTTGAGAACTATCTAAGGAAACATTAGTTCCTAAAGCATGTGAAGGAACAGTTAAAGTATAATTATCAGCAGAAGTATTAACTATTTTAGACGGGTTAAAATTAAAATCATAACTATCAGGAGTAGTAATATCTTCATCTTCTATCAAATCGTCATTATCTGCATCTTCCTTATTTTCATTTTTCGCTTCTTTATTTTCAACATCACTAGAAGTAAAATTAACAACATTAGTAACATATAAAGCAGCAAAAGCTCCAACAGAAAGTAAGATACCAATAAAGATTCCAATCACAATCTTTCCAAAAACTTTATTTTTACCATTCACATTATCCATTTATATGCACCTCCTCTATCATAAGAATAACATCAAACATTTAGAAACAGACAAGTTTTAATTTTATTTTAAAATTCAAATTGCTATTTTACGTAATTGGACAATTATAATTACGTAAAAAAAAGAAGTTAATTACTTAACTTCTACAGTAGCTCCAGCTTCTTCAAGCTTAGCTTTAATTTCATCAGCTTCAGTAGTAGAAATGTTTTCTTTAACAGCTCCATTGTTGTCAACGATATCTTTAGATTCTTTTAATCCTAAACCAGTGATTTCTTTAACAACTTTGATAACAGCAACTTTAGCAGCTCCAGCATCAGCGATTGATACAGTAACTGTACTTGGAGTATCATCTGCTTGAGCTCCAGCAGCAGGTGCAGCAACTGCTACAGCAGATGGATCAACACCAAACTCTTCTTTCATTGCATCTACTAATTCTTTAATTTCTAATAAATTCATTTCTTTTAAACTACTGATAAATTCTTCTTTAGTTAATTTAGCCATTTTATATCCTCCTTATTTTATAATATTAATTAATTTTCTTCTTTTTGTTGACTATATAAGTCTAAGCAAATTGATAGGTCTCTTGGAATACCCATCATTCCGCCAGCAAGCATAGTAAGTAAGCCATCTCTTGATGGTATAGTAGCATATTCTGCTAACTTAGCTTGATCAGCTTTCTCTCCATCTACAATCCCTACTTTTAAAACTAATGCTGGATGATCTTTAGCAAAATCTGACAAAATCTTAATAGGTGCGATTTGATCCTCACCATAAGCAAAAGCGCTTGGTCCATTTAATGAATCATTTAAATCAATATTTAACTCATTAAAAGCACGTGCCATTAAAGTATTTTTATATACTTTATAATCAGAATTACTTTCTCTTAACTTAACACGTAATTCTTTCGCTTCACTATCAGTAATACCACGATAATCGAATAATACGATAGTATTAGCATTTTGAACACGGTCTTTGATTTCATCAATAACAGCTTGTTTTTGCTTTAAGATTGCTTCACTTGCCATCAAAACACCTCCTTCATATTTTAGGGATGCCATAAAAAAGGTTCTCTTACCATAACGAGAACCTTTTAATATACTTAAGATTAAGTCCTCGGTAGGATTTACATAATTACCTACTGTCTATGGCACCTATAAATTGTCTTTATTATATACTATAATCTCCTACTTGTCAAAGTTATTTTCAACTTTAATTCCAGGTCCCATAGTAGAAGCTATAGATATACTCTTAACATAATCACCTTTTACTGTTGCTGGTTTAACTCTTAAAATAGCAGATACAAAAGCATTTAAGTTTTCTAATAAATCTGCATCAGAGAATGAAACCTTACCAATAACTCCATGAATAATTCCGTAACTATCAGCACGATATTCAACACGTCCAGCTTTAACTTCACTAACTGCTTTAGCAACATCTAGAGTAACTGTTCCAGTTTTAGGGTTTGGCATTAATCCTTTTGGTCCTAAAACTCTACCTAATTTACCAAGAAGTGGCATCATATCAGGAGTAGCAATCATAGTATCAAAATCGAACCAGTTTTCTTTTTCGATTTTTTCTAACATGTCAACATCTCCAACATAATCAGCTCCAGCTTCCTTAGCTTGTGTAGCTTTCTCTCCTCTAGCAATAACTAATACTTTATTAGTTTTACCAGTTCCTTTAGGAAGTACAATAGCACCTCTTAATTGTTGATCAGCTTTCTTAGTATCGATATTTAATCTCATAGCAACTTCAACAGTAGCATCAAAAGAACTAGTAGAAGTTTCTTTAACTAATTTAACAGCTTCTTCTTTAGAATATACTTTACCACGTTCTAATTTAGACATAGCTTCAGTATATTTTTTACTTCTCTTCTTCATTTTTATTCCTCCTTATGTGGTATATAGCGGTTTTTACCTTCCACATAGGTATAACCTACATAGAATATTACTTATCTGTATAACCAGGAATTGAAATACCCATGTTTCTAGCAGTACCAGCAACAATCTTCATTGCAGACTCTACATCATAAGCATTTAAATCTGGTAATTTAATCTCAGCAATTTCTCTTAATTGATCTTCAGTTAATGTTGCAACAACTTCGTTAGCACCCTTAACTGCACCTTTATTAATTTTTGCATATTTTTTAAGTAAAAATGCAACTGGTGGAGTTTTAATTACAAAATCAAAACTTCTATCATCATAAATTGAAATTTCAACTGGTAAAATATCTCCCATTTTATCTCTAGTAGCATCATTATACTTAGTACAAAAATCTTGTAAATTAATTCCTGCAGGTCCTAATACTGTACCAACTGGTGGAGCTGGAGTAGCTTTTCCTGCTGGGATTTGTAATTTAATCTTCTTTATTGCTTCTTTTGCCACGAAAAACACCTCCTATAAATTTTAGTTTTCGCGAGTGGTCCAAATAGCTTGATTCCCGCTTTCATAAATGCAAACCATGCTTCCCACTAAATCTATATTAATTTCAATATAGCCCTTAAATAATAACATATAAATTATATTTTTGCAACCATTTTATGCTTTTTGAATTTGATTTAACTCAACCTCAACAGAAGTTTCTTGTCCAAACAAATCAACAAGTAACATAACTTTTTGATTTGGAAGATCAACACTATCAATTTTACCAAACATACCATTAAATGGTCCGTCAACAATTTTAACAGTAGCACCTTCTACTAAATCAGTATCCACATCCATACGACTAATTCCCATATTACCAAGAATCTTATCTACTTCATATGGTTGTAATGGTGTAGGCTTAGCACCCTTTCCACTAGATCCAATAAATCCTGTAACACCAGGAGTATTACGTACAACATACCAAGCTTCATCAGTCATAACCATTTCTACTAAAATATAACCTGGAAACATCTTTTTAACTTTTTCTTTACGTACACCATCTTTTTCTTCAATAACTTTCTCTTCAGGAATAACAACTCTAAAAATATAATCTTGCATATCCATAGATTCAGCACGCATCTCTAATTTTTCTTTTACTTTATTCTCATGACCAGAATAAGTATTAACAACATACCATTGTTTCTCCATAATATAAAACTCCTTTATCTAAAAATTGATTGAATTAATGCAAAAATAATATCGATTGCATAAAAGAACAAAGAACAAAAAATGATAAAAGCTACAGTAGCAATAGAATACTTAACCATATCTTTTTTTGTAGGCCAGTGTACTTTCTTAGCTTCAGATACTACCCCATGACAAAAGATACGAAATCTTACCCAGAGACTTTTCTTTTCTTCCTTATCCCTAGATTTTCCTTCTTTTTTCACTTTCTTTTCTTCAACCACTTTACTCTTTTTATTATTTTTTTGAAACTGCTCATCATCAATTTTATACTTTTCAACAGTTTCTCTTTTTCTAACTTCAGCCATTTTTCACCATTCCTATTTTTTATCAAAATAAAAACACTTCTTCGTGTTCACCATTAAAATAGCATAAACCAAAAGAAATGTCAATAAATAAACAAAATAATGTTAATCCTTTTTTAAAAAGATACCTTATCATTAATAAAAAAGATTCCGATATATATTGTATAATATCTCTTTGGAAAGGAGATGTTTTTATTATATGCATAATAAAGAGTATGCTTTAAAACT
>JAGHJJ010000054.1 GCA_017886705.1 Bacilli bacterium | reverse complement strand
TAGTACAAGGATTTATGTCAGTACTACCACATGCTAATATTTATACATATACAAATTATGCAAATAGTGCCCTAAATACACCATATCTTAGATCATATATTACTTGGATTGCTCATTATGCCGAAAGCTGTGGATATACAGGAAGTTATAAAATGTGGCAATATACAAGTGATGGAAGTCTTCCAGGAATAAATGGAAGAGTAGATATGAACATTTTATATAGCATATAAAGAAAAGAGTCTGGTTTCCCAGACTCTTTTAAGCTATATGTTTATTATAAAAAGTAGATTTTTGAGGTAAGTTTTTATTAATATATTTATTACCATAGATTTCACTCAGTGTTTTCTTACAACTAAATAAATTAGTACCTAATCCTAATTTATTACCATCGATGGTAGCTCCTAGACTAGCAAGTGTAGTAGGGAAAAAATCAAAGGTAGAAAACTCACGATTTTTATTACAATCAGTTTGAATAGCAGGATTAAGATAAACATTATATACGGTTCTCATATAATCATCATCAACATCTGTAAATGTATTCTTATTCATACTTAAGTGATCTCCAGTTAAAATAACTGTTGTATTTTTATAAAAATCTTGCTTTTGAATCCAATCAATAAACTCTCCTAATTGACTACTAGAACAAGCAATAGAATTGAAATAAGAATCATTATATTTTTTTTCACACAAATTGCTTGTATATCCACCAACCGCATGCGTATCAACAGTTAACATAGTAAAATTAAATGGCTCATCATCCGAAGCAATCTCCGTTAGTTTATCTTTTGCCCAGTTAAATAATTTATAATCTTCTAGGCCCCACCAAACATAATAATCTTCATCGATAACACCTTCATCAATAGCAGTATTATAATCAAGCATTGTGTAATCTCCGTGACTAGCTAAATAAGCTTCTCTACCACCAAACTCAATATCAGAACCAACCATCATATAATTTTGATATCCATTATCCTTTAATATATCACCTAAAGAATAGGCTTTTTCAACAACACCCCTATCATAAAATTCACTACTATTAGCATCAAGTGAAGTTTTAATAGGAACTCCAGCAGTAGATGCAACAATGGCTCCCGTAGTCCAAGTAGTACCATATAAAGGAACAGCACCACCCATTTTCTTAGTATAGGAAAAATTAAGATTCTCTTTCGCTATTTTTGTCAATTCAGGAATGTAATTAATATTAAAATATCCTCCGTTAGCCTCATTAGCATAAGTATTTTCCATAGATTCCAAATAAATGTAAATTAAATTACGCTTTTTATTAGGAAAGGTAATCTTCACATCTTCGGGATCCACATATTCTAGTTTGATAAAATCTGAAGTTTTAGAACTAGAAATAAGATAATCAAAAATATATAATCTACTCATCGTATAACAAATTGAAAAAATAAGTAAGAAAATAGGAAATATCGTAAAAATTACTTTTCCAACCTTCTTTAGTTTAACATTAGATATTTTCTTATGAAATAACTCAATATCCCAAACAAAATTAGAATTTCTAAATATATATTTAATAATTCTATAAAAAATATATATACCTAAAATAAGACATACAGGTATGAAAATATTACTAAAGATAAACTCATCAACAACTCCTGAACCAGCCTTAGTAACAGACGAGTTTAAGGTATATAAAATTTGATTAAAAGAATCAAATCCATAATTACTAATAGTCCAGTTAGTTCCAAAAATTAATATAAAAGAAATAGATAAAAGAAGTAAATATAAAATAACTAATAATATTTTAGCGACTTTTCTTAGTACTTTTCTGCTTTTTACTTTTTTCTCTGGTACTGTTTTTTTCATTACTTACACCTTTTACTTCAACTTCTTTTTTCTCATCTTTTATCTTTTCTTTTTCTACTTTCTTAATTTCAACATTAATAGAAAATGCTCCTCTAAAACATTTACTAATATATGGTAAAATAATAGAGATAATAAAGCTAGTCCACATATATTTTGTACAAAATTGATAAGTAAAAATTTCATTATTATAAAACCATACATCACTTTCAATAAAACAAAAAATAGTATTCATAAATAGGACAATTATAAATAAATATCCTCCATACATGAGTACTAAATCACGAATAGATTTTTTTGAATGATTAATTTTTTCATCAATAATAACTGAAATAATAGCTGGTAAAAATATACAAATAAAAAACATCAAACTTCCTCCAAACTCCCTATAGGGAAAATAACATCCATATTATACCATAAAATAATAGATTTTGGTAGTAAAACAATAAAGAATTTACAAATTTCACAAGAGATGTTAAAATGAAATAGAAAATTAAGAGAGGTAAGGTAGAAAATATGGAAAAAAAGACAACTAGAGAATCAAATTTTGAACTTCTTAGAATAATATCTATGTTTTCATTGTACTATATCACACGATAATACATGGTCATGTAATAGAAAACAGTACAAATCCCGGACTAACAATGATATCAAATCTATTATTATTTATATGTATAGTACATGTAAATTCCTATGTATTAGTATCTGGATATTTT
This sequence comes from Bacilli bacterium, assembly GCA_017886705.1. Classification (GTDB taxonomy): domain Bacteria; phylum Bacillota_I; class Bacilli_A; order RF39; family UBA660; genus Faecimonas. The sequence continues at coordinate 26,264 of JAGHJJ010000054.1, read as the reverse complement.
CAATCTAAAAGTAAGTTTAAGCAATCAAAAGTTTGGTCACTTATCAATGCCGACTGGTTTTATAGAGTAATAATTGTAATAATACTAACTAGTATAGGAGCAATATCATTATCAAAAGTAGAATTTCTAAAACAAATTTTCATTATAGATATTACCGATTCCTACTGGTTTGTTAAATTCTATATTGCCATATATTTACTTAGTCCATTTTTAAATAAACTAATAGAAGGATTAAATAAAAAAGAATATAATTACCTATTAATCATATTAACAGTTCTATTATCGATAATTCCATATTTTACAGGAGAACAAGGCTTTAGTAACAATGGTTTTACCATACAGCACTTTGTCTATTTATATTTAATAGGTGGTTATTTAAGAAAATTCCCAATAGGAGAACTTGCTATATTTAAAAAATATTCTAAACAAGTAGTTTGTATAATAATATTTTTTAGTTGTGCAATATTAAATTATATAATTTACAGATCATCTCAGTCATTAAATAATGTGAATAGTTTAATAAACGAAATAACAAACAATTTAATGTTAATGAGTAGAGCTTATAGTAATCCAATAATTATAGTACAAACAATAGCTTTTGTGTTATTCTTTGAAACATTAAATATACGAAGTAAAATAATTAACAACTTAGCAACATTAACATTAGGAATTTACCTAGTCCATGACAATCCATTGATGAGAGGAGTACTATATCAATGGTTAAGAATAGATAATGGACCAGTTTCAAATTATAGCTTTATTCTCTATATTTTTATCGTATCTTTTGCTATCTATTTTACAGCATCACTAATAGAATGGATAAGGCAAAAAACATTTCACTGGATATATAATAGAAAAAATTCAACAAAAATTAGACAAAAATACTATTCCTGGTTAAATAAGTTGCAAAAACTTGATACAGTAAAATCATAAAAGAGTAGTTCTGAAGTATAATATTACTAATATGACTACAATGTGATATAATAAGTTATATCAAGGAGCGATGACCATGAAAAAATGTATCATTATTATGAATCCAGAAAGTGGGAAAGTAAAAAGTCTAGGTAGTAAAAAGGAATTTTATGACATATTAAGAAAACACGGATATGATGCTGAAATAAGATACACCAAAGCCAAAAGAGATGCGATAAGAATTGTTGAAGGATTAGATGATGATGTAGATTTAGTAATCAGTGCCGGAGGAGACGGAACTTTAAATGAAGTAGTAACAGGAAATCTAAAAAGAGAAAATAAATTAACATTAGCTAATCTTCCCATGGGAACTACCAATGATGTTGCTAATATGTATGGATATACCAAAAATTATCAAAAAGATTTAGAACTATTATTAAATGGTGTAAGAAAAAAAGTAGATATTTGTTATATAGATAATACTCCATTTGTATATGTTGCTTGTCTTGGAGATTATATTGATATGGCTTATAGTACTCCTAGAGACTTAAAAAAGAAATATGGAAAAATTGCATATATTTTATATGGTTTAAGACAATTGAGAAATAGTATTCATCGCTATCGAGTAAAGTATAAAGTTGATGGAGTAGAACATAAAGGAGAATATTCATTTTTCTTTATTACGAACTCATCCCGTGTTGCCGGAGTAGATGATATCTATTATGATGTAAAAATGGATGATAATATGTTTGAAGTAGCTCTAGCTAATCCCAAAACCAAAGCAGATATTTTAAGAATGTTAGTTCAAGTAACTATGAAAGATGTAAAAGAAGTGCCAGGAATTACTTATTATCAAACCAATGATTTTGAAATAGAATTTTTAGATAGACCAAAAACATCTTGGTGTATCGATGGAGAAGAGTATCTATCTCCAAATTTAACATTTAAGTTTAAAGTAGATCAAAAAGTAAAAATGCTAATACCAAAAACAAACGCAAAAAAATTATTTGAAGAGTAAGGAGTATGAGATGTCAGGAACCAAAAAAAATCAAACAAAAAAAGAACGTCGTATTAATATTATTGTATATTTAGTATTAAGATTTCTAGTAATTGTATGTATGGTAGAACAAGCTCTAAAAGGCAACTGGCACGCTGTAGCACTTTGCTTTTTAACCTTAATTTTATTTACACTTCCAACAATAGTTTCAAGGACTTTTAAAGTAAAACTACCAACAACATTAGAAATTATTGTATATTTATTTATCTATGCTGCAGAAATATTAGGAGAAATTCAAAATTTCTACGGAATATTTAAACACTGGGATACCATGTTACATACATTAAATGGTTTTCTAGCTGCAGCTGTAGGATTTTCTCTAATAGATATATTAAACAGAACAGAACGATTTCATATTAAAATGACTCCGATTTTTGTTGCTTTAGTAGCTTTCTGCTTTTCCATGACCATAGGAGTCCTTTGGGAATTTGGAGAGTTTGCAGCAGACAGATATTTAAACTTAGATATGCAAAAAGATAGAATTGTACAGAAAATATCATCAGTAGAATTAAACAAAGAAAATAAAAATGATCCTGTAATAATAGATAATATAAACAAAACAGAAATCTATAGCAACAACAATAAAAAGGTAACAACAATAGAAAACGGTTATCTTGATTTAGGGATTATAGATACAATGAAAGACTTAATTGTAAACTTTATTGGTGCCTTAGTATTTTCTATCCTAGGATTTTTATATATCAAAGACCGTGATGAATACAAATTTATTGAAAGATTTGTACCAGTAATGAAAAAATTTAAAGAAGAAACCTAAAAATAGATTATTCTTGTACTTTAAAATTAGCTAAATAATGACCTTATCCTTGCTTTTTTTCTTAATTTTTGTTATAATATATCGCACATAGGAAAGGGGGAGGTAATATATGAAACAAGGAAAAGAAAGAAATTTAACAGAATTATTTCTATTAGGATTTGACCAAGTACTAAACAGAAAAGATAGAACTTACATGTTTAATGAAGAAGACCAAGTACTAGCAATTGTAGAACCAGAAGGAAATGCTTACTATGCAAGTCCATTCTTAGGAAAAGGATACACAGATACAAATTTAACAGAACTTAAAGCAGGAGTTAGTTATATGCAAGAGTTTCCTGAAATGATGAAACAACAAACAACAGAACTTAAGTTAAAAGATTTAAACCTACTTACTCCACAGGAAAAATTATCTTATCTTAATCAAGTAATACAAAATGTTGAAAGTTTTGGACTAAAGTATTCTGATGAATTAGGAAAAAGAGTGCTAGAAACAAAAGAAAAAGAAGTACTAACACAACTTCCAGGTGGTGTAAAAGAAATGATAACACCAAAGCCATTACAATTTATGAAAAAATAATAAGAAACTATTAGCAACAAGCTAGTAGTTTTTTTTGTCGAATTTTGTCGAACGAATTTTTTGTCATCATTTGTCGAAACAGTAGAAATAAAAATAAATTTATTTTATAGTGTAACCAGAGGTGATCTTATGTTAGAAGTAACAGCTCAGATAAATAAAGGAATCATTTTTATTAGATTGGAGGGAGAATTAACTACAAATAATTTTTATAAAGTAGCAGAAGAAATAAATTATCTACTTTACAAACAAGGAATATTAATGTATGTATTTAATTTAGAAGAAGTAAAGAAGGTAGAGCAAGCACTACTAGGAATGTTACAAAATAAACTAACAGAAATATTTTTACATTGCGGAAGTGTTGTGTTCTGTGGTATATCAGAAAGTTTAAAAAAGAAAATAGGTAAAAGAAAAGATCAATTGTTTTATGTAGAAGAAGAAAAAGAAGTATTTCAATATATTAGTATATAAAGGAGGATTATGGACAACATATTGGAATATGAGAATCTAATTTATAAAATGATTAGTCAGTACAAAAGTTTTGATAAAGAAGATTTATATCAAGTTGCTATGATGGGATTAATGAAGGCACAAAAAAATTATAAAGAAAGTGAAAATACAAAGTTTTCAACTTATGCTTATTACTATATTTTAGGAGAGATAAATAACTATATTACTGCAAGTAATCCTGTAAAAGTAAGTAGAGACTTACTACGATTAAATAAAAGTCTAGAGCAAGCAAAAGAAGTAATGAGACAGAGATTAAAAAGGGAACCGACAACCGAGGAGTTATCGATATTTTTAGAAGAACCATTAGAAAAAATAGAAGAAGCAAGCCTAGCAACTAGACAAGTAGAAAGTCTAGATTATGCCTACGAAGAAGAAAATATGGACTTATATAACAGTATTGGAACTGAAGAGATAGGAATGAATGACGAGATACTAGATCTAAAAAATGCAATATCGTCACTACCACAGGAAGAGCAACAATTAATTATTGCTAGATACTTTAATGATTTAACACAACAAGAAACAAGTGAGACTCTAGGAATGAGTCAAGTCCAAGTATCAAGAAAAGAAACAAAAATATTAGAAAAGTTAAAAACAACGCTATAAAAAAACTAGGTCAAAAATTCCTAGTTTTTTCATGAGAAAAAAATAATGTATATTTGACAAACTTATTCGAAAAAAGGTAAAATCGATATTAGAATAGAAGGTGTATTACATGTTAAAAAAACAGGATTAATTTTTTTATCAGCGTTAATAATGATAACATCTATCACATTATTAATAAGTAAACCAAGTTATGCAACAGAACCTATAAATTATTGTACAGATACTATTGACTACATAAAAATTACAGGAGAAAGTATAGATTTAATAGAAGGAGTATCATTAACAACAGGAATAGAAGGAATAGTAGGACATCCTGATGATCAACCACAATCATTAGGAACCTTATTTTTTTCTAAGGAAAATAGATATAGTGATTATATATGGGACTATGAGAATAATAATAAAACCTTACAATATGTAGATGTAGATGTAGGTAATAGTTATAACTCTGCAGAAATAGGTTATTTACTAACAAAGCTAGAATTTAGTGATGATGAAATAGAAAATAATTATTATCAACAATTACTACTATTCTGGGCAATAGATCGATTAGCGGGCTATGAAGATGAATATAACTATATAAATGAAAATGGAGAAATAATAATACTACCAGAAGAAGAACCTACAACAATAATAGAAAATAATAGTCCTGCTTCAATAAAAAAAGATATAAAATCTCAACCAGTAGGAGCAAAAATATTAAATTATCTAGAAGAATGGGAAAACTATGTAAATTGGAATTTACAAGAAAATAAAACTATGGAAATGGACCAAATAAACTCAGAAAATATTACCTATACGGTAACAGATGAATACATAGAAACCAATCTAATTACACCAGCAAACAAAAATAAGCCATATGAAAAATTATTTGATAGTTATCAAGTAGAAATATCAGAACCGTTTGAAGTAGTAAACAGTAAAGGAAAAGAACAGACAACATTTAAATCAGGGGAAGGATTTAAAGTAAGAATTCCAACATCAAAAATACATAATAATAAACTGGATTACACTATAAATATAACAGGAATTTATAGTATTCCAATATCTAGAATATATAATAGCTGGGCACCAATGAGAATAGAAAATAGTTCACAAAAGGATATATTATAATCTAAATTATATGATGCTGTAATTTTAAAAAACTGTATAACAGAAAATAAAGAAGAGTCAACTATAACTATAAATTACAGCAAACAAGTAGGAAATCTAAATATTAAAGTAATCGATGCTGAGACCAAAGAAAACCTATCAAATGCCGAAATAACAATTTATGATAGTTTTGGAAATATAGTATATAGAATTAATACAACTAGCAGTGAAATAAATGTAACATTACCAGTAGGAGATTATACTGTAAAACAAACCATAACACCACCAAACTATCAAGCAAGAGTAGTAGAACAAAAAGTAACAGTAACAGAAAATAAAACAACAGAAGCTGTATTAGAAAATATCCAGCTAGTAGAAGTGCCAAACTTAGGAAGAAAAACAACAGGAATTATCATGATAATAGGAGGTATAGCAGTTATCACGGGCGGGATAATAGTAGCTATTACTTTAAAAAAGAAAAATAATAATATTTTTTAATAAATTATATAATAACTAACAATTTAGAAGTAATTACTACTTCTTTTTTGTATGAAATAAAAAAAATAGGTAACACTAAGAATGGTGATACTATGAAAAATCAAAAATATGAATTAATTGCAAAAGACCATCAAGCACCCAATCCTAGACTAAAAAACGCAATCATTGCTTTTATTGCTGGAGGCTTAGTTGGTCTTCTAGGGGAAGGAATTATTGAACTACTTTGTTACTATACCCATATATCAAGAAGTAGTGCTGGAACAATTATGATTGTAATACTAATATTTGTTGCATCTCTTTCAACAGCACTTGGCTTTTTTGATAAACTGGTAACTAAATTTAAATGTGGACTTTTAATACCAATTACGGGATTTGCTCATTCCATGACAAGTGCAGCCTTAGACTATCGAAAAGAAGGTCCAATTTATGGACTAGGTGCTAACATATTTAAATTAGCCGGTTCTGTAATTTTATATGGCATTATTGCCGCCTGGTTCTTTGGTATGGTTAGATTTCTCTTAGGAGGTAGAATATGACATTTCAATATAATGATGTATATGTAAAAGATACCGCAACAGTGGCTGGACCTTATGAAAAGAAAGGTTCACTAAAAAAATATTTTGATAAGACTTTTGATGATTTATATTTTAAAGAAAATTCTTGGGAAAAAGCTGAGATAAAAACGGTAAAAGAAAGCCTAAAACTATTACATAAAAAAGTAGGTTTAAAAAGAAAAGAAGTAGATGTGATATTAGGAGGAGACCTCTTAAATCAGATTAGTGCAACAACCTATGGAGCCTATGATTTTTCAAAATGTTTTCTAGGATTATACGGGGCATGTTCTACTTCTGTTGAGGGAATGATTTTAGGAAGTTGTTTAATTGATTCTAAAAAAGTAAAAAATGCAATAGTTACCATATCTTCTCATAATATGGCAGCAGAAAAACAATTTAGAAATCCAACAGAGTATGGAGCACCAAAACCATTGAGTGCCACTTTTACTGCAACAGGTAGTGCTTCTATTTTATTAACAAAAGAAAAAACAGACATAAAAGTAGAGTCTTCAACGATAGGACAAATTATTGATTTTGGACAAAATGATCCAAATGACATGGGAAAAGTAATGGCACCAGCCGCAATAGACACCATCAAAAGACATTTACAAGACTTAAATAGAAAACCAGACTATTATGATTTAATTGTAACTGGAGACTTAGGGTTATATGGAAAAGAAATATTAAAAGATTATATGCAAGAAGAATATAACTTGGATTTATCTAAAAATTATAATGATTGTGGAGTCATGCTATATGACTTAAAAAAGCAAAAAGAGTGTCTTGCTGGAGGTAGTGGACCAGTATGTAGTGCTTTAGTTGCTTTTGGATATATCTATCATGAAATGAAAAAGAAAAACTTAAAGAAAGTATTAATTGTCGCAACAGGAGCTCTATTTTCTCCAACTATGGTATATCAAAAAGAAAACATTTATTCAATTGCCAATGCAATTAGTTTGGAGGTAGTATAATGTTATTAATTAATTCATTTCTATTTTGTGGCTTTGTCTGTATTATAGCTCAAATTATATTAGATAATACAAAACTAACTCCAGGACATATCACAAGTTTATTTGTAGTAATAGGTGCCTTTCTAGATTCTTTTAGTTTTTATGATAAAATTATCAAAGTAGTAGGTGGAGGAGCACTAGTACCAATTACTAGTTTCGGACATTCCCTAATCCACGGAGCTCTAGCTAAAACTCATGAATATGGAATTTTAGGTATTTTAATGGGAATGTTTGATCTAACAGCAACAGGTATCACAGCCGCAATCATTTTTGCCTTCTTATTTTCATTAGTTTTTAAACCAAAAAATTAATCTGTGTTATAATAAACATGGAGGTAAAAAATGAAAACAGTAGTAATTACAGGGAGTGCCAGAGGATTCGGTTTAGAAATGTTAAAATTATTTAGAATAAATGATTTTAATACTGTAATTTGTGATATATCAAAAGAATCTATCACAACAGCCAAGGAAGAATTAGAAAAAATAAATAGTAAGGGAAAAATTCTATCTTTCGAAGTGGACATTACCAAAGAAGAAGAGGTAAAAGATCTAATTAATAAAGTAATAAAGGAAGTAAAAACAATAGATATTTGGATTAATAATGCTGGAGTAAATCAGCCAAATAAACCTATCTGGGAACTAGATAAGGAAACAATAGATAGATTAATAGATATAGACCTAAAAGGAACAATAACATGTTCTAAATTAATAATGCAAACAATGATAAAACAAAAAAGTGGTCAAATATTTAATGTAGAAGGACATGGTAGTAATGATGCTAAAATATTAGGACTATCACTATATGGAACTAGTAAAAGAGCAGTTACTTATTTTACAGAAGCACTAGCCTATGAAGCAGAACAAAAAAATACTAATGTATTAATAGGAAAAATTACGCCAGGTATTATGATTACTAACTTTATTACTACCGCATTAGGAGATGGAGAAAAAATAACATTAGATGAAAAAACTAAAAAAGTGTATAATATCTTAGGAGACTATCCTGAAACAATAGCTGAATTTATGGTAGAAAAAATCATAAACAATGAGAAAAACAATGTAAAATTTACCTGGTTAACCAATAGAAAAGCCGCCTGGCGTTTTATGACATCAGGATTTAATAAAAGAGATTTCTTTAGTAAATAAAAGGTTGCAAAAAGCAATCTTTTATTTTATGATAAAAAAAACAAGAGAAAGAAGAGATAAAATGGATGAAATAAAACAATTTGTATATAATTATCAAAATATGACTAAAGAAGAAAAAAAGAAGGTAATAAAAGAAAGTAGTATTGAGTTTTTAACAAAAGCTTGTTGTTTTGGAAAAATGTTAGGTATAGATATTACTAGTGAGGTAAAATCTTTACAAGACGAAATAGGAAAAGAAGTAATTGAGAATTTATCAGAACAAGAAAAGGGATTAAAAATTGAGTTACTAAAAACCGAAATTTCAAAGCTTTTAGAAACAGTAGAGTTAGAAAAAGAAGTATTTAATTATACTGAAGAAGAAAAAAAGATATTAGATGAATATTTTGAAAAGACGAGTGATAGAGTACTAGAAAACATATTAGAAGGAATAAAAGATAGACTATTAGTAAAGGATAATAGAACTAGAAGAAGAAAAAATCAATTTAATGTATCATCCCCTGCAGTAGTATTTCCCGACTTACATCATTCAACATTAGAACTAAGTTATTTAGAAAATCTTTATCGAATTAAAATCACTGATTTAAATCTTGATAAACTAGGGATTGTAGATTTAAAAATAGTAACTAGTCAAACATTGATAAAATCGTCATTTTATCAAATTCCTTATTCAAATCCCTCAAAGACGAAAAAATCAAAAAATTTCTGGAGAAATTATGTCCTAACGACAACATGCGATTTAGAAAAAGCAAAAAGGTTAATAAAAACAAGGTGAACCATTCACCTTGTTAGATAATATTAGAAGAAATAGAAATAATTAAATCCATATCATCATCTTTAGCCATAATATTTTTATGAAGTACACCACATTTACTACAACGGTAAACAATTTTATAAGTATCTTTAAACTTTTCAATACCAATAGGTTGCAACAATCCTAAACAAGTATTTTTTCTATCTCCAGGCATAATATCCACGTGTTTAGAATAAAGACAAAAGGGACAATGATCTCTAGCAGTATAACCTAAAGGAGTAACTTTCTTGCCACAGTTTTCACATATAAATTCTTCATCACGCATTGTAAAATTTTTCATAAAAAACTCCTATTATTTAATTTTTTTATAGTAATATTTATATGGTCTTGAATTACTTTCTTTACTATTGATTAAAATATTCATATATGTTGAGAATCCCTTCTTATATGGTTTATATAAATAGGAATAAAATATAATATTATCTTCTTGCATAACTAAATAATGATCTCTCCAACTAATATTTTCAAAATTTGTAGAACCATCTTTGTATAATTCAATATACTCATATTTACTACCAATTTTGGTATGAGTCTTTTTTGGATTAAATAAATAAGCTGGCTCTATAATTTCTCCCATTAATTGCCATTTACCAATAAACTCTTTTGGATGTGTATTAGCAATATTTTTCTCTAATTGCTTACGATGAACTAACTCATCTTGATTTTCTTGATTCAAATCATATGCCTCAATATATATATCTATTTTATCATTATTATATACTTCTTGAAAAGGTCCTCTAATTTGAATATTATTTGTCTTAGCATATTCAATTATTTTTTTATATGAATCTAAAACAGTAGTCTCAACAGTAGTATGTAAAACATTTTTAATTTTCTGACTATTAATAATCCTAATACCTTTTTTATTATAATTATGTAAGAAGTTAGGATTAGATAAAATATAATCAGGCAATATTCTACCAATAAAGCATCTAGTGTTTTCTTGTGAAAATCCTTTCTCATAATTTTCTACAATAAAAGGGTATTTACTAAACTGTTCTTGCTTAATTTTTTTATCAATAGTTTTAAGAACACGCTCAATACTATCTCTAGATTTGATAGTAGTAGAAATACCAACAATTGTAAAATTAGGGTTAGCAATAAATTCAACTTTTTGTTTTGTCATATTATTTTTCATTTTTTGTAGTATCATTATTTTTTTTGAGCTTTCATCCTCAATTTTCTTTATTTGTTCATTTAATTTTTCTTTATTTTCATTTTGTAATAAATCTTTAATCTCAGATAAAGAAAATCCAGAAACTTGTAATTCTTTTATTTTCTTTAAAGTATCAATTTGCTTTTCACTATAGTATCTATAACCAGTTAAAGTATTTATTTTCACTGGTTTCAATAAATTAATTTTATCATAATACCTTAAAGTTTTAATAGTAGTCTCACATAAATAGGAAAACTCTCCAATTTGATACATACAAAATCTCCTTTCTTAATGACAACTTATCACTCCCCATAAGGGGAGAGTCAACCCTTTTTTTTATTTATAATTCATTATAGCATATAACAAAGGTTTTATGTTATAATGAAAAAGAAAAAAGATGGAAGTGATACTGTGAATATTAATTTTAAAATAAATGAGTTTGAGGGACCGCTAGATTTATTACTTCATTTAATTAAAGAAAATAAAATGGATATTATGAATATAGAAATAGAAAAAATTACCGAACAATATATCTCTTATTTAAATGAACAAGAAAAAATGAATCTAGAAATTGCCAGTGAATATTTAGTAATGGCCTCAGAATTAATAGAATTAAAATCAAAGTTATTACTTCCAAACCCTAAAGTAGAAGAAACAGAAGAAGAACAAGTAGACCCTAGAGAAGAATTAGTAAATAGATTATTAGAATATCAAGCCTATAAAGAAATTACAAAGGTATTGAAGGAAAAGGAAGAGTTAAGAAAAGAAATTTATACAAAATCTCCAGAAAATATAAAAAATTATATTGAAGAAGATACAAAATTATCATCAGATATTACATTAGATGATTTAGTAGAAGCATTTAAAAAGTATCTAGAGAGAAAAAAAGAATCAAAACCATTAAAAACAAAAGTAACAACCAATGAAATTAGTGTCTCATCTAGAAGATTAGAAATTAAAAGTATATTAAAAAAGAAACCAAAGGTCTCTTTCTTTGAATTATTTCCTGTATTAAATAAAGAATATATAGTCGCAACTTTTCTAGCAATATTAGAAATGGCAAAAAATAGAGAATTAAAGATTACGCAAGATAAAAATTTTGATGATATTATATGTGAGGTGCAAGATGAAAAATAAAGCAGTATTAGAAGGATTACTATTTGTAGTAGGAGAAGATGGATTAACACTAGATCAAATAGAAGAAGTATTAGAATTAAAGGAAGAAGAAGTAAAAGAGCTAGTAAATGAATTAAAACATAGCTATGAAAATGAAGATAGAGGTCTTAGAATTGATTTTTTAGGAAACAGATTGAAATTAACTACAAAATTTGAACATAGAGAATATTATCAAAAACTACTAGAAAATCCAGAGACTAATATGCTAAGTCAAGCAGCACTAGAAACTCTAGCAATCATTGCCTATAATGAACCTATTACTAGAATGAAAATAGATAAACTAAGAGGAGTTGCAAGTAGTCAAATGATTAGAAAATTAGTAGCGAAAGGCTTAGTAAAAGAATCAGGTAGAAGTGATTTACCAGGAAGACCTATTCTTTATGAAACAACAAATGATTTTTTAGATTATTTTGGATTAAATAACATTAAAGAATTACCAGATATGGAAAAGTATATTGAAGCAAGTGAAGCAGAAATAGAAGAAGAAAAAGACTTATATACTTCAAAATATAAAGAAGAAAAAGATAATGAAAACAGATAATCAATGATGCTATATAAAAGTAAAGTGAAGAAAAGATTAGAAGAAGTGTTAAGCATTTTTCCTAGAAATACAAATCTATTCATGGAATATGTCTTGTCACTAAAAGTTAGAATTTTAGATAAAAAAATAATAAAAGACCTAATGCTTTTTACCAGCACTAGGTCTTTTTAACATTTCTTCATAAACCTCTCCAATACTTATTTCTTCTTCCTTATTAACATCATGAAAATCAACTTTTAAAATATGCATAGTATATTGAGAAGATATAGTAGAATATAAATCAATTACAGTAGGTAATTGTGAATCGGTTAACTGCTCTAAAGAATTAATAAATAAATGACCATCTAAAAATTCCCTATTGCCAGAAGTACACCCTTGGTAAGGAAGAATTTGAAAGTCATTTAATAAAATACCACATAAAACAAGAAGATTATCTTCTTTATCAATATTATCTACAGACATACCAATTTTCGCATATTCTTGCTTAATAATTTTTTGAAAGAAAGTAGAATGTTTATCTTCTCCTTCTTTCATCGCTTCAATACTTCCATCACGCATAATAACAAGTCCGGTAGTAAAAGGATTAATATTATCTTTCATAAAATCACCATATTAATTATACCAAAAAAAATATAAAAAAAACTAGCAATTAAAAAAATATATGATATAATCTATTATGTAATGCCTGCGTGGCGGAATTGGTAGACGCGCTGGACTCAAAATCCAGTGTTAGCGATAACGTGTCGGTTCGAGTCCGACCGCAGGCACCATTGGGAAATTAGTCGAACTAATCGACTTGTAATATATGAGGTGTTAGAAAAACAAATTAAAAACATACTTAAATTTCTTAATATTAAATCTAAAATTATTAAAGCAATATTGTATTAAAATATACAAATTAAGGGAGGTTTAGTTTGTGGATAGAAATGAAAAAATAATTAAAATACAAGAATTAGAAAAAGAAATTAAACAGAAAAAATCACAAATAATAGAGAAAGGAAATGAATTAAAGATATTAGAAGAACAGTATAACCAAGAAAAAACATCAGAAATTCCAATACTGCTTTTTCAAATAGATGAATCTTTAGCAATGCCCGATGACAGAAGCGATTATCGGTACGAATATGTTTATTATTGCCCTGATACAGACGAAAAAAAATATATTGTTAGGCATTCAAATGAATCTTTTTTACCAAGTACTCTTGATTTGCGAGACTGTTTTTTAGAATTTCATATTCCAAGAAAAAGCTATTCAGCATCAGCATTAGATTATTCTTCTGAAATTGATATGGCAATATCTCTTTTAAAATCTAAAATTAATAATTTATTTGATTCTAATGATATTGATTCTTGGGAAGAATTGGGAATGCTTTTAAAAAGTCAAATTTTAAAAAAAGGACAGTCTAAGATTTTAAAGCCTAATTATATACAAAATTAGTATTATATTATATTACTGTTACTTTTGGTAAAAGTTGGAGATAACTTCCTCAATGGCACCAGTTATACCTATAAAGTCCTTGAAAAACCAAGGATTTTTATTTTTTTTACTCCCAAAATTACTCCGAAGTATGAAATTTGAAAAAGAAATAATAGGATTAAAATACAGAAAATAATAATTAGTAATAGTCATGAAATAGGATAAAATAATAATAAAATATAATTGACAAAATGTATCTTGAGTTTGGCAGCAAAAATGAGTTAACCTAAATAAAATAAGGGCTAACTCATTTTTTGATTGTTGTATATCCAAAAAAATTTTTATAAATTTAAAATTTTTTTAATTTCTGATAAAGTAAGGTATTTTCTTGATAAATCTACGTTAAAAATAGACTCTAAATCTTTAATAACATCATTGCGAAAATTCTGTAAATAAATATCATGTTCAATATTAGTACTATCATAATTTCGTAGAGATTCTATAACATAATGATTAGAGTATTTATGATCTAATCTTTGTTCTAATAGCCGTATAATTAATAAAGATACAAAGCAAGATAAAAAGTGTGTCTCAATGCTTTCATCAGTCCATACAAATACAGGTCTAGTTTCTAATTCAGATTTTGTAATTTTAAAAGATTCTTCAATTCTCCATAGGCCTTTATAAATATCTCTGAGTTCTTTATCAGATAAGTTTTTTTCACTAGTAACGATTGAATAGTAGCCATCATATTTTTCTTCTTCTTTTATTTTTTCAATTTTAAGTGATAAATCAAAACCTTCTTTTACCTCTCCAGTTTCGTTATCAAAATAAATATTATCGATATATTTGGTACACCCATAAGAAGTAGCTTGTGTATATTTTCCCGGATTTTTAATTAAATCTTTGGCTTTTTCGACAGCAACTTCTCTTAGATGTTTTTGTCTATCTGCATACTTTTTAGAATAGTAAATCATCTGTTTTTGATAAATTCGATAAGTAACATTTCTTTTACCATCTTTTTTAATTTGAACTTTTTTAGCATATACTCTAGATTTGTGTTTGAAAATAACTGGTTTATCTTCATAGCCTATAATTTTACCATCTTTATCTTTTTTTACATCACTATAGGTTACCAAGTTACCTTGTTCATCATAGATTTTGTCATATATAAAATCATCTTGTTTTAAAGCCCAAGTTTTGAATTCTTTGTCGGCTCCAAGAATACTTTGACCATAGACGTAACCATCATGGTTATTATGAACGTCGTCGTTTTTTCCAGCAATAAAAACTGTATTATCGGAAGTATTTTGACCACGGTCTGCGACAATAATAGTCCTTTCAATTCCAAATTTTGCCTTTGTTTTTTTTAGAGTAGGTCTCATTTTAAGTTTTTCAGATTCGTTACCAGGAAACAAATCATAATACATGGGAATAGCGTTTTTATCCATAAGAAGTCCCATTTGAATAATAGGGGTTTTACGATGTTCTTTACTTGGGCCTTTTTTTCTTTGACCTTTCTTAATGACTTCTCCTTTGTCATTTAACTCATCTTCATCATTATAGGAAATTTCAAAATAGTAGTTCGTAGTATCATAATAAGATATAGAAGTATCCCTATTGTACTTTTCTTTTGTACTATTCCAAAGTAGAGTCAACAACTCATCTTTATAAGAAGAAAAATAATCAAAGGAATGATACATATCATCTTTAGAAAATTCAAAAGTATCAAAAAAGATATTTTTATTATTATAAGTAGCAAGTTTACTATTAGGGTATAAAATTCTGGAGAAAACTAGTAATTTAAAAATATCATTTAAACTATATTCTACTTTTAGTTTTTTATTTTTATCTTTAAAAAAAGACGGGATGTTTAATTCGTTATAGATATATTTTAAAATTACATATCCAAGATTTTTTCTAGAATCTACATTATCAATCAATTTAGTATTTAGATTTTTAATAGTATATTCGCGGATTTCATCGTCAGATTTTTGTTTAGCAATTTTTTTAAAATGAGAAATGGGATCCTCATATTCTTTTTTTAAATCATCTAAAAAGCCCAATTTTTTGATTGTTTTATGTTTAATTTTTCCTGATTCATCTCTGTATCCTTGAACAAAAGAGAGATAAATTTTATTATGACTTTTACTTTGTTTTAAAAACATATTACCACTACCTTGACATAATAAAAGCCTTTGTATAAAAAGCCTAAATCCCTATTTCAATTTTACACAACTGCCAAACTCCGGAAGAAATAAAAAGTGTGTAAACTAAAAAAACAAATACTAAATTTATTTACTATAGAAAAAAAGATGTGGTATATTCATAATAAGGATGTGAAAATATGAAAAAGAAAATAGGAATAATTATAGGAATGTCTCTAACTGCAATATTTTTAACCGGATGTGATGGAACTGTAACAAGAGATTTAAGACATGACGGTTTTAATTTATCAAATAATGAATTTGAATGTAGTGCATTAATGCCGATAGGAGATAGTACAGAGCCAAATGACAAAATAGTATATATGAGTTCTACCTATGCAATTACTGAAAATGGAAAACTATATGACATATCACTGTCTCAATCCTATAGTAATGAACAAAATTGCAAGCAAATAAGTTTTGACCAAGATATTATTGCTTACATGGATAGTAGTATATTAAAAGGAAAAGATAATAAATTTTATTATGCACCGGGTACTACTAATACAACACCATTAACAGAAGTAACATCAAATGATAGCAATTATCAACTTTATGCACTTTTATTAGGAAATGAAAATGTAAAAAAAGTGATAACAATAGACTCTAATGCCGGGATTTATTATGTTTTAGAAAATGATGGAGTAGTATATCAATATACAATTACAAGACAAAACTACTCATCACCTTATACACTAGTATCTAAAACTCCTGTATACGAATCAGATAAGTATGGGAAAATCATAGACTTTAATTATGCAGGAGACTCAACTGCAACTTATGTCAAAACAGAGACCGAAATTTATCGTATGAAAAAAACAAATGAAAAAAAATGTACACAATATGCCGATGTAAAATGTAAATATAAAATGCAAAAAGATGAAACGCTAACTAAGTATTATAAGGAAGAACCAAAGATATTGTACTATGGACCAAGTATTTTAATTACTACATATAAAAAAGAGTTTACACCTATTCTATAAAGGGTAGATAAAATTTAATATAGTTAATAAAAAGGCAAGAGTAGATAGAAAATATCTATTCTTTTATTTTAAAAATAGCAACAGTAATATATAGAAATACCGTTATTACTTTGACTTTTTATACTAAATTTGTTAGAATATAGAACTAATTCAAGGGGGAAAATAAGTTGAAAGGAAAGTTAAGACAAGAAAATATTGAAGAGATTAAGAAGCAATATAATGAAATACAGAAAATTTTAAAAGAAACAGAAGATATAGAAAAAAAGGAAGAAATAAGAAATAAATTAAAGTCACTAATAAAGAGAATATTAAAATTAGAAAAAAAAGAAATGTCATTAGAAGAACTAAGTGCTTATTATAGAGAGTTAAGAAAAATATCATATGAAAATAAGTACCCGGTAAAAGGAATAGAAATACGAAAAAAACTTCATGTGTTGACACGTCAGATTGTAAAACTAGAAAAACTGTTAAGTAATTATTCTGTCAAAATATTATCAGATGAACGTATCAAAACCAATAAACCAAAAGTATATGTAGTAACCCATGTGGCAAGATATGATATAGAAGCATCTATTGAAGCCATCAAAGAGAATGCTTTTATTCTCTGGGGAGATGTAGGAGAACTATATAGAAGACCAGAAATGCTCCTGCTAAAAGCAATTGGAATTATCCCTGTTGATGTAGAGGTAAAGGATGAAAATAATCAGCAAGAAGTAGAATCTATCAAGGAAGATAAACATATTTCCCTAGAAACAATGATAAAAGTACTAAAACAAAAAGGAAATGTAGAACTGTTTCCGGAAGGAGCATGGAATATTACAGATAATATGGTAGTAATGAAATTATTCAGTGGAGCAGTAGAAGCAGCTATTAGAGGAGAAGCAGATATTATTCCTGTTGCAATAGATAAGGATAAAAATAACAATTATTATGTAAAAATAGGGAAAAACATTGACACATCAAATATGAAGCTAGAAGATAAAAAACAAGAAGCAGAAAACCTAAGATCAATTCTTGCTGGTCTAAAATATGATATCTGGGAAGAAATAGCCAAAGTAGAGGGCCCTACGATGAGAAGCGAAATGCCAAGTGATGCCCGAGAGCAATATATTAATGATATTATGAAAGACTCTGATAATGATTACACAATAGAATCTATAGAAAAAACAAGATATAAAGAAAAAGGCGTAACGTCACCAGAAGAAGCCTTTGCTCATTTAGGAAGAATACAAGTAAATAAAAATACAGCCTTTTTATTTAAAGATGCAAATGAATATCAACGTAAAGAACGTGCAAAAATGTTGATAAAAAATAGATAAAATGGTATTCTTACTATAGTAAGGTGATAAAAATGAGTGGTATTTGGCTTCCATTAGCAGCAGTAACAATTAGTATTTTTTTAGTAATTATCTTTTTTACCAAAAAGAGTATAAAGACAAAAGAAGTACAATTATATAAATATACATTAGTAATAAACGCAATCTTTAGTATTAATGCAGCACTAGCTTATGTAATAGCTGAGTTAACTAATCAAGTATGGTTAGTTAACTTACTACAAAGAATCCATTTTGGTTTATTATTAACGATTGGTTGCTGTTTAGTAATTTATAATATAATTATTAACCAGTTAGAAGAAGAAAAGTATGAAAAAATAAAAAAATTATTAATAATTATAAACACTATCCTAGTAATACTAGTATTTATAAGTCCAATTACAACAATTATAGATGGAGAAATATTAGATGTAAAAGGTCTTTCTTATAATATTATGATGACAGGACTAATAGGATATTTTTTAGCATTAATAGGCCTTACTATTCATTATGTGATAAAACAAAAAGCAAGTATAAAAAAATCTTTACCATTTATTGTACTCTTATCAATGCTTACAAGCGGATTAATACTAAGAGCTTATTACCCTGAAGTAACAACAGAGACCTATTGCATAGCCTTTGCTTTATTGACGATGTACTTTACCATAGAAAACCCAGATTTAAAAATGATAGTAGAACTAAATACTGCCAAAGAGCAAGCAGAACGTGCTAATAGGGCAAAAAGTGACTTTTTATCAAGTATGTCTCATGAAATTCGTACTCCATTAAATGCAATCGTTGGACTATCAGAAGATATAAAGGAAAGAAGTAATTGTCCTGAAGATATGAAAGAAGATTTAGAAGATATCGTATCTGCATCTAAAACTCTATTAGAAATTGTTGGAAATATTATGGATATCAATAAGATTGAAAGTGATAAATTAGAAATCATAGAAATGCCTTATAATCCAAAAAAAGAAATAGAAACTCTTGCTAGAGTAGAAGGAACACGAATTGGAGAAAAGCCAATTGATTATAAAATAAGTATTGCAGAAGATCTTCCATATCAGTTAATAGGGGATAAAGCACATGTAAAGCAAATCGTAAATAATCTTTTATCCAATGCTATTAAATACACAGAAAAAGGAGTAATAGAGCTAACTGTAAAATGCATTAATCAAGGAGAAAAATGCCTATTAATGATTAGTGTAAAAGATACAGGAAGAGGAATAAAAGCGGAAGATATCAATAAACTATTCACTAAGTTTGAACGACTAGACGTAGAAAGAAATACAACAACCGAAGGAACAGGTCTAGGACTAGCAATTACGAAAAAATTAGTAGAATTAATGAATGGATTGATTAATGTAGAAAGTAGATATAAAGAAGGATCTATTTTTATAGTACAAATTCCCCAAAAAATAGACAAACTAACAAAACCATTATCAGAAGAAGAATTATTAAATACTGCGGAATTATTAATAAATAAAAAAGTAAATTTAAGTAATAAAAGAATACTAATTGTAGATGATAACAAATTAAATATTAAAGTGGCAAAAAGAGCTCTACAAGATTTTAACTTAGTAATAGAGGAATGTTATAATGGAAAAGAATGCCTAGAAAAAATAAAAGCTGGTAATAGTTATGATTTAATTTTAATGGATATTATGATGCCAGAAATGAGCGGAGAAACAGCGTTATCTGAATTAAAAAGGATAGAAGGATTCAACACACCAGTAATTGCCCTAACAGCCGATGCGATTGCTAGATCAGAAGAAAAATATAAACAAGAAGGTTTTATAGATTATATTGCTAAACCATTTACAAAAGATCAAATAAGAGTAAAATTAGATAATGTATTTAATCAGAAAAAAGAAAAACTGGAAAATATAGAAGTATTATAGTAAGAGGTGAAAATATGAAACTAGCAACAAATTGGAAAGACTATGAACTAATAAAAACATCTCGTGGACAAAAATTAGAACGTTGGAATAATATTTATCTTCTAAGACCAGATCCACAAGTAATCTGGGACCAGGGAGATTTGTATGAAGAATATCATAAATTAATTCATGCCGTATATCATCGTAGTAATAAAGGTGGAGGAAACTGGGAAAATATCAAAGAAACACCATCATCTTGGAAAGTAGAATATAAAGGACTAGTATTTAATATAAAACAAATGGGCTTTAAACATACGGGACTATTTCCAGAACAAGCAGTAAACTGGGACTTTATGATAGAAAAAATCAAAAAAGAAAAAAGAAAAATAAAAGTTCTAAACTTATTTGCTTATACTGGAGGAGCAACTGTCGCTTGTCTTAGTGCAGGAGCCTCTGTTACCCATGTAGATTCTTCTCGAGGAATGATAGACTGGTGTAAAGAAAATGTAAAAGAGAATGGACTAGAGGGAAAAGAGATTCGCTACTTAGTAGATGATGTTGTCAAATTTGTAGAAAGAGAAATAAGAAGAGGAAATAAATACGATGCTATTATTATGGATCCACCAAGTTACGGAAGAGGTGCGAATAAAGAAGTTTGGGATATTGAAAAAAGCCTAAATTATTTAGTAACACAATGTTGTAAAATATTAAGTGATGACCCGTTATTTTTTATCATAAACTCCTATACAACGGGACTTTCAGCAACAGTATTAGAAAATATATTAGAACTAACGGTAAATAAACATAAAAATGGACAAATTACTTGTGGAGAAATAGGTCTGAAAGGAACAAAAGATAACTTAATATTGCCTTGTGGAATTTATGGAAGATGGGAAAAAGATGAATAAAATAAAGGTGTTATATGAAGATAATCATATAATAGTAGTAGAAAAACCAATAAATATGTTAAGTCAAAGTGATAATACCAAGGACATAGATTTATTAACATTAGTAAAAGAATATATTAAAGAAAAATATCATAAGCCAGGAAATGTATATGTAGGACTAGTTCATAGATTAGATCGTCCAGTAGGTGGAGTAATGGTTTTTGCTAAAACATCGAAAGCTGCCAAAAGACTATCAGAAGAAATAAGAACGCATCAGATAAAGAAAACTTACTTAGCAATTGTAGAAGGAATAATAAAAGAGGAAACAGGAACATATTGTGACAAAATATTACGTCTAGAAAATGGAAATAGTGTAATAGATAGTCATGGAAAAGAAGCTATATTAGATTATCAAGTATTAAAAAGAAATAAAGAAAAAAATAAAACATTAGTAAAAGTTTTTTTAAAAACAGGTAGACATCATCAAATACGAGTGCAGTTTGCTTATCATAAACATCCCTTATGCGGAGACCAGCGTTATGGAAAACAAGATAAAACACAGATTGCTTTATACGCTTATCAGTTAGAATTGATACATCCTACGACAAAAGAAAAATTAGTATTTCAAAAATTACCACCTAAAATAGATCATTGGACACAATTTACAGTGTCTAATAATGTACATTAGATAAAATGTTTGCAATTGGAAACATTTTTTGTTATCATTATATTAGAATAAAAGTAGAGGGAGTCGATATTATATGGATTTTAGTTTAGACTGGTTTTTATCTATACCAGGATTATTAATATCAGGAGGAGTATTATTATTTATTATCGCACTTATTCTTTTAATTGCGACAATGGCTAAAAAGAAGAAGAAAACTGGAGATACTCCAGTAACCGCTAATAATGAAGCACCAGCTCAAAATGCAGCAATGCCACAAGCGGCTATGCCACAGGCAGGAGTGAACAATAATAGTGCACTACCAGAAATGAATTCTCCAAGCGTAACTGGAGGAACAATTATGGATATTCCAGCACCAACAGTACCACCAGTAGCTGGACAAATGCCAGATATGAATGCTAATGTAAATATGTCTATGAACAATGCAATGCCAACAGGAACTCAGCCAAATATGGCAATGCCAACTATGGATATGGCAGGAGCACAAATGCCACCTATGCAACAACCGATAGATATGGCACAACCAATGAATACTACACCACAAATGCCAACACAAGAAGTTGTTACTCCAAGCGCATTAACAAATGAAACCGTAGTTGAAGCTCCACAAGCACCAGTCGTTGAACCAATGGCACAACCAATAACTCCACAAGCTACTCCTGAAGTGGCTCCAATTGCACCAATGGAAAATCAAGTGCCAGCAATGCCTTCAGTAGAACCAATAGCACCAGCAGTAACTCCAGAGCCTATTGCACCACAACCAGTGGCACAGGAGCCTATTGCTCCAATTGAAACAACACAGGCACCAGTAATGCCAACTGTAGAGCCTGCTCCACAAAATGCTGCTATGAATGCAACTATACAACCTACACCAATTGAAACTGTTCCACAAACAGAGACTACTATGAAACCACAACAAGGACCAGTTATTTATGGAGGAGCAAGTCCAATTGTACCTGATATAAATATTAACGAACAACAACACCAGATTTACGGAGGAGCGAATCCTTTAGAAAATACACAATCTATTCCAATTTCTAATCTTACAGGTCAACAGAATGTAGTACAAACACCAAGCTCTGAGCCAACAATGGTAACACAACAAGCAGTACCTGTAGTAGAACAACCAACAAATGTGGGACAATAAAAAGCTTTGAAGCTTTTTTTCTTTATTAGAACATGGTAAAAAATATCATATTTGCAATATATATTATAATTATAGGAATAGCAATTGGAGTCATTGTGGTATCAATGAATAGAAATGAAGAAGGATTAATACAATTTGGAAATACAGTTTTAACAGAAGCAAGTAGTAATATCCTAGAACCTAAAATTTTAAAAGGAGACTTAATATTAACAGATACAAAGAAAAAAGATTTAAAAGAAAAAGATATTATTACATATTTTACAAAAAAAAATAATAATTTAGAAATTAGTACAAATGAAATAGCAGCAATTACAAAAGATGTCAACGGAATAACAATATATTCCCTAAAAAAAGAAGATGGAACCATAGAAAATATTGATAGTAGTTGTATTATTGGAACATTAAAGATTTCTATTCCATATGCTGGTAAAATTTTAAACTATGTACTATCAAAAGATGGATTTTTAACAGTTACATTAGTACCAGCAATAATACTATTTTTAATTACGCTATTAAATTTTGTAATTATATTACAACCAAAAAACAATTATAAGACCAACTAAGGTCTTTTTGTTTTATAAATGATAAAACCATGTTATAATGAAAAGGGTGGTAACATGAAGAAAATCGCAATATTATCTTTACATTTAGGTTATGGAGGAATAGAAAAATCGGTCACAGCATTAGCAAATATGTTATGTGAAAAATATGAGGTAGAAATTGCATGTACCTATCAATTATATGAACAACCAGCATTTAAAATAGATGATAGAGTAAAAGTAAAATATTTAGTTAAAAAATACACACCAAATGAGCAAGAATTTAAAAAACAATTACGAGATAAAAAAATAATAAAAGTGACAAAAGAAGGACTAAAAGCATTAAAAATACTTTATTTACGAAGAAAAACCATGATAGAGTATATAAAGAATAGTGACGCAGATTATATTATTTCAACAAGAGACATTTTTGATCGCTGGTTAGGCGATTATGCAAATAGTCAGGTAGTAAAGATTGGCTGGGAACACAATCATCACCATAACAATAAAAAATATGCATTGAATATAATTCGTTCATCATGGAATCTTGACTATTTAGTTTTAGTATCCAAAGATTTAACAAAGTTTTATAGAAGGGAAATGCTAAAATCAAAATGTAAGTGTATATATATCCCTAATGTTCTAGACTCTATACCTAAAAGACTTGCTCCGTTAAAAGAAAAAAGATTAATTTCTGTAGGACGACTATCTAAAGAAAAGGCACCAGAAGATTTAGTAAAAATATTTAATATATTAATTAAAAAGCATCCAGACTGGCATTTAGATATCATAGGTGACGGAGATGAACGAGAAAAAATAGAAAATTATTTGAAAAAACATAATTTAGAAGAGAAAGTAACGCTTCATGGATTTCAAAATAAAGAATATATCGATGATTATTTACATAAATCATCACTTTACATAATGACATCTTTAACAGAATCTTTTGGAATTGTATTATTAGAGGCCATGTCCCATGGACTTCCTTGTGTTGCTTTTTCTTCAGCTGAAGGAGCACGAGAAATTATCACAAGTGGTAAAAATGGATATCTAATAAAAAATAGAAATTATAGTGCAATGATAAAAAAGATAGAAGATTTAATGAAAGACGAAGAAGCAAGAAAATATTTAGGAATAGAAGCAAGAAAAAGTATAAAAAAATATACAAAAGAAGTAGTACAAGAAGATTGGTATAGCCTATTAGAAAAGAAGGTAGAAAGATGAAAAGAAATGTGTTATTTATTTCCTCAACTGGGGGACATCTAGATGAACTAATGCAATTAAAGCCTTTGTTTGATAAATACAATTATCATATTATTACTGAAAAAACAAAATCAAATATAAAACTAAAAGAAAAATATAAAGATAAAATTAACTATTTAGTATATGGAACAAAATTACATAAATTTACATACATATTTAAATTACTTTATAATTGTTTTAAGAGTCTATACTTTTATATTAAGTTTCATCCTGATTATATCATAACAACTGGTACCCATACAGCAGGACCAATGTGTTGTATTGGGAAAATATTAGGTAGTAAAATTATCTACATTGAAACATTTGCTAATATCAATACAAAAACTTCCACTGGAACATTAATATATCATTTTGCAGATCACTTTATTGTACAATGGCCTTCTATGAAAAAAATATATCCTAAAGCAATAGATGGAGGCTGGATTTATTAATGATATTTGTAACATTAGGAACACAGGATAAAACTTTTGAACGTCTCCTAAAAGCTTTAGATAAAGCAATAGATAAGGGAGAAATTAAAGAAAAGGTAATAGTACAAGCAGGTAACACAAAGTATGAATCAAAAAATATGGAAATTTTCGATTTAATTAGTCCAGATGAATTTAAAGAATTAGTAAATAAATGTGATATATTGATTACTCATGGTGGTGTAGGATCAATTCTATCAGCAGTAAAACAAGGAAAGAAAGTAATTGCTGCAGCTAGATTAAAAAAATATAATGAACATGTAAACGATCATCAAAAACAAATTATAGCAGAGTTTGAAAAAGAAGGGTACTTAATAGAATTAAAAGATTTCAACCAGATAGGAACTACCCTAAAAAAGGTAAAAAAATTCAAACCTAAAAAATTTATTTCTAACACTAGTAACATGATAAGCTTAATAGAAAATTTAATTGAAGAAGATAATCATACCTCTTGGTATAATAAAATTAAAGAAGTTTTATGGTATGGATTTTTTGGACTATTAACAACACTAATTAATATCATAAGTTTTTATTTGTTAGATAAAACAGGAATGAATGTTTATGTAAACAATTTTATTAGTTGGATACTTTCTGTATTATTTGCATTTATTACTAATAAGTTATTTGTATTTAGTTCAAAATCTTTAAATAAAAAAGTAATTATGAAAGAAATATTTTCGTTTTTCTTCTTTAGAATTTTATCACTTGGTATAGATATGGCAGGAATGTATCTATGCATTAGTTTGATACGTTTCGATAAATTATTTTCAAAAATATTAATGAATATAATTGTCATTATTGCAAATTATATATTTAGTAAAATTTTTGTATTTAAGTCAAAAGAAGTAGAATAACTTCTTTTTTTCGACTAAATTTGTCAACCGTTTATCTATCACTATATACAAAAATAAGAAAAAATGATACGATATATAAAGATAAGGTAGGCGGTAAGATGGCGAAAAAAATTAAAGTACTATTCAGTCTAAGTGCTTTTTGCATTATATTAGGAGTAATATTAAATTTTACAACCAGTTTTAAACAAGATAAACAAGAAGT
>JAGHJJ010000053.1 GCA_017886705.1 Bacilli bacterium | reverse complement strand
TACATTAAATGAAATTCCATCTACTGCTTTTGTAATATTCGTATTAACACCATAATACTTTTTTACATTTTCTAATTTTAAAACTTCCATATAATTTTCTCCTCTCTGATAATATTATAAAATATATTAATAAGATATAAAATTACAGTTTTGTAAGTAAAAGAAAAAGATTACCATTTTAACTTGATAATCTTATTATGGACTAAATTAAAATTTTTAAAATGTAATAGTAATTATTAAATTGTTATTTTTATATTCGGCAATTATTTTTCCGTCATTTAATTCTACTAACTGTTTGGCAATAGAAAGACCTATTCCAGTAGATTTTTTTGCATTTTCAACTGTATAAAAACGGTCGAATATTTTTCCTAAACTTGTTCGATCTATTAATTTCGTTTTATTAGAAAATTCCAAATCACCATTATCTTTTAAAGAAATCACAAAATTATCTTCACTATATTTAATCGCATTAGAGATAATATTCTCTAAAATCCTTTTCAGCATAATTTCATTAACATAGCGAATTATTTTTTGTTTAGTTATATTTACAACTGGCGTAATATTATTTTGCTTAAATAATTCATAGTAACTACATATTACATCCTCCAGCACTTGGTTTACATATATATTTTCTTTTTCAAAATTATTCTCATTGTCGATTCCAGAAGAAAAATCAAATAATTGCTCTGTTAAAAAAATCAAATCTTTAACTTTGGAATCAATATAGATTAAATATTCTTGTTGTTTTTTATTCAAGCCCTTTAAATCAAACAAATCAAGATAACCCCTTATAGCAGTAAGGGGCGTTCTTAAATCATGCGATATGTTAGTTATAGAACGATTTAATTCTTGATTACCTTGATTATACTTTATTTCTAATTCACGTAATTTTTTCAACTCTTTATTTAATACAGTCGATAATTTTTTTAAATTTTTATCATTACTAGAGATAGTAATAAGAGCATTGGTATCTGAACTTATAATGAAAGAGATAGATTCTTCTATTTCTTTTATTGATTTCTTTATAACAAGATATTTTGCTATAAAAACAATACATAATATAGTAGCGATTATAAATAGATAAAACCAAATGCTCATATAAATCAATTCCTTTCTATTTTAATTCTTTTCTTTGAAATAAATATAGACCAATCCCCATAAAAATTATGGTAACACCACCAGAATATAAAGACAATATTTTAGGATCAGCTGTTTGACCTGCAATTTGAAAACTTTGACCTGTTGGTAACACATTTACAACTTGTTGATGGAAATTTCTCTCGTTCTCTGTTGGAAATCTAGGATTAGGCACTTCTACCATCTGTATAGCACCATCTACCATCGTTGACTGAACTACCGTTTTTGGAGAACTTAAAATATTCATAGAAGAAATAGACACCATCACCATTGCTAAAATTAGTACAATATTCACAATAGTTGCAATAGCAATATTTGAACAAATCATTGAAATAAATGTTGCAATAGATGAATAAGCACAAATTAATACAAATATATCAAAGAAAATAAGTAACAGGTTTGAAATTGACATTGTTATTCCACCAAATATTGGTATTCCTATAATAGAAATAACAATTAAATATATTATATAAAATAATACAGTTGCAAAAACAGTTAAAATTAAATTAGATAAATAAATTTTAATTCTTTTATGTCCCATTATAATTTTATTTCTAATAGTCCCATCAGAATATTCTGTGCCTAAAAATAAACTAACGAATATTGCAACAATAAATCCCATAACTGTTGTTAAATTAAAAAACAATGTTTCAATTTTAACAACTTCATCAAACTCTTTTAAATCGGAATAAGAATTATAAATCATCATAACTGCAATTCCTATTACAATAAATAAAATAATCCAAAAAATCCTACTTTTAAATATTCTTTTAAGCCCAGCATCTAATAATCTAATCATTCTTATCACCACCAATCAAATTCATATAATAATTTTCTAATGATTCTTCTTTCTCATGAATTTCATTAATTTGTAAATTGTTCTTAGAAAGATTATTAATAAATTTAGGAATATTTATTTTTCCATAGATATTGATTGTGTGATTATCAACAATTTCATAATTTATATTATTCTTTTCAAAATATAAAATGAAATCTTTTGCTTCATTGACTTTTAATTCAATCTTTTGCTCCATTTTCTTTTCAAGTTCTTCAGCACTTATCTCCTTAATTATTTGTCCACTATCTACAAAACCATAGCAAGTTGCTATTTTAGATAATTCATCTAAATAATGACTAGATACTAATATAGTAATTTTTTTCTTCTTGTTCAATTTTAATATTAGCTCCCTTATCTCAATAATTCCTTGTGGATCAAGTCCGTTAATTGGTTCATCTAATATCAAAAAATCTGGGTTCCCTGCTAAAGCAACAGCAATCCCCAATCTTTGCTTCATCCCAAGTGAAAAATGTTTTACTTTCTTTTTTCCAACATTACTTAATCCGACCAATTCTAGTAAACTATCAATCTCCTCTAAATTCGGAATGCCCAATAGTTTAAATTGTTCTATCAAATTATCTTTGGCACTCATATTTTGATAAATTGATGGGGTTTCGACAATCGCTCCTATCCTTTTTCTAACTTTTAATATTTCAGGATTAGAATTTTTCACGCCATAAATTGTATATGTTCCATCTGTAGGTTTTTGTAGACCACAAACTAAACGTATTAATGTAGTTTTGCCTGCTCCATTTTTACCAATTAAGCCATAAATGGAACCTTTGGGAACATGAATATTTAAATTATTTAGAGCCTTAAAATCTCTATAAACTTTTTTTAGATTATTGGTTTCTAATACATATTCCATAATCTCTCTCCTTTCTAATAACATCTTAGTATAAAAAAGTTAAGAAATAGTTAAGAGTGAGATAAGAATTAGTTAAAATTTATTCTTTTATTTTAAAACCAATTCCCCAAACAGACTCAATATAATCATTTTTTGAAAAACGTTTTATTTTCTTTCTAATATTACTTATATGTACTTTTAAAGAATTTTCATCACCATCATCGGTATCATTACTAATTAAATCTAATAATTTAGTTTTTGTAACTACCATTTTAGTATTTAAAAGTAATTGTTTTAAAATAGCATATTCTGTTTTGGTCAGTTTAACTTTTTCTTTATTAACCAACAGAGTTTGATAATCATTTAAAAGATGCAATTCTTTGTAAATTAAATCATGATTTGAATTACTTGTACGTAATTGGACTTTAATTCTCGCTAATAATTCATCTTTATCAAATGGTTTTGTTATATAATCATTTGCACCACTTAATAAGCAATTCACTTTATCAGTAGGATTTAATTTAGCACTTAATACAATTATTGGAATATGATTTACTTTTTCTATAATTTTTTCTCCATTCAACCCTGGCAACATGAGATCTAATAAAACTAAATCTATTCGTTCTGAATCTAATATTCTAATTGCTTCCGTGCCTGAATAAGCATCAATAACAGTATAATTTTCTTTTTTTAAAATTTCATCCAATATAGAATGAATACTCTCATCATCTTCCACAATCAAAATTTTTTTCAAAATAATCACCTCTGTTTGCTTATATAATTATATCATGAAAAAAGCAAACTAGAAATCAAGTTTCAGTAGTTCATAAAAAAAGATTAATCAAAAAATTAATCTTCACATGTTCCACCATTATTTTCAAAATATTTTTCAATATTTTCTATACTATGGTCAATGTTTGCCCAATCAGTTATATCTTTTAAATATACATTCATTTCTTTATTACATTCAGGGCAATCAAAATAATTATCATCTCCTATTGTAATAGTATAATTATTATCTTCAATAGAACAATTTAATGTAGCAGACTTTATTTCGTTTACAGTTGTTACATTTTCATTTGGAAATACCTTAAATAAAATTATTCCTAAGGCAATTAAAATAACATATATAATTCCCAAGACTGCAAATACTTTTAAAATCTTTATAATTATTCCTGCTAATCTTTCTGTATTAGATACTTTTTCTATTACTACATTTTTAACATCATTATCTAGTAATTCATCAATGCTTACATTTAATGCTTTTGATAATAATTTTAATTGTTCTGGATTAGGTGTTGTTTCATTCAATTCCCAATTTGAAATTGTCTGTCTTGTTACACCAATTTGTTCTCCTAATTGTTCTTGTGATAATCCATTTTGTTTTCTTAACTTTAAAATATTTTCTCCAAGTTTCATATATTTCTCCTTTCGATAATAATTATAAAATAAATACACTTAACATTTCTACATAAGTC
>JAGHJJ010000052.1 GCA_017886705.1 Bacilli bacterium | reverse complement strand
TTAAAAAACGGAAATAACCTCCGTAATTTTGTCGTGCAAAAATTTAAATAATACTAGCTAGTAATAGGCAAAATTAAAAGACTTATTTCCGTTTTTATATTCCAAAGCAGCAATAAGTCTTGTAAATTAAATGTTTCTTCATAAACCTGCATTTAATCTAAAAATTCACGTTAATTCTCATCTCTTGAAGATTTTTTTGGCTTCTTACTTCTTGATTTTGTCAATTGTGGAGCTGGAATATCATCATAACCTGGATTACACATAGCATATTCTTCCGGGCTTAAGAATTCTTCGCTTTCTCCTTGCGTATTAAACATATGTGTCATTCGCCATAGAAAATCTATGTCGCTTTCTTCTTTTGCTGATGTAGCAAAATTGGATTTTTCTTGTAGTGTTCTTGGAGAAGCAGCACTCTTTGATATTGTTTTCGTATAATAGTTTTCTTTTACATATACTTTTCTAAAAATTCGGTAATCTCGAAATTCTAATTTTAGTGTTTCTAAGGCTTTTTCTTTTTCGCCATAATCATAAGCACTTTCTAGATATCTTGTTAATTTAAAATAATATTTACTTTGTTCAGAAAAGTATTCTCCAATTGTATCAAAATCTTTCTTGTTTAATGCTTCTTCTATTTTTTCCCAATAACTATTTACTAATGAACAAACTGGTACCAGTGATAACGTTTTATAACCTTCTTCTAACAATACAGGCTTTTTCTTTACTTTCATTAACAACGAATGTATTTCTGGATTATTAAAGATTGTTTTAATATAATAGCACTTATCACTATAACGACTCCATACACGAATAGAAAAGTGATTTTTATCTTGCACTGACTCTGGTAACATTTCTAATAAATCGATTGTTGTCATACTAGATGTTAATTTATCTATATCTTCTATACTATTTAATGAAATACCTGATATCGAAATTACTTGTTCATTTTGATACGGTTCTTTTTCATATTGTCTATATAGAGAACCAATTAATTCATACTTTCCAGCCATAAGTACTCCCCCTTTATTTGGTAATAATTATACCATAATTTACAGAAAAAAGAAATGATTACTTTCTTTTATGTAAATATAAATACCTTTTTACTGCAAGGTAACATTGGTCACTCTTATCAACAGATTCACAAAACTCATCATCTATTTTTCCTTGTTCCTGTAGAGCTTCTTCACGAGCAACAGATAATTTTTGTTCCAAGACTTCTGGATTGTTCATATTTCCCATAATATCTAGAAAAGCTAGCCATAAAGTGTCCTCTTCAGTTGCAGAAACATTTAGCACAGAATTATGTGCTTCTTTATTTTCTAATCGTATACCATCTTCTAGTGATTGCAGATGTAAATCTTGATTTAGAGATAAATAACTTGTAGTAATAGCAGCCATTAAAAACTTGCTTGCTTTCCCATTCTTACTATCCATGGAAATTCTAGTACCTTCTAACACAGGCTGTCCTGTAGTAGTATTCATTAAATCTATTGAAAATAGATATTTAGATTTTTCTATCTCTATTTGTTCTTTAGAGATAGTAGTTATAATTTGTAAATCTTCACTTTTTTCCTGTATTTTTCTAAAACTATCATAAGTTTCTAGATATTTATTAAACCAGTCTATACATTCATTTAATACAAAATTTCCATCATTTTGATATTCATCAATTTTTAATTCTTCTATTTGTTTCATATCTTACCACTCCTTACTATTTTTTAAACTTACCATTAATAACGCTTTTTGGTCGTTATTTTATATTGTTTGGCTTTTTCTTTCTTTTCTTCTAAAATAGTCTTTAACTGATAATCGTCCCCTTTATAACCATATAAAATTGCATTTTCCGGATCATCCACTGTATCACCAGTAACCATAAAACCAGAATAATCATGCATATCGGATAAAACTTTCCATTTAGCTTTCATAATTGTATTTTCTACAATACTATTTAAAGAACGTGCACCATAACCTAGTTCTAAAGCCTTGGAAGCAACTTTTTCAACGTAATCATCAGTCCATTCAAAGAATACATTAGCATAATGTAGTGCTTCTTTATTTTTATATAACGGACTAATGTTTTTACGACATAAAATCTCTTTTAGACTATCTTTGGTATGAGCTTCTAACATGACAATTACAGGAATTCTTGCTACTAACTCTTTAGGAATACCGCCATACTCTATTAAATCTTCACTGGTTAATTCTACTGAAGGTGTGTTATTTTCAGTTTCTGTTGTAAAACCAACGCTGGTACTAGAATAGTTTTTATGTTGTTTCATTTGTATTGCTTCTGCAAAAGAACCAGTTGCCATAATTATTAATTTATCTGTCTTAAAGGGAATTTGCTTTTCATTTACTTGTAAATAATATGTTCTTCCATCTAAATAAGGAAGTAAAGCATTTAAAGCTCCTTTTCCAGCAATATCTTTATTACTATCAGAACCTTTTTTATCAATCTCATCAAAAATGATAATACCTTGTTCTGCTTTTTTTACATCATGATTGGCTTCTGATAACAATCTTGTAAGAGAATCTGTAATAGAATCTCCTACATATCCTGTTGTTGTAAGCTGAGTAGTATCAAATATAATCGAAGGTATTTCCAAATACTCTGCAATTGTTTTTGCAAGTAAAGTTTTTCCTGAACCAGTTGGTCCTACTAATAGACAATAAGACGGTAAATCAACTTGAATTTCGTTAGCAATTTGCTTATTCCATACAGCAGATATGATACGTTGTTTAGCATTTTCTTGACCAATAATTCTCTCATCTAAATATTCTTTTGCTTCGGCAACATTGATAATAGAGGATTCTTTATTAACCGTATTTTTTTCCTCTTTTTTAACTGGAGAATTCTTTAATACTGCTTGATAATTTTTTTGAATAGCTTTTACATTATCCATTTCTTGTTTTTTTAACTTTTTGATTTTCTTATGGATAGTATCTACACCCTTATTTTCTTCTACTAATTTCTTATACTGCTCTGTTAATATTTCTAAATAATCACAAGAAGTTTCTACTTCTGGTTGTCCTTTTACAGAAATATTATCATGAAATTGACAATAAATTGTTGTAAAAAAATCAGATGTCTGATTAATAATTTCTATCATTTTTTTCTTATCATTTGTAGATAAAATTTGACTACAACTATTAGAAAAAACATCAGAAATAGTGATAGTTTTAAAAGATGTATCTTTCGCTTCTTGTATCATATTAGCAGGTGATAGAGATGACATAATTTTTTGTAAGTCCTCTTCTCCATCATATATTTTTTGAAGAACTTGGTGAATGATACCTACATCTTCTATTTTTAAGAGTTTCTCTAAAATATCATCTAAATAACCCTCCTCCGAAGTCATATCATCTAAAGACTCTCTCTCAGAAGTCATATCATACTGATAATTCATTTGCTCTAATTCATATGGTGATAGCGGATATCCATATTGATCTGCTGGCAAAGTGGAAAAATCAGAAAATAAATCCATTTCAATTTTTTGATCAGCATCTATTTGAATGTTATTTAATTTATTTATCATGCCATGAATACGCAAAGGAATTATTCCTGTAGCATTTATATTTTGTAAATAAAAAGCAATATTTACTGCGCTATCGATTCTTTTAAAATAGTCTTTTTTAGCTTCTTCTATATCAACATTTGGATATTTTTGCAATAAATAATTTTCTGAAATGGTATAAGCTACTAATTCTTCTACTTGAGGATTAGTAATAGAACTGGATTCAGAAAAATCATAAAAAGTTTCTTTATCTTCTGCATAAAAATAATTTCCATTTGTAGTATCTAATGTTCCTTTAATTAGTTTCTGAGGAACTAAAATATAAAGCTCACCATTTATTTTTTTCTTTTTCATCACTACAGTATATTTTATATCTGTCATTTACATCACCTTACTGTCCTTCTTTAATTTCCTATTCTAAACCAAAACTAATATTTTCACAAGAAAAAATGTAAGATAATGTAAATTTGACTATAAGAATGAAAAAAAGCTTTTTTATTAATATTTGAAAGTGATAGACTAATAATAGGAGGTATTTTGATGAAAGATTATTTGGGATACAACCATAAAATATGTGTAGTTACAGGGGCAAGTTCTGGTATTGGTCTTGCTACTGCAAAGCTATTAGTTGAGTTAAATGCAGAAGTATATGCATTAGATATTATAAAAAAAGAAATTGAAGGAGTAGCAAAATTTATTGAAGTGGATTTAAGCGATAAAGACTCTATTGATAAAGCTATGGAGCAACTTCCAACTCATATTGATTCTTTCTTTGGAGTTGCTGGATTATCTGGTGCGAAAACAAATTATTATAAAACTTTTACTGTAAATTATATTGCTAATAAATATATTACGGAGGAATATCTAAAGAATAGAATGTCTTATGGCGGTACTATTTCTTATGTTACTTCTACTGGTGGATTATACTGGGATAAGTATGCGAATGAGTTTGAAAAAATCACTAATGCGAAAACTTGGGATGAGATGATTACTGCTTTACATAGTCAAGCAAATGAAGACACTCTTGGTATGATGGCTTACCCATTATCTAAACGAGCAATGAATTATTATATGGCAAGTCTTGCTATTGAGTTAGGACCTAAAAAGATTAGAGTTAATGCCCTTCTTCCTGGTAGTACGGATACTGGCATGAAAAAAGAGTTTGAAGTTGAAGCTGGTGGCATGGATGCTTTAGTAGCAGAAACAGGTACAGCTAAGCGTCTAGCAACACCTGAAGAGATGGCATGGCCTTTGATATTTTTAAATAGTGATTTAGCAAGTTTTATTACTGGACTACCTTTTATAGTCGATGCTGGAACTAGTGCCATGGTTGCTTTAAAACAAAAGAAAGATCGCATGGATATGAAAGTAGGTTCTAAATTATTTAACTTAGGCTTTATTCAAAAGCAGTTAGCAAAACGACTAGAGCCTTTAAAAGAAGAAAAAGATACTAAACTTGAGGATAAAACTACTAAAACGGATGAAACTATCGATGATTTTTCTCAAGAGAATAAAGATAAGAATAAAACAGAGCCAGAGCCATCTTTAGCAGATTTGGATAAGGAACAAAAAAATAAAGAAAGTCAGAACGAAACTGAAATATTATAACATAAGATAGTTGAACACTTTATTTAATCAATTTCAATTTCATTTATTAATCAAAAGAAAAGACTGTTTTCAAAAACAGTCTTTTTCGATAAAAAATCATTTCTAAATAGAATAGAAATGATTTTTTTATTTATTTTTACTTTTTTTTAGAAGATAAAACAATCTCCCAATGATTTTTTATAACTTTTATTTTTCTAGCATATTTAACAAATTAATCTTAAACATGTCTTTTTCAGGGTTTGTCTTAGAAATCATAACACCCTTATATGTAGAAAGTTCTGCTCTATGTCCTTCGTCCAAAATTCCTTCAGGGGTAATATTTGTTAAAAGGATAATATTTTTTTCTAAATATACAGTATAATGTAAAATAATTTCTCCATGAACTTTCGCAAATAATTCATCTGTTGGTAATTTTAGCTCATAAGAAACAGTTTTATCTTTTTCATTTTTACTTACTTCTTTTCCCAAAAACTTTCCCTTTCTTAATTCTGGATAATAAGTAAAAGTTAATTTTTTATAAGCAAGCATATTATACTTTCTAACAGAACGTTCTTTCTTTCTAAAATCATTTTCATCTAAATATTCAAATATAAAAGACTTTTCCATATATTCAACCTCCCTATGCATAATACTTGTGCTTCAGTTTCCCCCTCTATCCTTGAAGTAAACACATTATAACACAGAATACGAAATATGTCAAATTTTATGCTTTATAGCAGCAAAAATCTCAAATGAAAAAGTAAGTTCCACCCTGAAATGGAATTTAATTGTTCAAATAATTATAATATACCTCAGATGGTACTTATTTCGAAAGGGGTTTTAAAATGTCAAATAATAAGCATCTATCTTTTGATAATAGATTAACTATTAAAAATAATCTTTCTTTATCTAAATCTTTTAAATATATTGCTAAACTTTTAGATAAGGACTGTACTACTATTTCTAAAGAAATCAGAAATCATTATAAAGTTATGAAT
>JAGHJJ010000004.1 GCA_017886705.1 Bacilli bacterium | reverse complement strand
TATACTATGGCGGGGACCTATTTAGAGCGTATGGTCTAACACCTAAAGAACTAGGAATTACGATTCTTCTAGCAGCAACCGTAATTCCTGTAGACTGGTTAAGAAAGTTAGTAACAAAGAAAACAAGGATAGTTTAATAGAAAAGGAGAGACTATGAATAGAATAGATGAAAAATTTCAAGAATTAATGACAAGCCTAAAAAGGAAAACAAAGGAGGAAATTTTTCTAGAGATTAAAGATACCTATATAAAACAATCATCAGAAGTAAAAATGGCTCTAGAAAACTACTTTCAAACATTTAATTACTGGGGAAAATTAAAAGAAATGAGTGGGGAATATGAATCACTCTATAATAGAGCAACTTCCCTAAAAGAACATATAGGGGATTATGAATGGTTATATAAAAGATTAAAAGATTATAGATCAAAGAAATTGTTGTATGCTATATTAAATAACTGGTATCATTTCGATGCTACTACAACCAAATCCTCATTAGAGACAAATTATAATCAATACTGGGACCTAGATATTATAAAACCAACAAGTGAAGAAGTAATCGTAGATATTGGTTCTTATATAGGAGATAGTATTTTAACCTATGTAGAAAATTATGGCATAAATAATTATAAAAAAATATATGCTTATGAAATTACTCCAGAAAGTATCGAAGTATTAAAAAATAATACCAGATACTACCATGATGTAGAGATTAGAAAAAAAGCAGTCTTAGATAGACCACAAAAAGTTTATATGAACATTAATGAAAATGGTTCTTCGGCAAATCAAGTAATAGACGAAGGAGATGAAATTTTAGATGGAGTAAGTATCGATACTGATATAGTAGAAGATGTAAGTATGATAAAAATGGATATTGAAGGATCCGAAGCTAAAGCACTAATTGGTTGTCAAAATCATATTAGAAATACAACACCAAAACTTTTACTTTCCGTATATCATAACCATGAAGACTTATGGAAAATACCAAGACTAGTAGATGACATAAATCCTAATTATCAATTTTATCTACGTTGCTACGGCAGTGAACTATTTCCAACAGAAATTATCTTATATGCAATAAAAAATGAATAATAAATATGTTATACTATAAACGTAGTAAAGGATGATAACAATGGAAAAAGAAAAAATATTGATTAGTGCTTGCTTAATAGGCTTAAATTGTAAATACGATGGAGGAAATAATGAAAATTCTAAATTAGTAGAGTTGATGAAAGAAAAAGATTTAGTTCCTATCTGTCCTGAACAATTAGGTAGCCTAAAAACACCTAGAGCAAGTGCTGAAAGAAAGCAAGAAAAAGTAATAACGAAAGAGGGAGTAGATGTAACAAAAGAGTATCAAAAAGGTGCTGAAGAAGTATTAAAATTAGCTAAAAAACTAAATATAAAAAAAGCGATTTTGAAGTCACGTAGTCCATCCTGTGGAATAGATGAAATTTATGATGGAACATTCTCTCATAATTTAGTAAAGGGTGATGGTGTAACTGCAGAATTATTAAAGAAAAATGGAATAGAAGTAATTTCTTCTGATAGATATGTATAAAAAAATAGTGGCTTACTATTCACAAGTAAGACCACTTTTTTCCATTTGCTCCTTTATTTCTTTGTATGTTCCACTAGCACCAGCAAGTCCCTCCAAATCATACTCAGCTAAATCATCTTCTTTAGCTTTATTAACATCTACATTAATAGTAATATTATAAAAGCGTTCTTTCTTATTATTTACCTTTGATATCTGAAAACCTTCTTTATTAACTGTGGAATATTGCTCATCAAGCATATCTACTAAAGAATTCCAATTGCTATCAGAAACATCATCTGTTACCTTAGTATTGATAGCCATTTTTACATTAGAAACTTCCTCTTTCTTAAAAGTAATATCAACAGTTTGTTTCATTGTAGCACCACTTTGCTCTTGAGTCATAGAGCAAGAAAGAACTTGGCCATTTCCACAACCAGATAAAAGAAAACAGAAGATAGAAATGGTACCCAGTAATTTAATTTTTTTCACCTCAACTACTCCTTCCTGACTTTAGCATACTGTATTATTAGTAAAAAGGCAAGATAAAATGGAATATAGATATTAAAATCACATAATGGACTTTACATTATAAAAACAGAAAAATTTAAAAAATAATAAAATGGAAAAAATTAATGTTATAATTAAAATAAGAAGGAGGAGTATATGGGAAAGAAAGGATTAATAGGAGTAATTGTAGTATTATCTATATTAGTGGTAGGATTAGGAGGCTTTATTGTATATGATAAAGTGTTTGCTACAACTGATAGCAATACAAATACTACATCGGAAAAAGAAACTAAAAACGAAAAAGAACAAGAAGTAGAAAATGAAACAGATCCTGAGGAAGAATTTGAGTCAGATACTAATGAAACAGCTAACGACAATACAGGGACACAACCTACTACAGTACCAAAATGTACCGGAACTTACTATGGAGCCCTAAGTGCAACAGAAACATATAAATATACATTAAATGCAGATGGAACTTTTTCTGCTGAGTTTGGTGGAGTATCAGGAACTACGGGAGTTTATGTAATTAATGACAATACAATAAGTTTAATTGGCAAAAAAGATACTGTTGGTCCAAGAGATCAAGATCCATACTACAATACAGAAGATTATGTAATGGCAGATGATTGTTCATGTATAGTAGTAACGAAAGGTTCAGCCACATTTTCATTAGACAGACAATAAAAAACTTGTTAGAAAATGATGTAAATCCTATTTAGAAAACATCAAAATCTAACAAGTTTTAATTTTGGTTTACTATTTTTTCTAAATCAAAATAAAATCCATATTCCAAATAATTTTCGCCTCCAATAAGGACAGTTTTTTCTTCTACTTTAATACCACCTAAGCCTTCATAAAAGCAAATAGCATTTGTATTATTAGAAAAGCACCAAATAATCATATTTTCTTTTCCTAAAGAATATAACTCTTTAGCAGTAGCAATAAGTAAAGATGAACCAATTCCACGTCCTGCTTCACATTTTTTAATATATAAACTAACAAGTTCAGAATCATATTTCTTATCCTTATCATATGGCATAAAGCAAGAATATCCTAGTACTTCATCTCCGCGAACAGCAACAAACACTAAGTCTTTATAATCATCAAAACTATTTAAATAGCGTTGTGTTTGAGTCTCATAATCTAAAGATTGTAAATATTTAGAAGCAACAATTTTATCATATGCCGTACGCCAGCCATCAATTTTGATATGTGCCATTTGTTCTTGATCTTTTTCTAAATTTTTACGAATAATATAGTCTTCACCAGGCTCTAACAAGTGAAGAGATTGATTCATCTGTGCTAAAGCAGAAATGATTTTTTCATCTTCCAAAGCAAAAGTAACACGGCCTACAAATTCATTGGGATAAGGCCAACTAATAGATTGTCCTACTAAAAAACGAGTACGATAAGTCCGGTAAAAGAAGGTGAGTAAATCACGTTCAGTATTAATTACCATATTTTTGTATTTCATACCGCGAACTTTAGTAAAGTCTAAAATAGCAAAGAATCCAGACTCAGGCTCTAAATTATCAGGAAACTTTGTATAAGGAAGCCCTTGTAATACTTGTTCTTGTAAGGATGCATCTGGAATAACACTCTTAATTTTTTGAATAATAGAATGTTTTAATGATTTGTCACTAATAGTATCAATACCTTCGACTAAAGCCTTTAATAATTGATACTTATCTTGGTAAATCTTTCTTAATTTAGAAAAATATTCTTGATAAATAGCATCTCTTTCAGGGCGAATATTAAACGCACCAGCTAAAGCACGACCGACAATATCAGGAGCAGAGTCCATTCCTTGGAATATACGATTAATAAGTTCGCGAATAATCACTTCATCAGCAACTACAAATCCAGCTCTAAGACTTGCCATACCATAACTTTTAGAAAGTCCAAATAAAGAAATAGTATTACGAAACATTCCAGGAATCGTTGCAATAGGCATAGCAAGATTATCAGGATCAAATGTTAAATCACGGTATACTAAATCATCAATAATAAAAACTCCACGCTTTAAACATACTTCCCCGATTTCTTTTAATAAAGCTGCTTGTTTTACTCCCATGACTTTACCAGTAGGATTATTAGGATTAGCATTAACAAAAGCAACTACCCTAGGAATATATCCCTTACGTCTATGATAAACTTTTTGTAAACTATCATTAATTTCATCGATTTTTTCAGCCAGTTTTAAAGGATTAGGCAACCAATTATCTTCTTTAGATAAAGGTAATATTTCTACTTCGGCACCAGCACGTTCTGCACGAATAGTAAATAAACCATAATTAGGTCCAGTAACTAATACAACATCTCCTGGTTTAGAAATAATACTAACAATCATATTAAAAGCAATAGAAGTAGATGGTAAGAAAGTAATATTATGAACGCATAAACCCTTATCATCAATATCAGAATAATTATAAGGTGCAGTGTTGATAAATCCTTCTTTTTCTACATAGTCTAATAATACTTGACGAATTTCATCAGCACCTTCAGTATAAGGATATTTATACATAGATAAAGAATCCAGTGACTTTTTCATCTCGTCAATAGACATAGGAAAAGGTGGATATTTAGTAGGATTACCACTTCCTAAATCAATATCAGGAATGGTTGCAATATTATCATCACGAACATCAAAACCATAGTATTCAATTGCATCTGCAATTTCCTGTACCGTAGGATTAAAAGCTTCTCCATCTCCTCTTCCACCAACTTCAGGAAGACCAAATCGTCTTTCAGCTAAATTAGGATTTTGTTGTAATAAGCGGTCAATTGCACTAGATTTTATTATCATAAAAATTCCCCCTAATTAAATTATCTCTCTAAAATATGTTCTAAAGATACTTCCAAAATAGATTTAATATGGTCATCATCTAAAGAATAGTAAATATTTTTTCCATCACGTCTAATTTTAACAAGTTTTGCAGTTCTTAAGGATTTTAATTGATGAGATACAGCAGAAATAGACATATTCAGTAAGTATGCTAAATCACTGACACATAGTTCACCATGTTCTAAAACCATAAGAAGTTGCAATCTAGTACTATCACCCATGATCTTAAAAAAGTCCGATAAATCAGTAATAGTGTTGTAAGAGCTCATTTTTTGTTGGATATGCTTGACTAATTCTGCATCATGTATCGTAATATCATTCGCTGTTTCCAAAAGTATCACCTCATATCTATTATAAGCAATTAAAAATAATTAATCAATTATAAAAAAGTCTTGACATTTGAATAGGTGTTCAAATATAATATTAATATAAATATTTGAATAATTGTTCAAACAATAAAACAAAAGGAGAAAAAAATGAAAAAAGTATTTAAATTAGAAGATTTAGATTGTGCAGCATGTGCTGCAAAAATGGAAGATGCTATAAAAAAGGTGAAAGGAGTACAAGTGGTAAGTGTAAATTTTGTGACACAAAGGTTAAAATTAGAATTAGATGAAGAAAATTATGATACAATCATAAAAGAAATAAAAAAGGTTTGTAAAAAAGTTGAACCAGATTGTACTATTTTAGATTAAAGGGTGATAATATGACAAAAAAAGAAAGAAAAAGTTTAATAAAAATTATAATTGCCATGATATTATTAATAATGGTTTCTATTTTACCAGTAAATGACATAGTAAAATTAGGACTATATATAATTACATACTTAATTGTTGGATATGACGTAGTTTGGAAGGCGATTAAAAATCTATTCACAGGACAAGTATTTGATGAACATTTCCTAATGAGCCTTGCAACAATCGGTGCTTTCGCAACAGGAGAATATTTAGAAGCTGTTTTAGTAATGTTACTATATCAAATAGGAGAATTATTTCAGTCCTATGCCGTTGGAAAGTCAAGAAGACAAATTACAGAACTAATGGATATTAGACCAGATTATGCTAATATAGAACAAGATGGAAAATTAGTAAAAGTAGCTCCAGAAGAGGTAAGCTTAGGCGATGAAATTGTTGTAAAACCTGGAGAAAAGATACCCTTAGACGGTATTGTAAAAGACGGGGAGTCTATGCTTGATACTTCTGCATTAACAGGAGAGTCAGTACCAAGAAAAGCAAAAATAAACGATACTGTATTAAGTGGATGTATCAATAAAACAGGAATATTAAAAATAGAAGTTACAAAAGAATTTAGCGAATCAACAGCATCTAAAATCCTAGACTTAGTAGAAAATGCTAGTACTAAAAAAGCCAAAACAGAAAACTTTATTACTAAATTTGCAAGATACTATACACCAATTGTAGTAGTATTAGCCCTATGTTTAGCTTTTCTTCCGCCAATATTTATAAGAGACCTAACAGTATTAGATTGTGTAAAAAGGTCCATGACTTTCTTAGTAATTTCTTGTCCTTGTGCTTTAGTTATTTCTGTACCATTAGGATTTTTTGGTGGAATCGGAGGAGCATCTCGCCAAGGTATATTAATTAAAGGGAGTAACTACTTAGAAGCTTTATCAAATACAAAAACAATTATATTTGATAAAACAGGTACTTTAACAGAAGGAAAATTCCAAGTAGTTAAAACAGAGTCAAAAGATAAAGATAAATTGTTAGAAATTGCTGTACTAGCAGAATCATTTTCATCTCATCCTATTGCCTTAGCAATCAGAGAAAAGGCAAAAAAGCAATTAGACCAAAAAAGAATTAAAAATGTAAAAGAAGTAGCTGGTAAAGGAATTACTGCTAAAATAGATGGAAAAGAAGTCTATGTAGGAAATATAAAACTATTAACAGACCATAAAATTGAATGTCCAGAAGTATCAGATATTGGAACTATTATCTATGTTGCTTTAGAAAAAGAATTTTTAGGATATATAGTAATAGCTGATAAAGTGAAAGAAAATGCCAAAGAAACATTAGAAGAATTAAAGCATAAAAATCATATCACAACTACGGTAATGTTAACAGGAGATAAAAAAGAAATTGCCAGTAGTATTGCAAAAGAAGTGGGAGTGGATA
Organism: Bacilli bacterium; assembly: GCA_017886705.1. GTDB lineage: Bacteria > Bacillota_I > Bacilli_A > RF39 > UBA660 > Faecimonas. Next base: position 21,420 of record JAGHJJ010000004.1, on the reverse strand, counting down.
AAGTTTATTCTGAATTATTACCACAAGACAAAGTAGATAAATTAGAAATGATTTTAAAAGATCAAGTCGGTGAGAATAAAGTAGCTTTTGTAGGAGATGGTATCAATGACGCTCCAGTATTAACAAGAGCAGACGTTGGTATTGCCATGGGAGCCTTAGGAAGTGATGCTGCAATAGAGGCCTCAGATGTAGTCATTATGGATGATGACATATCAAAGATTAATGATGCTATCAATTTATCTCAAAGGACAATTAGAATTGTAAAACAAAATATTTACTTTGCGATTGGAATCAAAGTCTTCTTCTTAATATTAGGAGCCCTAGGTGTTGCTAATATGATGGAGGCAGTATTTGCAGATGTAGGAGTATCAGTAATTGCTATATTAAACTCCATGAGAGCGTTAAATGTAAAAAAATAATGTTAATGTCTCTGTAATATGATATTAGATATAAATCTAGGATAAACCCTAAATAAATTAACAAACAAACTTTCAATCCACAAATCGGTAATAATATCTTCTCGACTAGAAAAATATTCATATCGAAGTAAAAATCTTTGCCTTAGACTAAAACATTTAAGTAAGGGTAAATCTTTAGGACTAAGTGTCCTATTTTTTTCTTTCACAGTATAACAATAAAACATTTTGCAAGTAAAATTACTGGTAGTACATCCTTTAGGACTAGCATATTTACAAAGTCTACAGCACCCGTTTTTATATTTCATCTTTTTCCTTTGAGAAATACACCGATCATGTTGAAAATCACAAAGATTTTTATCAGCATAGAACGTATCAATTTGTTGACATAAAGTATCATAAAGATAAATAATTCTTTGTTTTTTATTTTTGATATTTAAAGCCTCAATAAAATGAGAAATTGGTAGAACAGAATGAGAACAAGTAAAATAGATACCATGACACAAAAAAGAGCGATAAAAAGGTAACATTTTCTCAAAATGCTTTAACTCATCTAAATTAGTAATAGAAATATTTATCTTCATAATCTTCACCTGATAATATTATAGAAAAGGAAATAAAATATGTAAATTATAGTAAAAGAAAAAATAAAAAAAGCCTACCAAAAAAGATACATGATATAATAAAAATAGGTGATAATATGCAAAACATGAAAGAAAGTACAGAAAATAAAATAAATACAGTAGTAAATAGTCCACTACTAACAACACAAAACAAAATTAGTGCCTTAGAAGAGTTAAAAAGAAAAGTTCTTTCTCATAAACAAAATAATGAATTATCAGGAATGCTAAGAGAAGAGCACGGAAATACCAATACATTACATCAAGGAAAAGTATTTCAAAAAGTCTCATCTGATATGAAAAAAGCCGGACTAACCAGTCCATTGATGTTAACAGTAATAGTAACCATGCTATTAACATCTATAGTATTAATAGGTATTGTAATAGGATCATTTCTCTAAGAAATGATTTTTTTAATTTAAAAAAAGTGTAGAAGAAAATAGTCCAAAATAGAAAAAAGTGTAATTTGTATTACTTTATAAAATCAAATAATATATAGACTGGTGATAAAATGCAAATAGGAAAGTATATATTAGATGAAAGACAAATACAAATTATAAAGGAAGAGTCAAACTATCTATTAGTAACCTCTGGAGCGGGAAGTGGTAAAACATTAACAATACTAGGAAAAATAAATTACTTAGTAAAAGAAAAAAATCTAAAGCCAGAGGAAATATTGTGTATATCTTTTACGAAAGCCGCAACAGAAAGCTTAAAGGAAAAAATAAAAACTGTTTTAAGACTAGATGTCCCTACCTATACCTTTCATAAATTATCACTTGAAATTATAAAAAAGGAAAAAGAAACCTATGAAATAGCAGAAGATACTTTATTAGAAGAGGTAACAACAGAGTTTTTTGAAATAGATATTTTCCAGTCACCATATTTATTAAAGTTAGTATGTAAATATTTTAAAGAACCATCAAAAAATCTAGAAAAGTCATACCAGCAAATTCTAGAAAAAAAGAAAACAGACCTAAAGCAACTAGAAAAGCTTTGCATGGTATTTATTAGATTAATGAAATGTAATAACTATGAATTAAAGGACTTTATCCTTTTTCTTTCTAAAATAAAAAGAACTCTATCATATACTCAATATAAAAAAGAAAAAACATTACTAACATTAATACTAAATATTTACTTAAAGTATGAGAATTATTTAAAAGAAAATAAGGAAATAGATTTTGATGATATGTTAATAACAGCAACCACAATAGTAAAAGAAAAAGGTCTAAAGAAAAAAATAAAATATATTATTATTGATGAATACCAGGATACTTCTTTTATCAGATTTAACTTGATAAAAGAAATAATAAACAAAACAACTGCGAAACTAATGGTAGTAGGAGATGATTTTCAATCAATATATAAATTTACAGGATGTGATGTTTCTCTATTCCTTGATTTTAAAAACTATTTCAAAGAAGCAAAAATTATGAAATTAGAAAGAACTTATAGAAATAGTAAAGAATTAGTACAAGTAGCTGGTAAGTTTATTATGAAAAATAAACATCAAATAAAAAAAGAACTTTATTCTGAAAAAACATTAAAAAGTCCTATAAAAATATTGAAGTATAAGAATATAAAAAAGATTTTTTTAGAAGTAATCAAAGAATTATCTAAACATAATAATGAAAAAATATTAATATTAGGAAGAAATAATAAAGACATTTATTTACTACTAGATGAAGACATTAAAATAAAAAATGATAAGCTATGCATTAAAAACTATGAATATTTAGATATTACTTATATGACGGTCCACAAATCAAAAGGATTAGAAAGTGATAATGTAATTGTGATAAATCTAGAAAACAAAATAACTGGATTTCCTAGTCAGATAGAAGAAGAAAAATTAACAAGACTAGTAACCAAAGCAAAGGATAATTATCCATATAGTGAGGAACGCAGACTATTTTATGTAGCCCTAACTAGAACCAAGAATTATGTGTATCTATTAGTACCAGAAAAAAATCCTTCTATTTTTATAGAAGAATTAACAAAGCTATTATAGATTTATGATTTAGTGAGTAATTTTTTTAAATCTTCAGGAGTATTTAATATATAATCATAAGTAATACTATCGTCGTGATTATCCCAACTGGCATACGCAAAGAAGACCCCAGCAGACTTAGCTGCTAACATATCACTTTCACTATCACCAACATAAATTGTCTCACTAGGTTGCAAGTGATTTTGCTTTAGAATAGTTAAAATGGATTCTGGATTAGGCTTTGGTTTATCCACTTTATCAGAAGTGATAACACAATCGAAAGTAGATAATATTTTCATAAGGTCATCAATCTCTTCTAATTCTTTCCAAGTTCTAGAAGTTGCAATACCTAAAAAGTAATGCTCTTTAGCTAAAAGAGTAAGAAGTTCTGGAATCCCAGTAAACATAGTAACAGGGGAGTTTTGTAGTAATCTTCCCCAGTGATAATTAATTTGTTTTAACATTGCATCATCATCAATTCCAAGGAAACGAAAAAATTCATCGGTAGTAAGTACAGTAAGTTTGTCCATAACATCACTTTCATAATGCTTTCCTGTAACAAGGTAAAGTGCTTCTTGTAAAGTGGTAAGTTCAGGATGATAACTATCTACCAAAGTACGATCAACATCAAAAATAATATTTTTCATAAATCATAAATCTCCTTATATAAAAAGTATTAGGTTAATGGTTTAATATTTTAGTCACTTTCTTCTGTATTATCAGTGCTACTATCAGTTTTATTATTAGTAGTATTATCGTTAGTAATATTAGTATCATCCTCAGAAGTATCTTCCTCATCAGGAAGTATTTTTTCTTTTTGTGAAACGGTTAAAGTAATACTTTCTGTATTATCAATCACTTTTCCAGAACATATATTTTGTTTTAATACTATGTTTTCTTCTCCATCATCTTCTTGATATACTACTTGGTAAGAAATATTTAAAGAGTTCAAAGATTCTACGGCTTCTTCCAAAGTTAGTCCACGTACATCAGGAACTTCTACTCTTGTATCTAAAATTCCAACCGTTAAAGTAATAACAGCATTTTCAAGAGTTTTACTTCCAGCTCGCTTACTTTGTTTGATAACAACATCAACTTCATCTTCTTCCTTAGTGAAAACAGTTTTTTGCTGGTAACTTAACTTGGCATTACTAAGAATACTAACAGCTTCATCATAAGAATATCCAACAACATTAGGAACTTTGATATTATTTTCTTCATAATAATGATAAATAAACAAACCTAGAACAAAGGCAAGACCAATCACTAAAATGAGTAACACAAATACTAAAAACTTAGAAAAGAATCCAGATTTTTGCTTTTCTTTAGGAGGTTTTTGTTTTTGTACCTTTGTTTTATATTTAGTTTTAGTTTTTACTTTTGTTTGCTTTTTCACTTTATGTCTATCTTTTTTGTTTACGCTATTATCATTAGAATCCTCATAAAAAGGATGAGCACATTTTTTACAGTAAATAGCATCTTCTTCATTTTCAGTATGACATAAAGGACATATTTTCATTGTACCACCTCGAATAATAATATTATAACGCAAAGAAATGTTTCTTTCAAATATTACAGAAACATGATAAAATATAATCTGAAGAACATAATTGATATAAGAATAATAAAGTGAGGACAATATGGAAGAAAATAAAGAAAGATTAACTCCAGAAGAGCAACAATTTATATTACAATATATAAGACAAGGAAATATTGATTTTGTACAATACTTACCATTTTTTTACTCTAAAAGCCCTAATCACCTACAAGGAACAACGGCGGTGCAATTAATAAAAAATCTTTTATATAAGTTTGATGAAGATAATCCTGATATCCAAGAACAATTATATTTAACTTTAGATAAAGTAATAGATGGAGTGATTAGATTAAAATATAGAGAAGAAAAACATAATTTTAGATTTAAAAGTGCAAATCAATTAGATTATCATATATTAAAAGAGTTCTCAAAAATTCCTAAAGGTAATGAAGAATATTATTTAAAAAATATAGCAGGAATATTAAATTATAAGATTAATGATATTAAATATTATAAAATATGTTTAGAAGGCTTAGAAAATTTATATCAGACATACCAAAAAAATAACCATACCCTATCTCCGAAGAATACAAGTAGCTTCTATAATCAAGTATTAAATACACAATATAATTTTTATCATCAACAACAAAAAAATCGTGCAATTAACCGATTGGTTGGAATGCTTCCTTTAACGAAAAAAACAGAAGAAGGCATCATACGAGGAATAAAATTGAAAAAAATAGATGCTCTTTTAGAAAATGGTGAATATGAAAGATTAGGAACAACAAAAGAAGTGTTACTAGATTCATTATCAAGTTATGATAGTTATTTAAATTCTTTAAAGAAATTAAGAAAAGAACAGATTATAATTAGTAAGAATCAACTTCAGCAAATAAATGAATTATTTGTAACGGGAAGATTATCCGAAGAGACGCTGCAAGAGATTTTACCTGATGCCTCATCAGAGATAAAATCGGTGATTATAAATAAATACAGTCAAGAAAAAGCACAGTTTTTAGATAGGGTTTCAGTAGAAAAAAAAGAGTTGACGTCAACTCGTTTAGGATACAATTATAATAATTATAAGATAGGTTCACAAGAGCAAACATATCAAAATATACTAAAGATTGTTGGTAGTCTAAACGAAGAGGAAGCACAAGATATTTTGGTACATGGACAAGTGCCAGATGGTTTAAAAAAACTACTTCCATTAGTAAGTTATTTTGATGAATTTGACTCCAGCGTAATGATTAGTTTATTAAGAAACTACCCTAGGATATTACATCAGATGAAGCAAGATCATCTTATTAAGGAAGAGACAATGGAAGAAGCTATGCCTAAATTATACAACATGTTAGAGATGGCAGAAGCTTACGATGGAGCGGATGATATTACAATGCGAGCTCTAGGACAAGATGTAATAGAAGGAATCATGACTGATAGGGTGACAAGTAGAAATCCACAAAAGTACTTAGAAACATATATAGAAATGTTAAAAAGAGAATATACAACTATCCCGCCAGTGGAAGGAGAATTTCTAAATTATTCGTATGAAACTGCCTGTGATTCAGATAGTGGTAGACTATTAATTGGCAAAAATTGTAATATGAGTTGTATAGGACCCGAAGGGGACGGAGAAGAGGCATACTATGAGACTCTAAATGATCATACGGCAGATGTCCTTATGATAAAGGATAAAGAAACAGAAGAATTTGTCGCAAGAAGTTTATGTTTCCGTAAAGGAAATTATATAGTTCTCGCTCCAATTTACGGTCCAGAAGGGATTGCAGATTATCTATATCAACCAGGTTTCTTATCTAATATTGCTAATCAAATGTTAGAAAAAGCAACTAAAGAAAATGATACACTAGAATATGTTTTTATAGTTGCATATTCAAATTTAAATAATTTTTATCCGTTAATAGAGAACAGCTATCTATCAGATCCATTTCCACATGCAGATTTAGAAGAAGCCGCATATTTAATAGGTAATAAGGATTCGAATAAGCCTGTAGAAATTGATTCAACTATAGATATGCCAATAAGTTATAAAACAAAAAGAGATCATATAAAGCATAAAACAGAAATAACACCTAATGAATTAACTAGAATAAAAGCATTGGATATATTACTAACAGAAGATAGTGAAGAAAAAGAAGAAAAATCAAGGAGTTTTGAGGAAGTAAATAAAGAAGACTATGATGAAATCTTCAAAGGACAAGATTGGTATATTGGTCTAAAGGATGGGAAAATTGTAGAAGAAGTAGTATTACCAACAAATAGCAAAGAACAAATAAGAGAAGTCACAACTTTAAAAACAGAATTGTCAAAAATAGAAATGATGAAAGATTTAGAAAATAGTAGCACAAATATAGAAAGATATAGTAGAGGTGGAAAAAGTTGAAAAAGACAGGAAAAATAGTAAAATTTGACGGGCGATTTGGAATAATCACAGATGAGCAATCTGACTTCTATTTTCATGTATCAGATTTGAGTAATAAAAAAATAACTCATCCGTTACAAGATGGAAATATAGTAGAATTTAGATCTGAAGATAGAACTTATAATATTAAACGAGCAAAGAATATAAAAGTATTAAGAAAAAAAATATTATCTGATGAACGTGAGAAAGTTAAATAATATAATAAAAAATACTCTATTAAGAAAATATTCTTATATTTTATGATACCTATTTAAAATGATGATAGAAATAATTATTGAAAAGTAAAAGAGATAATCTATTTTTCTTTAAATATAAAAAAATATATGATACAATAACATAAAATAGGGAGAGTTGGCTATGAATGAAACGCAAGTAATGATAGAAGAATTGATGCAACGGGCGAAGATTGCTCAACAAGAATATAGTAAATTAACACAAGAAGATGTAGATAGAATTGTAAAACAAATGGCAATGGCAGTGTTAGAAAACCATATGATGCTAGCTCGCCTTGCGGTAGAGGAAACAAAACGTGGAATCTACGAAGACAAAATTACTAAAAATATTTTTGCATCAGAATATATCTATCACAGCATAAAACATAATAAAACAGTTGGAATAATTCAAGATAATGAAGAAGAAGGATATATGGAAATTGCCGAACCAATAGGAATTATTGCTGGAGTAACACCAGTAACCAATCCTACTTCAACGACTTGCTTTAAATCACTAATTGCTGCCAAAACAAGAAATGTTATTGTCTTTGGATTTCATCCGTCTGCTCAAAATTGTAGTGTAAAAACAGCTCAAATTCTATTAGAAGCAGCAGTAAAAGCCGGAGCACCAAAAGACTGCATTTTATGGATTGATAAACCATCAGTAGAAGCAACAAAGACACTAATGAATCATAAGGATATAAGTCTAATTCTAGCAACCGGTGGAAAAGGAATGGTAAAAAGCGCTTATTCCTGTGGTAAACCAGCACTTGGTGTAGGACCAGGAAATGTTCCTTGCTATATTCATAAGGATGCAAAATTAAAAACAAGTGTAAATGATTTAGTAATGTCTAAATCGTTTGATAATGGAATGATTTGTGCCAGTGAGCAAGCAGTAATTGTAGATAGAGAAATTAGTCGGGAATTTGAAGAACTAATGAAAAAAGCTGAATGCTACTTTGTAACAGAAGAAGAAAAAGTATTATTAAAAAACTACATGTTTACAAAAGAAGAAGACGGCTATGATTTAAACTCAGAAGTAGTAGGAAAAGATCCTTGTGATATTGCTGAAAAAGCAGGATTTATCATTCCTCTAGAGACAAAAGTAATTGTAGTAAGAGAACATGGTGTTGGAAAAGAATATCCATTTTCAAAAGAAAAATTAAGTCCTATCTTAACTTATTATATTGTAGAAGGGGAAGAGGAAGGAATCGAGTTAAGTGAGAAACTAGTAGAGTTTGGAGGACTTGGTCATTCTGCAGTAATCCATACCGAAAATGAAGACACAATTAACCATTTTTCAAATGTGTTAAAAGTAGGTAGAATCATTGTAAACTCACCATCTACCCATGGTGCAATAGGAGACATCTATAACACCAATATGCCATCTTTAACTTTAGGTTGTGGAACATTTGGAGGAAATAGTACTACAGACAATGTATCCAGTGTAAACTTAATTAACTTAAAAAGGGTTGCTAAAAGACAAGTAAATATGCAATGGTTTAAAGTACCTCCTAAAATTTATTTTGAAAGAGGCTCTATCCAGTATTTATCAAAAATGCCAGAAATTACCAAAGCCTTTATTGTAACAGATGAGTCTATGGTAAAGTTAGGCTACGTAGATAAAGTAATTTATCAATTAGAAAAACATGATAACCATATTCATTTTGAAGTATTTAGTAATGTAGAACCAGATCCTTCTTTTGATACCATCGATAGAGGTGTAAGTGCCATGGGACAATTTACACCAGATGTAATTATTGCATTAGGCGGTGGAAGTGCCATTGATGCCGCCAAAGGAATGTGGCTATTCTATGAACATCCAGATGTTGATAAAGAAGGTCTAAAATTAAAGTTCTTAGATATTAGAAAAAGAACTTATAAATATCCTAAACTTGGTCTAAAAGCAAAATTTGTTGCTATTCCAACAACATCAGGCACTGGTAGTGAAGTAACTTCTTTTGCAGTAATTACAGACAAAGATAATAATGTAAAATATCCTTTTGCGGATTATGAATTAACACCAGATGTTGCAATCATCGACCCTGATTTAGTATTAACTCTACCAAAAGTATTAACGGCTGATACGGGAATGGACGTACTAACTCATGCCATAGAAGCATACGTTTCCAATATGGCGAGTGACTATACAGACGGACTAGCAGAAAAAGCTGGAGAATTAGTACACAAGTATTTAATCAGAGCCTATGAAAATGGTAATGACAAAGAAGCAAGAGAAAAGGTTCACAATGCAAGTTGTATTGCTGGTATGGCTTTCACAAATGCTTTCTTAGGAATCAATCATTCTCTAGCTCATAAATTAGGAGGAGAATTTCACATTGCTCACGGAAGATGTAATGCAATATTACTTCCTTATGTAATCAGATACAATGCATCTACTCCAACAAAATTTGTTTCATTTCCAAAATATGAATATTATATTGCTGATGAAAAATATGCAATGTTTGCCAAAAAGATTGGTCTAGAGATAGAAGACATAGAAGATGGTGTAGATAAATTAATAGACATGGTAAATAGAATGAATGAAAAACTTGGTATACCAAAATCATTCCAAGAATATGGAATCGATGAAGAAACGTATATGAGTAAAATAGACGAACTAGCAAATAGAGCTTTTGAAGATCAATGTACAACATCCAATCCTAGACTTCCATTAGTTACAGAATTAAAGAAAATCTTAGTTGATGCTTATTATGGAATAAATCTATAAAATCCACAGAATCTGTGGATTTTTACTTGCCAATTAACGTAAATAACAAATAAAGTTATCTAGAAATGAATGAAAATAGTAAATTAATGTTAAAATAAATTTGTAAAATAGAAGGGATGATGAAATTGTATTTAAAAAAATTATTTGGATATGAAGGAAAGAAAGTAGTAATTACAGGCTCAGCATCTGGAATGAGTAAATCAGCAACAGAATTATTACTAGACTTAGGAGCAGAAGTATATGCAATTGATATTAATCCTATTGATTTACCAGTAAAAAAGCTTATCAAGCAGACCTAAGTAAAAAAGAAGATATTGATAGAGTAATAGCGGATTTACCAGAGACAATCGATGCTTTATTCTTATGTCATGGAATTGCCGGATTTAAAGGAAAAGAATTACTAGTTCAAAAAGTAAATTTCTATAGTCAAAAATATATGACGGAACAGTTACTTAATAGAATCTCTGATCATGGTTCTGTTACCTTCATTGCTTCTGTTGGAGGTTTTGGATGGCAACAAGTCTATCCTAAAGCAGTAGAATTAATTAATCTAAATTCCTGGGAGGAAGCAATGAAGTGGTATGAGGAGCATCCAAAAGAAATTGAAAGTGCCTATGTATTTGCGAAACAATGCTTACTATCTTATGTAACATATAAATGTATGAGTCCAGAATTTATTAATAGAAGAATCAGAATTAATGCTATCAATCCAGGAGATACAACAACAGGACTAACAGATGACTTCAACAAATCAACAAGCCCTACTGGTAATGCAGAAGAAGGCGCTAAAATGATTGAAAATATCTTCTTAAAGAGTTGGAATGGTTATGCTGCTGAACCAGAAGAAATGGGATATCCTATGGTAGTAGTAGGAAGTAATATCTGTTCTTACATGTCAGGACAATTAATCTATATTGATTTCGGATTAACCTCAAACTGGACAAGTATGGCACTATTAAATTCCAATAATAAAACAATAGAAGAAATATCACATGAATCAAATGCATAATTTAATATACTGAAAATCCACAATATCTGTGGATTTTTCTTATAAAAATTGCTTTATATATACATTAACAGTAATTTAAATGGAAATAAAAGAAATTACAGTATCAATATATATTAAGTTAAAAATAGATATATAAAGAAATGAATTTGGTAAAATCAAAATCATAATCCAATCTATTCAATAACGAGATAAATATAGTTATCAAAATGTATTGCTTTAAATAATATCCATGTTACAATATAGAAAAGATAGAGTTTGAGTAGGGTGAGAATAATATGATAAAAAAAGTAGTAATAATAGTAAGTATAGTAATAATTTTAATAGTAGCAGGTTATATTGGCTATAAAACATATATTTTAAATAAATATAATGTCGCAAATCTTGGAAATACTTACCAAGAAATAATAGAAAGTTTTAACAATAAAGAAACTGTAACAATAAATAATCAACAATTATCAGAAGAAGAATATACAAATTTTCAAAATATTAAATTTAAAAATATTGTTGAAGGATATACAAAAGAAGAAATAGATAGTACCTATCCTATCATGCAATATAAAAATGAAGCGGAAAAGAAATGGATTAGTATTAGTACTATGGAGACTTTTGTATCAATGTTTACAAATGATCAAATAACAATTTATGGCTCTATGGACTCTGATGAAGAACTTCCTAAAGATATAGAAAGTGCCGAAAAAAGAAAAGCATATCTAGAAAAAAACAACATAACAAATGACCTAGAATTATTAGATTTTTTGGGAAGAGATTATGCGAAAAAAGTATCTTTATTTGATAATATTAATGATATAAAAGGAAGATATGAATTACACTACCTAACAACGATTACCATACCTAAAATAAAAAGCATAACAGAAATAACTGGCGACTATCCAGGGTATATTTTAAATGTAAATGATACGGTACAAGAAGTAACCTTACTAATAAATGACAAAAAATATATCATAAGCTTTAATAATTTTACAGAAGACGAAATATATGATTTTATAAGTTCTATAATAATAGAAGATAGTTGTCAGTTTACTAAAACATATCGAGTTGAAAAAATAATAGAAAGTAATGATGAGGGATATTTACATGTAACATTAACTGAATTTCAAAAAGCAGGAGCAGAAACAGTAACGATACCAAGAGAAATAAATAACAATATAGAAGAAGGAAAATATTATGAATTTACTTTTTCTAGTAATCAAGAAGATTTATCTGAAGATATGAGCAATATTTTTGAAAATACAGAAGTAGTATCAATCGTAGAAACAGAAAAAACAGGATTAGATCAAATTCAAGAAAAGGTATGTAAAGTACTATAAATATAAAAATAAGTTCTAACACAAGAACTTATTTTTTGGTATTAACTTTGCCTATTCCTTGATAATCCTAAATATTTGGGCCATTCTTTAGGAGATTTAAAAACATCTAAAGAAGTATATTTATCTGCCATAGTAACAAGCCAAGCCTCTCTATATTTAGGAGGAACAATATTTAAAGGAAACATATGTCTTCTAATAATGTTATCCACTTTTTCTGTAACAAGCTCAGGAAAGTAATAAGCTGCATTTTTTGCTGCTTGTCTAGCATGAACAAAACCGTGCTTTTCTCTCAATTTCTTTTTTCCAGAGATAGCCTTATGGTCAGCAGTTTGCCATGGTTCATCATAAAAGTCATGTAATAATCCACCTATCGCAGCACTTCGATAATCCCAGTTTAATCTCTTTGCCCAGAGATAAGAGATGATAGAAACAATTAAACAATGTTCATAAACACTACAACTTTCATGGTGTACAAACGTTTTTCTTTTAAGAATTTCTGGATGTTCTAATATTGGTTTTACAATTTCATAATATTCAGTATCAGTACTTAAAAAAAGCTGAATCTTACTTTGTGTCTTAGTCACGAAAATCACTCCAACTTGAATATTACTATAAGAATACGCTGTAGTCAATAAAATAGGAAAGATTTTAATGATTATTAAAGATAAAATGAATAAGTGACTGTAAAGTGAATAAAAATATCATCAATTTATGTAAAAACAGTGATATAGTTAAATAAAAGGTGGAGTTTAATATGGAATGGGATAAAGTAAAGTTTGAATCTTTTCGTCCTTCATACGAAAAGTATTTTGATACATATTTAAATGATAAATCAATTACAGAATATGTCAGTTTTTCAAAATGGGATTCTTCATTAATATTTTATAAGGATGATTTTGTAGGATTTTATAAGACAATAACGCCAGATGAGGAAAAAAATGATAAAGAAATATATATAGCACTAGTTCCTAAATATCGAAAAAAAGGTATGGCAAGTTATGTAGTAAATACCCTAACAAATAATATCTTTACAGCTAGTCCTGACTGTGAATACGTGCATTTATCAATTGATAAAGAAAACATCTCATCAATCAACTTAGCCAGTAACTGTGGATTTATAGAAAACTCTAGTCTAGAACAAGAATTAAGAGAAACTGGAGATAATCGTACTCTAGTATTCTCAAGAAAAAATCCCTTTTATGTAAAAGAATATCAAATAAACCATCTCTCAAAATAGTTTAAAAAATAAGTAAAAATATACTTTATATGATTTATATGATATACTATAAAGCACGGAAGTGATGGTATGATTGATGAGCTAGAAAAATACGTTAAAATAAGTGATCTAAGAAAAGGAATGGATTATGATAATAGAAAAGTAAAGTATGTAGGAACTGCCGGATTATTAAACGGAAAAAATCATAGATTTATAGTATCTTCTGAGCATACTACAAGGTCATATGTAGTAAGAATTGATATAGATGAAGAAGATGAAATAATAAATACAAGTTGCACATGTCCTCAATTCTTATTAACAGATTCTTGTAAACACGTTGCAGCAGTATTAGTTAAATTTCAAAATGATCTTTTTCTAATCGATAAAAAAGAGCAAAGCCAAAGAAAAGTAATAGAATTTTTAAATGAAATAAAACAAGCATCTTTAAAGAAAAACATCATAAAAAAAGAAGCTAAAATAGTTCCTTATTTAAAACTAGAAAAATATATGAACTATTATGATTATGAAGAAACAGAAGAATATGATTTAAGATTCAAAGTAGGAGATAAAAAACTTTATGTATTAGGAAATAAAGTAAATAGCTTTATTGAAAGTTACCATAATAATCGTTCAGTAAAATTTGGAAAAGATTTTATCTACAATAATCAAGATTATTATTTCAATGAAACTTCTAAAAAACTATTGAACTTTATAGAAATGTGCTATTATAAATCCTATCGATATGACTCTTCTATAACATTAAACAAAAATAAATTAGATAGCTTATTTTCAATTGTTGATAGTATATATGTAGAATCACCTTATATAAATAAGGAACTATCCGTCATCAAGGGACTACCATTTAATTATAAGATAACAAAAGAGGATGATATCCACATATTAAATATAGACTATGATTTAACAACATTACAGTCACTGTCTGATGATTATAGTTATTTAATAGATAATAAAGGAATTTATCAATTAAATGAAGTGGAAAAAATTATTGCGGGTAAGATTTTAGAAGAAAACTTAAATAGTCTATCATTTCCTTCTGATAACTTCTCTGAATTCAAAGATTATCTAATTCCTAGTATTAAGGATAAAGTAATATTAGATGATACTGTAGATGACTTAGTGATTGTAAAAACGCCTAATGTAAAACTATATTTTGATATATTGGAAGAATATATAGAATGTAAAATTATTTTTAATTATGAAAATATAGAAATTAATTATTTTGATAAAGATGATAAACAACTAGTAAGAGATAGACAGTTAGAAAGAAGTGTTTTTCTAGAAATCCAAAAATATGGTTTTGATGAGAATCTAATGCTTTATGATATAGATGAAATAGTTGATTTCATGGAAAATGGATTAGAAGAACTTGCCAAAGAATATGAAGTGTTGACTAGTGAAAAATTAAAAAATACGAATCTAATTCGAAAAATTCAAGGTACTACTAGTTTTAGTATAGGAAAAGATAATATCATAAATTATGAATTTAAATTAGATAATGTTAATACTGATGAGTTAGAAGATATTTTTCTAAGCCTAAAGAGTAAGAAAAAATATTACAGATTAAAAAGTGGAGATATCTTAGACTTACTTGATCCATCGCTAAAAGAATTAGGAGAGTTAAAAGAAGATTTAGAGCTAGAAGAAAATAGTGGTGAAATTCCTAAATTCAGAGCACTTTATCTAGACAGTTTAAGAAATAAAAATAGATTCATTAGAACTAATACTTTATTTGATTCATTTATTAAGAATTTTAAGGAGTATAAAAATGCTCCAGTAGTTTTCTCTAAAGAAGAAGAAAAATTATTAAGACCTTATCAAAAAGAAGGAGTAAAATGGCTATATAATCTTTATAAATGTAATCTTGGAGGAATACTAGCTGATGAAATGGGCCTTGGTAAAAGTCTACAAACAATTATATTTGTTAAAAAGGTATTAGAAGAAGTAAAAGACGAGAAAGCTAAAATATTAATAGTAACACCAACAGCACTAGTATATAATTGGGATAACGAATTTAAAAAATTTAGTGATAATATTAAAAGAAGAATATTTACGGGATTAAAGAAAGAACGTCATAAACAATTATCTGGGTATGAGGGCAATGTATATATCACAAGTTACGGGCTATTAAGAGAAGATTTAGATATCTATAAAGAAATGAATTTTAAAGTTATGATTATAGATGAAGCACAAAATATAAAAAATCCAACAGCCATGTTAACAAAAGCAGTAAAAAGTATTAATAGCGAAGTAAAACTTGCCCTAACAGGAACACCAATTGAAAACTCTATTTTAGAATTATGGAGCATATTCGACTATATTATGCCAGGATTTCTTTCTAATAAATCAAAATTTAAGGAAAAGTATAAAATTGGAGAAGAGTTTGATGATACTACAAATTTAGTTCTTAGTAAATTAAGAAATCAGGTAGCTCCATTTATTTTAAGACGAAAGAAAAATGAAGTATTAAAAGATTTACCAGATAAAATTGAAAACAATATTTATATAGATTTGAGCGAGGAAGAAAAGAAAATATATGCTGCATTAGTTGAACAGACAAAAAAAGAAATGGAAGAACTAATAAAAGCAGGATTTACCAAAAATAAAATGCAGATTTTAACACTTTTAACCAGACTTAGACAAGTATGCATTGATCCCAAAATTATATTTGATAATTTTACAAAAACTTCATCAAAAATAAATCACTTAATAGATGTAGTTAGTGAAGCAATAAGTAATGGACATAAAATATTATTGTTTACAAGTTTTAAGACAGCATTAAATATTGTTAAAAATGAGCTAGATATAGAAGGCATAACAAGCTATGTAATAGATGGTTCTGTTAGTAGCAAAAAGCGCCAAGAATTAGTAGATAAGTTTAACATGGATGATACCAATGTGTTCTTAATTATGTTAAAAAGTGGCGGAACAGGATTAAATCTTACAAGTGCAGATATCGTAATTCATCTAGACTTATGGTGGAATCCACAAGCAGAAAATCAAGCTACTGATAGAGCACATAGAATTGGACAAAAAAACACTGTAGAAGTAATTAAATTAATTACAAAAGGAACAATAGAAGAAAAAATATTAGATTTACAAGAAAAGAAAAAAATACTGAGTGATAAATTAATTGAAAATGATGGTGATGAATATCAAAGCTTCCAAAATTTATCTGTGGACGACATAAGAGAATTACTAAAATTTAATAATGAATAAATGAATAAAAAAACTACTAAAGAAGTAAATATAATCTTTAGTAGTTTTTATTTTATAGTTTATTATGTAATTTCAATAATGAAATAAGCATTTTATCACGATATTCTGCAAGGCTTTGATCATCATTTCCAATTTCTTGAGGTCTATTTTTTAAAGCTTCTTCAACACCTTTTCTGGCAATTTCTGGAAATTCTTCAGGGAAATCTTTAAAATCTGCCATGTCATGAAGCCATAAACTAATAGACGGATTTAAATGCTTCATAAGTCCATCAATATGACCTTCACCACCACCAAGTTCAAAAACTAAACTAGGTCCCATGATAGCCCAACGTAAACCAGGACCATAAGTAACGGCCTTATCTGCATCTTCTATAGTACAAACACCTTTCATTACTAGATTACATACTTCTCTATATACAGCCATTTGAATACGATTACAGATAAATCCTAGTGCTTCTTTTTGTAATACAACAGGCTCCTTATCAATCATTTGATAAAACTCTTTTGCAACTTCTAAAACATGGTCATCCGTCTTTTCTCCTCTTGTAAGTTCTACTAATGGAATTAAATGTGGTGGATTATAAGGATGTGCACCAATAAACCTTTCTGGATGTTTTGCATTCTTAGCAATTTCTGTAACTAGTAATCCTGAAGTAGAAGAGGCGATAATAGTGTCACTAGATGTATATTTTTCCATCTCTTCTGCCATTTTTTGTTTTACTTCATAATTCTCAGGACCAGACTCAGTAATAAACTGAACATCTTTTACAGCCTCTTCCATAGAAGTAGTATAACTAATTCGACTTTCAATTTCATCAATTTCATTTTCGCTAACTACATCATTTTGTTTTAAGTTAACTAAACTTTCATGAATTCTTTTCTTAGCAAGTTGAAGCTTCTCATCTGTTAAATCATAAACGGTAACAGATAACTCCTTTAAAGAATAATACAAAGCCCAGCTATAACCAATAACACCTGCTCCTACACAAGCTACTTTTCTTATATCTTTTGCTTCCATATCATACCTCCACATTTATTGTAAGGCTAAAATAAAAAATAGAACCAAAAAAGATGAAAAAATAGTGTTAAGGAGTGTCTAATTACTAGTCCTGATACAAAAAGGTCAATTATTTATTATCAGTTTCTAGTAACTCCGTTAAATATGTTCGCTTAGGATTTTCCATTTGACATAATATAGTAATTGCTTCTTTTTTAGGAATAAAATGAATTTTTCTAAATTCTATTTCTAAATTATTTTTCCTTAAATAATCTAAATAAGACTGGAAATATTCCTTAAATTGCTCCATATTCATTGCTAATTTTGCTTTCGCAACAAAAAAATAGGCATGTGAATGTTCCGGTAAAATAATATAACGGAATTTAAAGGAATCTACTTGGGTAGTATCAAATAAATCAATATTTACTTCTTCTCGACATTCTCTTTGAATTGCATTAAATATGTTTATTTTCCCATTATTGATATCATTATCATCAACATTGCCTCCTATTATTTGCAATCCACAGGGAAAAGAAGAAAACTCTGACATTTCACCAACAACGTAGAAATTGTCACTTGTTTCTAATAAACATCCAACTACTAAATTGCGACAAGCATATTTATCAGGTAATCCTATCCTTTCATCATATAAATGATGTGAATAACTTGTTCGCTTACAAGTAAGTGTGATTAAATCATTATACATATAAAAATCATCGACACATAACAACGCTCCATTCCATAATTTAGGGTTTTCTAATTTCTGTTGTTGCCAAAAGGTATCAATGTTACTCTCTATCTCTTTAGACAGTATAACTTTTTCTTCTACAAAACTTATATTAATGGTCACATTATCAATAATTTTAATCATTTTACACCTCTTTTAGCTATAGATAAATCAAAGAACAGTAAAAAAACACTAAGCATTATAGAAAATTTTATAAAAAAGAATATCACAGCATTCATAGTAAATGATGTACCCGTTTGAGTTAATATAGAAAAAACTATGATTACTCAATTACTTTTTCTAATAATAATCTTTTTTGAAAACCTCCATTTTTTTCTTTTTTTCTATCAGACTCTTCAATAATATCTTGCAAAGAAAATCCAGAAAATTCTGCCATTGCTCTAATAATTTCTAATTTATCTGCTAATTCCATTTTACGATCAGAAAGAGATTTAGCTTCCTTTACTTCTAATAACTCTTCTTCATCTTTTTTTAGTAGATAGTCCCAATACTCGTCTTGTTCCAATTCACGATATATAGGTTCTCCTCCGTTATTCTTAATGATATCAGGAATATTATCCCGTACAAGCTTGTCATATAATTTTTCCATAAGAAACCTCCAAATTGCTTTTATAATGATTTAGTACTTATATTTTAAACTCATACTTTCGATTATGCAGAAATAAAAAGTTGTAGTATTAATTAATCAGAATCGAACTCCCAACAGTGGTTTTGGAGACGAAGTCCTAATTACCACAGTCCCGTTTCTAATAAGCTTTCCATGGTAGTTCATAATCTGTTATATAAATTACTCATCTTTATTATACGAAGAAAATAATCTTTACACCAGTAAAATTAAAACTTTTTTGATGAATTTGGAGTACGAAAAAGTCATCAAAAAATTTCGGGCTTCGCTTAAGATAAATAAGGCTTTTTAGATTCTACTTTTTCTAAAAGTATATAAATAGAAAGAAAAATCAAAACAAAAGAATCGCCAGGGGTGTGGGGAAAGCGATTCTTTGAGTTTAACTATTCTAGAATATAAGAAAAGGACCAGATTAACTAGTAGTTTTTTCTCTAGGTAAGTTAAGTAAATTATCAAAACCATATCTATCAGGTACTGACTTAACAAACTTTTCGTTATTCGAACTTAGTTGTTTTACTAATTTAGGATAAGGGTATATATTGACTGCTAAGGAATTAGGATACATAGTCAAATAGTCATAATAATAAGCCTTAGACTTCCAACCAATTCCTGAAACATATATTTCATCTATCTCTAATAATTCGTTAGAACTTTCTTGTCCTTTCTTCATTTTTATTTTTTCTACATATTTCATATAAAATTCCTCCTATATCTTATTTTCTTTTTTTAGGTGCTCTTTGAGATAAGGCACTTGCTGCAACTGATTTTGTTTTACTTGATGTTCTACCATCTTTTAGTAATTTACTAGCTTTTGATGCAACTCTTGCACTAGTTTTACGTGCTTTTGGCATGTTTTTCCTCCTTTACTTTAGACATCAATTGACAAATGCGCACCATTTAATATAAAATATAGGTGACGAAAGTCAATTGAAGCCAAACCTCTATGCTGTTTGGTTCGCAATAAATAAAACTGCTTGGCCGTGGTTTTATTTTTTTTCGCTCAATTGAATACTTGCAACTTCTTTTGAAACACCATATTTTTCTGAAATTATATCAATGTCATCATTATCTGATATACCATTTAGTGGACAAAGAAACTCTCTTGCGAATGTATTTGCTTGCCACTCTGGATCACAATAAACTGGAATCTTTTCATCAGAACGAGCCATTGCAATATTGTCAGAATGTAAGAAAATATGCCCTATTTCGTGTGAAACGGTAAATCTATCTCTGCCTATGCCATTTATAGCTCTTTCATATACATCTTCACGTAATTTAATTGTTTTATCAATAGGGTTATATTCAGCGTATTTGTCCAACATCTCCTTTTTTTCAATAATTTCGAAAGATATGTCGAACGCAGGGCAAATAACCATTTCTAACAAACGAATTATATCAATTTTCTCATTTTTATTTACTTGAAGTATTTCGCGTATCTGATTTGCTATTTGTCTAATGAGTACTTTACTTCTCGGATGTGCTTTCATTCTTTTCTCCTTCCATTATTTTAATTATCTTGTTAAACTTTTCAGGAGTTATGCTATTTTCTTGGCATTTCCTAGCAAAGGATATAAGCATCTGCTTAGTTTTGTAATCATCAGACTCAATAACATCATTAAATTGTAAATCCTGACTCTTAATGATAGAAAATAATTCATCTTGTTTATCTTTTGGAAGACAATACAGGTTTGATATTTTCTCATACCAATTATCAGGTATTTTTCTTTTTCCATTTTCAACCGCAGATAAATATGATGATGATACACCTAGAGCATCAGCCATATCTTTTAATATTTGATTATTATCAAGTCTAATCTTTCTACAAAAAATTGCAAATTCACTTAATCTTTCCATATTTCTCTCTCCTAACACCAAAAGTATAGCATAACATTTTATTTTTGTCAACTTGCTTGTGGATTAATTTTACAATTTTGTAAATAAAATCAAAAAAAGGAAAAATCATCAGTTTTCATTTTCGATGATTCTTTCTATTTCTTTTTCAATTCTCTCAATAACTCCAACAACAAGAGCATTTCCCATCATAAAATATCTTTTCTTATCACTCATACCAGTATTTGTCCAATCATCTGGGAATCCATTAATTCGTTCGCATTCTCTTGGTGTTAATAAACGAAGTTTTTTTGTTTTAAAGTCTTCTATTACATGAGTTGTTCTACTAATTCCACTTTCACTAGTAAGCATAGTTCTAGCAGGAGCATCCAAATTATCTGGAAAAGGCATAGAACCCTCACAGTAATAATATGGTTCTCCATTGGGTTTGACTCTAGGAATCTTTTTGCTTCCCTTT
>JAGHJJ010000051.1 GCA_017886705.1 Bacilli bacterium | reverse complement strand
TCTTCTATAGAATATCTTTGTTCCAAGGTACTTTGCACACTTTTGGCAATATTATCATAGGAATATATTTGTACTTGTCCATATTCTGCATCTGCTTCTTTACAAAAATCCATATCATCAGTTGCAATACCAACATAATCTACTCCTATTAAATCTACTATATGACTAATATGTGCCAAATAATACTGCTCTTTTTCTTGTTGATTTGCTCTTTCCTTTAAACTTTCAGGAACAATAAAGTTACGGTTAGAAAATACCCCTACTAATCCATCAAGATCTTTGATAGCCAATATCTGGTCATCTTCCAAATTTCTTTGTCTTTCGCATATACTTCTAGCATTAGAATGACTCGCCATAACAAAGAATTCTTCTCCCTCATCTTTCTTTCCCATTAAATAGGAAACAATATCATCGAAAGATTTTCTATTAGTATGGGATAAATCAATAGAAATTCCTAGTTCAATAGCTTTATCTAAAAATCTTTTTCCCTCTTCGGTTAATCCCTGATCACTTCTATTACCAGATGCATATTTATTTTTATTGTTCCATACTGGTAAAATATTACGAAGACCAAGTTTATAAAGCTCTTCTAACTCTTCTAGTTCCTCGATATAATCACAGCCCTCAACACTAAAAATTAATTCTGTATTAGGCAAATAACTTTTTACAATTTCTGTACTGATACGAAACATTTCTACTACAGGGACTTCTTTTTGATAATACTTAGAATGTAGTTCTTCTTTCATTTCTTCTTCACTCATAAAGTAAAGATTCGCCACCACTCCCTGAACATTATCATTCCGATACGATTTTATTTTCTCCTCTAAATAAGAATAATCATTCTTTAAATAACAAACATAAGCAATACTTAATAAATCATAATGCATATCAAACATACTATCACCTATTCATATTTATCAATAACTTTTTCCAATCCAGAAATACCATCTAATTTATCCAAAACAACCAACTCTCTAGCAGTTTTAGGGCTAACAATCTTATATTTCAACAAAACATTCATTGTTTCTAAATTAGCTTGATTCTTATTAATTTCACCCTGAGACAAATCTTCTCCAAGAGTATAAATTTCATTAATAGAAGTACTAATATTTTCTGAACTAGCAGCAAGAATAGGTGACTTATAAATAATATAATTTGCAAAACTACTATCTTTAAAAATAGCAGTATCTTTTAATGGAATAAGTAAAGCAAGTAAGACAACAAACACCATAATATATCCTGTAACAAAAGCAACAACAGCACCAATAATTTTTGATGGAAGCCATAAAATAACAGTCATATGAATAATCTTTTGAACAATACCAGATATTTTCATAACAATCATATAAACACTAAATAACAAACTATATATAATTAAAAAAGCAATTAACTGATAAAGTAAAATATTTAGTACTTTTACTCCTTCTAAACTTCCAGCAAAATCAAAAAATGGTAACCATTTACAAAGAATATTTCCAAGTATCCCTTTCAAAGAAAAAGAAACAATAAACACTGCAATAATTCCAACAAGTGACACAAGCTCTTTAATAGCACCTCTTTTAAATCCTACAATTGCAAACATAATTAAAATTAAAATAATAGCAACATCTAAAATATTAATAGTCATAATTTCAACTCCTTATATTATATTATAGAAAAAATAAGAAAAAAATTCTATAATTAATGAAAAAGTGATAAAATATTAAAAAATATTGTCTAAGGAGCGTCAAATGAAAGATATAAACATTACAAGAAAATTAAAATATATAAATAGTCATCAAAGTGACCTTAGTACTACTATGATTTCAAGGAAGGTTAATCAGTTATCTAACTATTTACATAAAATTGATTTAAATTCTTTTTTTCATACCATTAATCTTATGGAAATAGAGAAAAAAGAACCAGTCACCAAAGTTTTAAAAGAGTTTAAGAAAAAAGAAGTACTAGTTAGTCCTACTGAAGAAAAATTTCTTAACTATATCTTAGAAAATGTTAATATTGATTTAACAGAAGAAGAAAAAGAGCTATTTATAACAAAGGTTATGGAAAAAATTATCATACCTTTACACGATAAATATATGAGGAGTCTTTTCGAACAAGGAGTTGTATTTTCGGCTGACTTTTGGAAAAAGCATGCTAAAAACAATAGTTTTATAGAGTTTATCTCTACTCTATACTTTTACAAACATAAATATCCATTCTATATCTATTCTAAGTACGGAGAAATGCCAAACCATTTAGAATCTCTTTCTTTAGCAAAAGAAGAAATTCCAGAATTAGTACCTATTTATAATAAAATTATGAATCAAGTATTTAATTATTCCAAACAGGATAGTTATGAGTATTTTATTGCCTATCCCTTAAACATCAACTGGGGAAGGAAAGATTTTTTAGCAGAATACATCATGAAAACACCAAAAGATAAATTTCATCCGAAAGCCAAAGAATATTTCTTAAAGAAAAATCCTCATAGTGGCTTTACTTTAGCGATACTTTCTAGTGATAAGTTTACAGAAGAAGAAAAATTATCAGTCATAAATAGACTAAATCGTTATCAAGAAATTCCTAAAGAAAAAAGAAAATACTTTGAACATACTTATGATGAGATTTTAAACAATGCATACGTTAGAGCAACATTTGCGATGATAAGTCATACTAAAGATGAAGTTATTGCAATTGATACAAAAAAACTATATGATTTAGAAGCACAAGAACAAAGACAGCTACTCGAGCAAATCATAGAAGAAGATAAGCTTCATGATTTCTATTATCCCTATTATTATAGTTGGCCTACTCCCATTCATGATGGAAAACTGAAGAAAGAAGCAAAAAGGCTTTATATAGATAACTTTACCTCATTAACTAATTTTTTAAAACAAGAAGAAAAAATACATTCTTTTTCTTTAACAAGGACTGGAACTATGTATAAAGATGAAGATCATTTTCAAAAGAAAAGATTTGAGAAAGACGAAGTTTTAGATACTGTTA
The DNA here is from genome assembly GCA_017886705.1 of Bacilli bacterium. Lineage (GTDB taxonomy): Bacteria > Bacillota_I > Bacilli_A > RF39 > UBA660 > Faecimonas. The sequence goes on along the minus strand of JAGHJJ010000051.1, from coordinate 324 downwards.
TTTTACAAGAAGAAAAAGTATTGCAAAAAAAGAAACGTTGGACAGATGCGTTTTCTCCAATGAAAAATAGACTTTCCTCAGACAATTTGATACAATGAATTAGAGGTGAAATAATGAATATCGTTATTAAAGTGAATGAAGAGACAAAACAAAAAATGATTGAATATTATAAAGATAAAGTAAGAGATAAGAAAATACCTTATGCTATTTTTCAAGCACAAGAAGAAGATACCGTAATTACTTTATATGAGTCTGGTAAAGCCATGTTTCAAGGAACGAGTGCTGATGTAGATGCTGCTATGTGGGGAACGGTACTAGATAATA
>JAGHJJ010000050.1 GCA_017886705.1 Bacilli bacterium | reverse complement strand
AATACTAGGTATTTATAAAGTAGAAAAAGACAAACTAAGAGTATGGAAGAACTTTTAAAAAGTTCTTTTTTCTTGACAGTAAACTAACAATTACAATCTAGGAAAGGATAAAAAACTATAGTATAATAGACTAGAAAGTAGGGGATAACGTGCTAGAAGTGATATTTTTGTTATTGGGATTTTTAATTATAATAAAGTCTAGTGACATTTTAGTAGATTGTGCTTCCTCTTTAGCAATACGTTGTAAAGTACCAAAAATGTTAATAGCATTAACTATAGTAGCCTTTGGTACTTGTGCTCCAGAAGTCGCGATATCGTTTCAAAGTGTCGCCAGTAAAAATGGTACCATGGCTTTTGCTAATGTAGTAGGAAGTTGCATTGTAAATACATTTTTAATTATTGGACTAGCAGCCTTAGTTAGACCAATCAGAGTAAGACATGCTACCATAAAAAAAGAGTTACCAATTTTATTGATTATCACAACCGGATTTTGTGTATTAATGTTAGATAGTCTATTTAATCCACTAACACCAAATACTTTTTCTAGAGCAGATGGAATTATTTTAATATTATTATTTCTAATGTTTGTAGCTTATATTATACAATTATCAAGAAAAAAAGAAGAAGATGCCGAACAAATAGAACCGGTCTATAAGAATATCTTTTTAATTATATTTTTATTAATAGGAAGCATTGCATGTATTAGTTTAAGTAGCGATGTTATCGTAGACAATGCTGTAATATTAGCAGAAAGATTAAATATTAGTGAAAAAGTAATTACGATGATTTTAATTGTCATAGGTACTTCTCTTCCAGAAATGTTTATGACAGTATCTAGTGCTAGAAAAAAAGAATTTGATATGGCAATAGGAAATATCATAGGAACAAATATATTTAATATATGTATTGTTTTAGGCTTACCAATTGCTATATTTGGCGACTTAGTATTAGAAAACTTTAATCTAGCAGATATCACAACAGTATTTTTAACTTCATTCTTATTATTTATATTTGCTAAAAGTGAAAGAGTAGTATCTAAAAAAGAAGGAATTGTCATGCTAGGAATATTTATTATGTATTATATTACCATGATTTTAGGATAAACACTTGAAAAACCAAAAAAAGTATAGTATATTATATGTGCTACCAAGACCCGGTCTAAAGAATTTCCGACTTTTCACTTAGTCTTGGCAAATATAAGGAAAGGAAGTGTTAATATGGCTTTAACAAAAGAAGAAAAAAGTGCAATTATTAAAGAATTTGCAAAAAATGAAAAAGACACAGGTTCTGCTGAAGTACAAATCGCTATTCTTACAAAAGAAATTAACGATTTAACAGAACATTTAAAAACACACATTCACGACTATCATTCAAGACGTGGACTTTTAAAGAAAGTTGGACAACGTCGTAACATGTTAAACTATTTAGCTAAGAAAGATATTCAAAGCTATCGTGAAGTAATTAAAAAATTAGGTTTAAGAAAATAGTGCCAAGTGCACTATTTTTTAATATTCAAAGATAAATCAAAGAAAAAGTAGAATTTTTTCAACTTTTCTGCTATTCTAATAATGGAACTTGTATGGAGGAAGTATGAAAAAGAAAACATTTGAATTAGATTTTTATGGAAGAAAGATTATAGTAGAACACGGAGAATTAGCAAAACAAGCCGATGGTGCTGTGCTAGTTCGTTATAATGATACCGTAATTTTAACAGCAGCTGTCGTATCAAAGACAGTAAACTTATTATCTGACTTTTTTCCATTAACTGTAAATTATCAAGAAAAATTATATTCTGTAGGTAAAATCCCAGGAGGATTTATTAAAAGAGAAGGTCGCCCTAGTGAAAATGCAACTCTTGCGGCCCGTATGATTGATCGCCCTATGCGACCATTATTCCCAGAAGGATTTAAAAATGAAGTACAAATTATCTCAACAGTATTATCAGTAGATCAAGACTGTTCACCAGAGTTAACCGCAATGTTTGCATCATCTCTAGCAGTATCTATATCAAAAATTCCATTTAATGGACCAATTGCTGGAGTAAAGGTAGGAAGAGTAAATGGAGAGTTTGTAATTAATCCCACACCAGAAGAACTAGAAGTATCAGACTTAGATTTAACAGTTGCTGGTACAAAAGATGCTATTAATATGGTAGAGTCTAGCGCCAAAGAAGTACCAGAGGATGTTATGTTAGAAGCTCTAATGGTAGGACATAAAGCAGTAAAAGAATTAATCAAATTTGAGGAAAAGATCATAAAAGAAATTGGCGAAGAAAAGATGGAGTATGAAACACTAACCATCGATAATGATATGAAAGAAAGAATAGCTTCTTTAATTACGAAAAAAATGGATAAAGCACTTCGTATCAAAGATAAACTTAAAAAGTATGATGCAATTGATAAAATAAAAGAAGAAACTGTAGAATTATATAGAAGTGAATATGAAGATAAACTAAAAGAAGAAGAATTAGAAGAGTTACTTGTAAAAGTAAATATGGTAGTATCCAATATTGAGTATGAATTATTTAGAAGTATCGTGGTAAAAGAAGGAATAAGACCAGATGGTAGAAAGATGGATGAAATTAGAAAACTATCAACGGATATTGACTTACTACCAAGAACCCATGGTTCTGCACTGTTCACTCGTGGAGAAACGCAAGCTCTATCAGTAACAACATTAGGTGCCCTAGGAGAACATCAAATATTAGATGGACTTGGTCTAGAAGATCAAAAAAGATTTATGTTACACTATAATTTTCCTCAATTTTCAGTAGGAGAAACAGGAAGATATGGTGCACCAGGAAGACGTGAAATAGGACACGGAGCCTTAGGAGAAAAAGCCTTACTTCAAGTAATACCAAGTGAAGAAGAATTTCCATATACACTACGTGTCGTATCAGAAATATTAGAATCCAATGGTTCTTCTTCTCAAGCTAGTATCTGTGCTGGTTGTATGTCTTTAATGGCAGCCGGTGTTCCAATCAAAGCTCCAGTAGCTGGTATCGCTATGGGATTAATTACACATGGAGAAGATTATACAATTTTAACGGATATCCAAGGAATGGAAGACCATCTAGGAGATATGGATTTTAAAGTAGCTGGAACAGAACATGGTATTTGTGCTCTACAAATGGATATAAAAATCAAAGGTATTACAGAGCAAATTCTAAAAGAAGCTCTAGAGCAAGCACGTATTGCTCGTCTTCAAGTATTAAAAGTAATGCAAAAACAAATTAAAGAGCCAAGAAAAGAAGTATCTAAATATGCACCAAAGATGGAAACATTCACTATCGATCCTATGAAGATAAAAGATGTTATCGGTAAAGGTGGTGAAATGATTACTAAAATCATTTGTGATGCTTCTAACGTAAAAGATGTTAACAATATTAATGCCGTAAAAGTAGACTTAGAAGATGATGGTAGAGTAATTATTTATCACAGTGACCAAGAAATCATTAACAAGACTAGAAAGATGATTGAAGAAGTAGTTCGTGAAGTAGAAGTAGGAAAAATCTATGAAGCAAAAGTAGTAAAAATAGAAGACTTTGGTTGCTTTGTACAATTATGGCCAGGTTGTGAAGGACTAGTACATATTTCTCAGCTTGCTCATGAAAGAGTAGAAAAAGTAGAAGATGTCGTAAAAGTAGGAGATGAAATCATCGTAAAAGCTTTAGGTCCAGATAAAAAAGGAAGACAAAACTTCTCAAGAAAAGACGCTCTACCAAAACCAAAAACAAAAGAGAAAAAAGAAGAAAAGTAAAAGTTCATTTTAGAACTTTTTTTTCATATATTTATCTAGGTGATATTATGTTAAAGAAAAAGCTAATCCAAGTATCCATAGTAATGGTACTAGTACTATTTAGTTTTTACTATACGAATAAAACAATAGATATTATAAGAGAAACGGATCCTTTAATGAAACGAATTAAAGAAGAAAGTAAACAATACGAAGTACCTGCTGAAGATGCTAAAATAGAAGAAAACAAAATTACACCTGGAAAGAATGGAAAAGAAGTAGATTATGATGAAACGTATAAAAAGATGAAAAGATATGGAACTTATAATGAAAGTCTAACTGTATTTAAAGAGACGACTCCTACCATATCAATAGAGGATACTTATGACAAATTTGTAACAGGTGGTCATGAAGAAAAAAAAGCTGTAACATTAGTATTTACAGTAACAAAAGATTCTAATCCCCAAGAAATAGTAAGAATACTAAATCAAGAAGAAACTACAGGTACCTTTTTTATAGATGGCCTATGGTTAGAAAATAATCTAGCAATCGTAAAAGAAATGTTAAATCATGAATTAGAAATATTAAATTATAATGATAGATATGAAGAAATTTACTTTTCTTCTGCCATACAGTATTTAAAAAATGTATCCGCAACTACTCCTAAGTATTGTTATGCAGAATATGATAATAAAGAAGTAATTGAACTATGTTCAAAGTTAGAACTACATACGATTATACCTACGATAAAGATAACATCATCTCCTTTTCAAGAAGTAAAAGAAAAACTCCAAAATGCTGCAATTATATCTCTACCAATAAATCAAACAACAGAAATAGAACTAAAAACTGTAATAGACTATATTAAATCAAAAGGATATAAAATAGTAAAATTAGATGAATTATTAAGTGAACAATTAGAAAAATAAGGTGCTATTTAGATAGCATCTTTTTGTTGATAAAACATGAAAAAATCTAGAGTAGTTAAAATAGTTATATAATTAACGGATTTTAACTTCATTTTTGTTTGAGAATTTAATATAATATGATATTAAAAAATCTAAGAATTTCAGTTTTGTAGAATAAAGATAAATTAAATCTTATTAATCTCAAACTTCGATTATATATATTCTCTTTACATCAAAAAAACTTCACTTCTGTTACTTTTTATTTAATATTTATGAAAAAGGGTGTTAATCATTAATTAAAATGTCACCTGTTTTATAGTGCAATTTCTTTATAATTCCTCATTGACAACAGGGACCCAGTAAAAACTCTTTTGAAATGTGTAATATCTTAAAAATAAGATATTACAGCAAGTATAACGATTTTTTACTGCCTATTATCAATGATTTGCTTATAAAGAAATTATTAAAATTAGTGGTGATATTTCTAAAAATGATATGGTGACATTTCTAAAAATGATTGACAAAAGAGTTTGAATCTATTGACAAACAGAAATAAAAATGGTATATTCATGTTGATTAGTACTCAGGAAACTTTAGAAGCCCTGAGTCAATTTTGTTTAAGGGGGAAAACATGAAGGAATATAAAAGCAGCGAAGATTTAATAGACTATCTAATTTCTAAAGGTGTTATTATTAGAAACAAAAAAGATGCTTTAAGAAAAATTGAAAGATACTCTTATTATGCTATTGTTAATACATATAAAGAAGTATTTAAAGATGATGGTAAATATTTTGATGGTGTAACATTTGATGAAATATATTCCTTATATGATTTTGATAAAAATTTAAAAGCAATATTTTTAAAATATGCTTTAGAAATTGAAGTCATTGTTAAATCCCTTATTGCTAATACAATTTCTAAAAAATATAGTATAAAAAATTATTTAGAAAGACATACTTTTGATAAAAATGCAGATATTGAATCGGTGAAAAGGTTAGTATTTAATATTGGCGAAGAATTAAATAAAAATTATGGAAAACATCCTGCAATTACTCACTATCAGGATGTATATGGTTATATTCCTCCGTTTGTATTAGTGAAAGTTTTAACACTTGGTGAGATTAGTAGGTTTTATGGTTTGTTAAAGCAAGAAGATAGACAAGCAATTAGTAAGTATTTTAAGATTTCAGATAAATAATTAAAACAAATTTTAATTAATTTAACTTTAGCAAGAAATATAAGTGCTCATTCTGATCGTCTTTATACATTTCATAGTAAATTTTTTGTTAGTTATAAATTAATTGATAAGACTTATAATAGTCATAATGGCTCTACAAATTTCTATATGTTAGTTAATTGTATGAAATTATTATTGGATGAAAAAAAATCCAAAGAATTTCAAATGCAAATTGATAAAGAAATTAAAAAGTTATCTAAAAAATTAAAATCAATTAGTATTAGAAATATTTTAGATATTACGGGTTATCCCAATGAATAAATATCATTAAAATGAATAAAATATTAATGATTGGTATTTAGGAAACTTTAGAAGCCCTAAGTCAAAATCAAGCTCCATTTCTTTTTTTGGGAAATGGAGTTTTATTAATGTGCAAAAATGCAATTTCATTTGTAAAATTGCATAGTTAATTTCATATATTTTTGTGTTAGTATAATACCCTAACAAGAGGTGATTGTGTGGTAGCAATCGAAATGCACTTTAGTTGGCTTGCCGTTAATTCAATTTTAGGATGTCCTAATGGATGTAAATATTGTTTGTTACAAGCAACAGGAGATAATAATTGTTTTCCAAAACAATTAATTATACCAAGAGAAGCAGTAGAAAAACTTTTAAAGTATAAGTATTATGATGAAAAAATACCATTATGCTTGTTTCCCAATGCTGATGTTTTCGTTAATCCTAAAAATACCAAGTGTCTATTAGAATTGTTAGATGAATTAGAAAAATATAATGTTAAAAATGATTTGATAATTATTACTAAGTGTAAAATTCCAGAAAATGTTATTGAAAGAGCAAAACAATTAAAGCAAATAATCAAAACATAGTTTTTATATTAGCTATTCAGGATTAGGAAAGAAAATTGCCCAAAAAGATAATATTTATCAAGGAATGTATGAGGATTTAAAAGTAGATATTATAGACTATGACGAATATAAAATCTTCAAAGAAAATTTTAAAAATGAAAAAAGTGCTTTATCTTCAAGATTAGAAATCATTAATAAGCAATTAAGTGAATATGACAGGGCGGAAGATAATTTTGAAGAAGTTGGTAAATTATATGAAAAATATAGTTATATAAAAGAAGTTACTAGAGAAATATTAAATGAATTTGTTGAAAGAATTTATATCGGTAAGTATAATAAAGAAACTGACAGTAGGGATATAAGTATTAAATGGAGATACCAATTTTAACATTAAAATAAAAGTTGACTAAGGTATCATTTGCAGATGGAAACGGAAGAGTAGGACGAATTATTATGTTTAAAGAATGTCTAAAAAATAATATTATGCCATTTATTATCTTAGATAAAGATAAACCTTATTATATAAGAGGATTAAAAGAATATGATAAAGATAAAAGATATTTAATAGATACTTGCTTGCACTCTCAGGACATTTATGAAGATATTTGCAATCAATTATTAAATTTCAAAATTGAAAACGATAACTAAAGTAGAGAAAAACTCTACTTTTTTTACGTTCTAAAGGCTGAATTTACAGAAATATCAATTGTTTTAGAACCATTTTTATAGTATACTTAACTATAGGGTGAAGAGTATGTACTTAAAAGAAATTGTAACAAGTGGTTTTAAATCGTTTGCCGACAAATTAGATATTAAATTAGACGATAAAATAACTTGTATTGTAGGTCCTAATGGTTCAGGAAAAAGTAATGTTGTTGATGCTGTACGCTGGGTCTTAGGAGAACAATCAGTAAAATCCCTTCGTGGAGAAGGATCTATGAGTGATGTCATATTTTCTGGAAGTAAAAGTAGAAATCCTTTAAATGTCGCATCTGTAGAATTAGTATTTGATAATTCTGACCATTTTTTAAACGTTCCTTATACAGAATTATCTATTAAAAGAAGAGTATATCGTAGTGGAGAAAATGAATATTATCTAAATGGAGAAAGATGTAGATTAAAAGATATTAATAATTTATTACTAGATACCGGTATGGGAAAAGAATCCTTTAATATCATTTCTCAAGGAGAAGTAGAAAAAATACTTAGTAACTCCCCAGAAGATAGACGTGTTATTTTTGAAGAAGCAGCGGGAATACTAAAATACAAAAAAAGAAAAGAAGAAGCCTTAAGAAAATTAGATAGAACACATAATAATATTGATAGAGTAAATGATATTATTACAGAATTAGAAGGACAAGTAGGACCATTAAAAGAGCAAAGTGAAAAAGCAAAAGATTACCTAGAAAATAAAAAAGGACTAGATAATTATGAAGTAGCACTTCTTGCTTATGATATTGAAAATGCAAGTATTGAATCCGAGCGAGTAAAAACTGAAAAAGAAAAACTAGAACGTGAAGTCATGGAGCTATCGAATGAAACATCCTCAAGCGATGCTAAAGATTTAGAACAAGCAAACAAACTAGAAAAACTAGAACGGGAAGAGACAACACTTCAAAGAAGGTTACTAGAAGTAACAGAAATGGTAGAAAAAATTAATGGAGAGAAAAATCTATTACAAGAAAAGAATAGTCAAAATAAAGATGAACAAGAGATAGAAGAAGAATTAAGAAAAATATTAGAGGAAAAAGCAAATATCACTTCTCTTATAAAAAAACACAAAACAGAACTAGATATCATTATTGAAGATGGTAAAAAAGAAGAAGAAAAAGCAACAGAAATCACATCATCTCTACAAAAAGAAAAGCAAAAGAAAAACATGTTAACAAACGATTACTCTTCTCATGAGCGCGACTTAATTACTCTAGATCATAAAATAAATAGTCTAAAAAGAGAAATAGAAGAGGGAGGAGACTTACCAAATAGTGTAAGAAAAATATTATCCTCACCATTATCTGGTATTCATAATACAATAGGAAATATCCTAAGTACCAAAGAAGAATATGTAAAAGCTTTAAATGTTGCGATATCGGCTAATAAAAATTTTATTATTACAGAAGATGAGCCTTCTGCTAAAAAAGCAATTAATTATTTAAAAGACAATCATTTAGGACGCGCAACTTTTTTCCCATTAACCGTAATAACATCAAGATATGTAGATAAAGATTCTCTAAGGATACTAGAACAAGAAGAAGGTTACCTAGGAGTATTAAGCAACTTAGTAGAATATGACAAAACATATCAAAATATTATCGAAAACCAATTAGGTACAGTAATTATCGCAAAAGATTTAGATAAAGCAACCTACCTAAGTCATAAAATAAATAAACACTATAAAATAGTAACATTAGAAGGAGACGTAGTAAACGTCGGAGGAAGTATGACTGGTGGTTCCACGTACCATACAAAGTCAACGATTCTCTTAAAACAAGACTTAAAACGTTTACAAGAACAACGAAACTTAATGTTACAAGAACAAGAAGAAATAAAAAAAGAACTAGAAGAAGTAGAAGAGGCTATTAGAAAAACAGAAGAAAGTGAGTTTTTAGTATCTAAAAATAAAGTCACGATTAAAGAAAAATATAAAACAAAAGCAGAAGAAATTAAAGAACAGAGAAACAAACTAGAAGGAATAGAACAAAAATGGCAAGCTCTAAATGCGATAGCAAACAACTCTCTAAGTGAAAAAGAACAAGAATTAATTGAAAAATATCATACTTTAAGTGCAGAAAAGAGTACCATACAAGTAACACTAGATAAATTAAGAAATGATATCGAAGAGATAAAAAGAGAGCAAGAAGAACGTATTGCTAGTGATAAAGTAAAAAATGCCAATCTTAGAAATCTAGAAAAAGCACTACATGAAAAAGAAGTAGTTCTAAATAGGTTAGAAATAAAAATGGATACGATGCTAGATACGTTAAATACCGAATATGAATTAACTTTTGAAAAAGCAAAAGCATCCTATCACTTAGATGTAGAACCAGAAGAAGCAAGAAGAAAAGTAAATACCTATAGAGCCAATATAAAACGTATTGGTATGGTGAATCTAGCAGCCATAGAAGAATATGAAAGAGTAAATACTAGATATGAATTCTTAACAAATCAAAAAGAAGATTTATTAAAAGCAGAAGATACACTACTTGAAATCATGAATGAGATGGATGATGTCATGAAAGAAGAATTCCAAGACACATTCACTAAAATTACTGAAGAATTCAAACAAGTATTTAAAGAGTTATTTGGAGGAGGACATGCAGATTTAAAATTAACAGATCCAGATAATCTACTAACAACTGGAGTAGAAATAGTAGCATCTCCTCCTGGAAAGAAATTAACAACTATATCTCTGCTTTCTGGTGGAGAAAAAACACTAACAGCCATATCACTACTATTTGCTATATTAAATGTAAGAACAGTACCATTCTGCTTATTTGATGAAGTAGAAGCAGCTCTAGATGAAGCAAATGTAGCCCAGTTTGGTAAATACTTAGACCATTATAAAAATAAGACCCAGTTCTTAATTATTACTCATAAAAAGAAAACTATGGAATATGCCAATACTTTATATGGTATTACTATGCAAGAGTCTGGTGTCTCAAAATTAGTAAGTGTAAAACTAAATGAAGCCCTAGAAACATTATAAGAGAGCACTGGCTCTCTTTTATTAAAATAATAATTACAAGAAAAGAGGGAAAGTACGACGCAAATTCTAAAAACAGATATAATTCCTACTGAGTATGATGAAAATACCAAAGAATCTGCATTAGAACTAAAACATTTATTTTTTTAAACAGTTTTAAGTATCAAAAATTAGCTATCTAAAAAAGCAACATTCATTTAATCTACAATCGAAGTAATAAATAGATTAGTTTTAACATCTAAAACAGAAGAAAGTAGCAAACAATCAAAAAAAGGGAAAACACTAAATTTGACACTATGATAGTTTTGCAGTACAATACAGAATCAAAAGCGAGGGATAATATGAAAGATAAAAAAGCTGAAGCTTTAGAACAATTTATGACAGTAGTCTATGAAAATGGATATTCTAGTGACATGGTAAAAGAAGAATGTGAAGAAATAATTAAAACGTGTACTGTAGAAGGAAATAGTATGGAAACAGTAGCTAATATATATATAGCAATGGCAGGATATACTATGATACCAGGTATGCCGATAAATGAAAGAAAACAAATGGTAAAAGGAATGTTGTTAACGGAAGCATTATATTTAGAATTTGGAAGAAATCAAGAATTATCTGAAGAACAAATGTTTACTTCTACAATAAGAATTGCAGAAAGAACCAATATGTTACCAAAAACTGAACTGCAAGCATTTAATATAGGAGTTACTGCAGCAGTAAGACTTCTATATTATGATAAAACAAATAAAAAATAGAGCTAACTAAATAGCCCTATATTCATCCTTTCCTTTGAAAGGATTTTTTTTGTCGATATGATCAGTAAATAAAATTCCATTTAAATGATCTAGTTCATGTTGAAAACAAATTGCTAATTCTTCACGACCTCTAACATGAATTT
>JAGHJJ010000049.1 GCA_017886705.1 Bacilli bacterium | reverse complement strand
TTTCTTGTGATGGACCTATTCGTGAACCTTATATTGCTTATATGCAAGGAGGTCTTACTTATGATTATGGTAAGTTAGGGCTTATGAAAGCAGTTGATAATTTACTTCATTTATAATACAATATAATAGAAGGAGTGGAGTATATGAGTTTATTTAATTTGCTATATCAGGATGTATATTCATCAGGATATGATAAAATTTCAATGTTAACTGTTGTTACTCAGGTGATTTTTGTTATTTTAATTGTTGTTTTTGTAATGTGTATTTTAACTATTATCGGTCAATGGAAGTTATTTAAAAAAGCTGGTAAACCTGGTTGGGCGGCTTTGATACCTATTTATAATACCTATGTTTTATGTCAAATTACTGGTGTTAATCCTTGGTGGATTGCTATTGTATTTGTTGCTGGTGTTATTATAGAGATAGTACCAGCACTATCGATAGTAAGTACAATTGTTGAAATTTATTTTGGGGTTTTACTTGCTGTTAGTGTTTCTCGTAGTTTTGGGAAAAATGATGGTTATGCTGTGGGAATTTATTTCTTAGGCTTTATCTTTTATCCAATATTAGGTTTTGGTAAAAGTGAATATCTTGGCCCTACGCCAATGAATGATCTTATCTTTAAAAAGGATAATGTTACTAATACTACTTTTACCACTCCAGAAGCTAATGTAAAAGAAGATAATAATTCATCACAAAATGTTCACTATTGTCCTTCTTGTGGTACACAGTTAACTATTGATACTAAATATTGTCCGCATTGTGGAAGAGAATTATAAGAATATTTTCATATTCTTTTTTTTTTAACATATATTTTAATAGAAATAAGGAGGAATCTTATGATTAATAAACAAAATTTATGGTTTTTAACGTTATTTAGTTTGATTTTAGTACTTAGTGTTTACTATATTACTATGCCTAATGATTTATTAACTCAGGCAGTGGAGGTTGAAGAGAAGGATAATAAAAAAGAGGAAGTAGTAGAAACGGTAGAAGAGATTTCTTCTTTAACAGCAATGCGTGTTAGTTTGGAAGAAGAAAGACAGAGTATGATGGATGATTTACAAGAACAGTTGACAAGCGATGTGATTAGTAGTGAAGAAAAAAATAATGCTTATGAGCAGTTAAAATATTTGAATACTTTACAAAGTAAAGAAGAAGAGTTAGAAAAGAAGATAAAGAAAGAGTTAAAACTAGATTCTTTTGTTAAAATCGATAATAATAATGTATCTGTTGTTTGTGTTTCTTCAAAGCATGATAATAGTTTAGCTAATAATATTATGCGATTGATACAATCAGGATATGAAGAGAAGATGTATATTACAGTAAAGTTCCAAAAAGCTTAGGTATATGCATACAACAAAGTATTTTGCTTACATACAATACTTTAGGTGGTGCAGATATGGCAAATGGAATACTAACCGCTAGAGAGAAGGAGATTTTTGAATTATTGATTCAAAATATGACTACTAGAGAAATTGCAAAAAAGCTTGATATTAGTGAAAAAACAATTCGTAATCATATTTCTAATACGATGCAGAAATTGGGTGTGAATGGTCGAGCAGCGGCGGTTGTTGAATTATTGAGATTACATGAATTATCTTTATAAATCGTACTATTTTAGTACGATTTTTCATATACTTTTCTAGGTGATTCTATGCTTAAATCTAAGGCAATTCGTAAAATCTTTGTTACAACTTTATCATTATTTGTTTTGTTAGTTGCCTATTCTTTACCTTCTTTAGATGATACTTATACGTTAAAGACTAATTTAGAGATAGAAAGTGCTACTGGTCTTGCTACTGATAATATTTATTTGCTTAACTCTAATGGATATTTAGTAAAGAGTAGGATTCTTTTAGAAAGTACGGATTTAGAAAAAAAGATTAGGGAAATTTTAGAGCAATTAACGGTTGAAGATGATAATTATTTTCCTAAAGGACTTTTTCCTTATATTCCTCAGGGTACGAAAGTATTAAATGTATTATGTGGTGAGAAGCAGGTTAGTATTGATTTTTCTAAGGAGTTTTTAGATATGTCGGTTGATTTAGAAAAACAAATTGTTTCAGGTATTGTTTATAGTATTTTGGATTTGGATGATATTCAGGAAGTTATTATTTTAGTAGAGGGACAATTGTTGAAGGAGTATCCCAATACACATGAAGCGTTACCTAGTCCATTGACGCGAGATATTGGTATTAATAAAGAATATAATATTACTTCTAGAAATGATATTTCTAAAGTTGTTGTTTATTATTTGTCTGAAATTGATGATGAGCTATATTATGTTCCGGTTACGAAATATGTTAATGATGAGCGGGATAAGATTAAAATTATTATTGATGAACTTTCTAGTAGTTATATTTATGAAGCCAATTTGATGAGTTTTTTACATAGTAATGTGGAGCTTTTAGATTATTATGAGCAAGAGAATGTTTTGTTTTTGAATTTTAACGATTATTTATTTGATAGTAGTGATAAAGTATTAGAAGAAGTACTTTATAGTATTGCTTATTCGGTGTTTGCTAATTACGATGTTTCTATGGTGATGTTTGAGGTAAATGATCAACATATTGATGAAATTTCTAGAGATCAGTTATAAAATTAAAAAAAAGACTTGAAAGTCTTTTCTTTTTATTGTATAATTCTACTTGTCAGTTGGTTATGTCTGCGTAGCTCAGCTGGATAGAGCAATCGCCTTCTAAGCGATCGGTCAGGCGTTCGAGTCGCCTCGCGGACACCATTTGAAATTAAACCCTTGATTTTCAAGGGTTTTATTATTTTTATTT
>JAGHJJ010000048.1 GCA_017886705.1 Bacilli bacterium | reverse complement strand
TTTTCCTTCATCATAAAGTGCTTTTTGCTTTTCTAAATAATGATTATATACTACTCTAGTACAACCAAATGTTTTGTGAATTAACTCTATTTGATTAGTTGTAGGATACAAACGAAACCGATAAGCTCTATACATAATATCCCCTCCTGATGAGAATACTATATAATACATTTGTTCGTATGTCAACTATTTTTTATCAAGTTTTCAAATTTGCATTTTGAGGAGCAAATTCCTAATATACGAAAAAACTCCTAATGGAGTTATTCTTCAATATTATTTTTGAATGTTATATAGGTTGCGATATAGTAGATTCCATAAATAGCTAGGAATATTCCTATCGTAATCAATATAGTTATTAGATAATTCATAGAAGCACTAGTTATAGCATAGAATAATCTATTGATAGAAAAAGCTGTAACAACAGAAATAATAATTGGATAAATTACCGGGAATAAGAAATTAGCAGTAATTTGTTTTCTGATTGTTTTCTTTATTTTATTATCTTCTACTCCTAGTTTTTTAAGTAGTTTATATTGATATTTATTTTTATTAGAATCACTTAGAGTTTGAATAGAGAGAATAGTTCCTACTACCGTAATAAAAATAATACTAACATATAATAGAGAGAACGAAAAAATAGTCATTGCAGTTCTGTTAGATGATTCATAATATCCTCTTACTGTTACTGGAAAATAGGCAAAATAAGAATCTCCGTCTTTATATTCATAATATCCTAGTTTTTCTAGTTTGGTATTATCTAATTCTTTCGTTTCTTCTTTTGTATCAAAAGCATAAAGTTCTGTTACTACTTGCATGTTTTTAGCAATATTATCTGGTATTACTATTAAAAAACTATTACCTGTTGACCAACCTAGGCGAAAGTTTTCTGTTGTTGCACTCTTTAATGATAAACTCTTTCCATTGATTATAATATTTTCGTGTTCTAGGGCAATTTCTTTTAAATAATTTTTAACAGTTTTATCTCCCGTTACAAAGTATTCGTTTTCTTTTAGATGAATAGGCTTTTCTCCTAACATTTCTAATAATTTATTATAATCTGATACTTTTAAATATATATCATAGTCATAGAAACCATTATTACCGATATTTTTAATATGTTTTGCAACTTGATGGTCTTTTTGTGTTAGAACTTGATAATGTAACTCTTCTTTTATTTGGTAGTTTTTGTGAATATAATCTATATATTCCCATGCTTTCTTTCTATTATCTTGCTTTCCTGTCCAACTTTCTTCAACATCACTATACATTCCTTCTACTAGAATATCATACGGTGCCTGTTGATCTATATTGTTTTCAAAAGCATCTTTCATGACAAATGACATATTCATACAGACTAAAGTTAGGGTAATTAATAAAGATAATGTTCCTAATGAAAACCCTATTGTTCTTGCCTTTGCTTCAAAGTTTTTCACAACAAACAAATTATCTTTACTATATTTAATTTTTCTTCTTTTATTAATAAATGCTGGAATAAAATCTCCTAATGTAAAAGTAATTCCATAAATACTGATGATTAATAATAAAATCGATATTCCTAAATAACCAACCATACTAGGGTCATCTGCAATTACAAAAGCATGATCACATAAATATAGTCCTGTGATTCCTAAAATAACAAAAATAATAAATAAAATATTTCTATATTTCTTCCTCTTCCATATTTTTTCTTCATTTTTCTTCTCTAAATATAACAAATCATGAATTTTCATTTTTTTCATTCTTCTGCTACTTCTAAATAAAGTAAATAGATAGATTAAAATAAAGTATACCGTTGATAAAAGTACTGGTGTTAAAGTTATAGATAATTTTATTTTATATGGCATTTCAAACAAGTTCATAACAATTGCTGAAATGATATTTCCTAATACTGTTCCTACAAAGAAGGATATGATAAAAGAAAGTAATCCTAATACAATGTTTTCAGATAGGAACATTTTATTGATATCTTTCTTTTCTATTCCTAATAACATGTATGTACCAAATTCTTTACTTCTCTTAGAAAACATAAATTTCATTGTATAGTTGATAAGCCAGGCTATTACAAAAACAATAATACAGCTCACAAAAATAATTGCGTACTTTAAATTTTCCATCATTTCTGATAACTCTGTAATATCACTAGAAAATGATACGAAATTAAAAGCAAAGATAAGAGAGAATGCTATTACTACGGTTATAATATAAATTAGATAGTCTTTTAAACTTCTTTTAACGTTACGAATTGCTAATTTACTTAACACTTGCGACATCTCCACCTAGTAATGTTAATACATCTAATATCTCATTAAAAAACTCTTTTCTAGACTTTTCTCCTCTTCTTATCTCATTAAATATTTTTCCATCTTTTAAGAATAATACTCGACTGCAAAAGCTAGCACTGAAAGAGTCATGAGTAACCATTAAGATAGTAGCATTTAATTTTTCGTTCATCTCATCCATAGTCTCTAGTAACATTCTGCTACTTTTGGAATCTAGAGCTCCCGTTGGTTCATCAGCAAGTATTAATTCTGGTTGATTGATTAAAGCTCTAGCACAAGCACAACGTTGTTTTTGACCACCGGATACTTCGTAGGGATATTTATTTAGAATTTCTTTAATTCCTAATTTTTCTGCAATCTTTGTTACTTTTTCTTCTACTTTATTTACATCTTCTTTATTAATTATTAAAGCAAGAGAGATATTTTCAGAGATTGTCAACGTATCTAATAAATTAAAGTCTTGGAAGATAAAACCTAAATTTTCTCTTCGAAATTTTGCTAGATCTTTTTCTTTTACTTCTGTAATATCTTTACCACTTACAAAGATATGTCCACTAGTTACTTCGTCAATTGTCGAAATACAATTTAGTAGTGTTGTTTTACCAGAGCCTGATGCTCCCATGATAGCGGTAAATTCACCCTTCTCTACTTCTAAAGATAAGTCATTTACTGCTTTCGTTATATTATTTTTCGTTCCATAATACTTTTTTAGATTTTTTACCTCTAGTGTTTTTGGCACTTTGCATCCCGTCCTTTATTTCACTAATTTTTTCTTTTAGAAAAGAACATAAAGAAATCATACCTCCTATTATAATACACGGTACCAGTATAATTAATAATAGTATTGTTACTTTTAATCCTAAAACATTAAAACTTGACATAGTATCACTCCTTTTTGTTCCTTTCTTGCTATCAGTATAGCAAAGAAGATGCTGATATAATCTTACAGTTTTGTTATATTTCTAGTAATACTATATTTTATCTTTCTTTTCTATCACGTTATAGTTGCTTTCGTGAAAGAATTGGTTGCAAAAGAAAAAACTACAGAGTTTTGGTCTCTGTAATTTTTCAAGTTTTATAATTTTATTTTCTTAATTTTTTTACCTTTATTCCAAGGACTCCATTCTTTTGTTCTTGTTCTTTCGTATATATCGAATACATTCCTTCTACTTTTTTATCCAACTCTTCGTCATGATATCCTAATTGCATAAATAGTTCCTTAAAGGTAGGATATTGATATAAGTCTACAACTTCTACATTTAGTTTTTCAACTAGATCTGGTAATTTAGAAAACTCAATCGTATCTCCAATCTGAACTTTTTTTCTTTTGTCATCATATAATCTAAATTCTATTTCTTTACTACCATCTAATATATTATTAAATGGCTTTTCTAAAAGTTTCATTTTATGTTGCATTTTACTTCACCTCGACTATATTATACTGTATTTTTAGTTAATTTTTACTTTTTATTAATCAATATCTATCATACTATCTCGCCTTTTTACATATTGTTTTGTTTCTTCTTTTATCGTTTGTTGAGATAGTGATGGATTCTCTATTGTTATTTCTGCCTCATAGTCTCTTTTAATACCATATAGTGCAGCGATACCAGTTTGTATCTGTGTTAGGGCAGCGACTAATTCTGGTTTACTATTTACTTCATCAATTCTAGTAAAAGTATTACAAGTATCTGCCATTTGCGCATCTAAATCTTGCAAGCTAACATCTAAGTCCACAGCATTTTGAAGAGCTTTTTTAGATTCCTTTGTCCCTTTAGCAAGACTTAAAATACTATCACGAATTATGTCATAACTAGTAGAAGCTGGCAAGCATTCTATAGGAAAGGTCATATTATTTACAACAATTTTGTTTATTGTATGTTTGAAACGTTCATTTCCTATCAGCAATTTGTAATTTGATCTTTTAGAATGATATTTAATAGTATTTTTTTCGTAATTAGGAAGTACTTTTATATTTTCTAAATATACAATAGGATTCAAAATTGGACAATAATACCACATTTCTAAATGATATTCTTCTTTTGTAAAATCCGCTTCTTCATTTAGTGTAATTTCACGAATGTTTAATCTTTGTAATTCTTGTAAAAGTGCTTGGATACGTTGTTTTTCATCATTATGATTTAACAAATATTCATAATAATAGGATAAGTCTGTTTTCATCGTTCCATCATCTTTATAATTGAGTGAAAGAAACATAAATATATCAGAATTTTTATCAATAGTATCTACTGTATCTTTATTTTCTTGATAAAACTGATATATTCCTCGTTTTCTAAAAAGTGTAGATCCTCCTTTGGTTGCTCTTTTTAAATGGTGCATAATATCCACCATATTATATTTTGTTGTTAATTCTTTTAAATTTTGATTAAAGTTATCCAATTGATCTAGCACACTGCTTACTGCCATGACATCTGCTACTTTAGCTTCCACTGGTACTCTTTGTTCCATTATATTCCTTCTTTCTGATTGCTATTATAACATTCATTTCACTCTATTTATATACTTTTTGGTTTTTTTCGCATTCCAAGTACAAATTCCTAATAGTAGAACTATTCCCAAGATAGATAGTATCCTTCCTTCTTTTTTCCATGGAGAGTGATATGTAATTTCTATTTTATGTTTTCCTTTTTCTATTTCTAATGTCATACCATTTTGAAGGCTTTTTTGATAGTCTTGCTTCTTACCATCTACTAAGATAGTAAAACCTTCATCATAAGGAATCGCAATTTCTAGATTTTGTTTTTCTGCTACTTCTATTTCTCCAGTTATTTTATTTCCTTTGGTTTCTTCTTTCATTATTTTTACTGGTGTAATTTCTTCTTGTCTTTCTTCTAATATACTTTTAGGTATCGCAACAACTTCTATTTCTCCTAACTTATAATAAGCTTCTGAAAATGTGATTTCTAATTCTTCTGGAGATAGCAAGATATAATGAAACACATAATTATTATTGTGATACTTCCATGTTCTACAAGTAAGTTTATTACTGATATGGTTTATTTTTATCGTTTGATCATTTTTTTCATGATGGCATCCACGGTTAAACTTGTTTTTAAAAGTAACAAATAATACTTTATCTGTTAAGTCTTCTTCTGGTACTACTGTCATTTTAGCATTTGCTCCTGCTCTAATTTTTACGACATCTTCCTCTTTCGTTATCTCTATATTTTCCATATCTTTGATTTCTAATTCTACTTTTTCAAAAATATCATCTTCTGGAATATTTTTGGTATAGGCAGCAATAACATTTTTAGGATATTCTAAGTTTTGGTATTCTTCTTTTGATAAACTATCTTTAGTTGCATAGATAATTGGTAAGGCATGTTTGTTTTCATATAATAATAACTCGCCCTTTTTATCGATTAATTGGTAACCATCTTTTAATGGAGTTTTTGATATGATATATTTTTCTCCCATCATAGATTGTGATAAAACTCCTCCAGATAGTGTCAACATCATATTATTACGATAGATTTCATTATTTTTTTGTTCTATTTGTACCCAGGTTTGGTAATATTTGTTTTGTGTAGAAGAATATACTGAACTTTTGTATTCATCCATGGAGTATACTCTGTTTAAGGCAGATGAAGTATAAGTTTCATTTCCAATACGATAAAAACCGGGATCTTTTTTAGTAATTTCTTCTACTAATTCTTGGTAGTTTTTATCTTCTTTACTATTTACTTTTTCTTTAGGAATTAACATATCTGTTGCGCTTGCTACCACGGTAATAAGACATGTTGATATTACTAAGTAAATTTTTAGTTTTTTATGATTTTTTAATAGAGTTTCATAACATATTGCAATTAATAATAGTTCTAATGGTAAAAATGGAATTAATGATTTTGTATTGATATATAATGTTCCGTTTAATATAAAGTTAAATAGTGGTATTAAAAATATAATTAATAAGAATAGTGCTAAATACTTAGTATGTTTTCTTTGGTCTTTATCAATTACTAATAGTCCTAGTAAAATAAATTCTAATATTGTAATTCCTGGACCATAACTTGAATATAAAATTTTAAGATTTGGAGTAAGTAATAACCATTTTTCTATTTCTTTTATCGCTTCTCCTCTACCAGCAAGTAAAGTGTATGCCGTTGGTAACCAAAGAATAGCGCTAATTAATACTGCAAGTAAAAATGGTATTGCTAGTCTAGATAAAAATTTTACTAATTCCTTTGGAGAATGATTTTTTAAGAATTCATAAATACCATAAATGATTAAGACAATAATTCCTGATACACTATAATAAAAACTAGTAAAAATCATGAATGTAATAGATATGGTTAATAGTAATATCCTTTTTTTACTTATAAAATGATCTATACCAAAGAATCCTAGTATTAAAAATGGAAAATAGTTAATAAACATGATGTGTCTTTTAGCATGATATAGTATTGGTGTTGCAAATAAGAAAAGTAGCGATACCATAATGCAAGTAGAAGTTTTAAAGTGATGAGAGGATAAAAACTTATAAAATAAAAATGTGGATGATACTACTATGATAAAACTTGCTCCTATTAAATAATAAATCATTGGTATCATAGGAAGGAAGTAAGAAAGTAAAATAATAGGACTTAGTAGACCATAGTATGAAAAATTATATATGTTTTGCCCGCCACCAATATTTAAAGCAAAATCAGGAAATAAATCCTTGGTATCATAAAATAAATTTCTAAAATATTCTGGAAAGATATAATGTTGCATTTCAAAATCTGTTGTGGATGCAAAAATAAATTCTCCACGGGTAAGTATTCCTACAATTATGATATATAGTAAGCTATATAATAATAATACTAAAATATCTTGTTTATGTTTTTTTAACCATTTCATAAGATCACACTGCTTCCTTTGTTCTATTTGTTTTCCTTTCTTTTGTTTTGATAAATGAACCAAGATTAGTATATCTTGTTTTCTTTTATTTTTCTACCTAATTTTAGTTGAATATTGTCAAGTTATGGTTGCACTTTACCATTTTATATTTATTAGTATGGATAATTTGTATTAGTATATGATACTTTAACAAATCTTTTGTTATCAGTAGATTTTTTAATTCACCAGTTTTTCTTTTATAGTACTTTCTAATTTCGTAGAAAAAAGCCTATCATAAAACCTTGATTTATGAATAAATAATAAGAAACCATTCATTAGATAAAATAAAAATACTATAATTACAATAGAAAAGTAGAAAATGATGGCTGCAGAAGAGGAAGAAATATAGTGACCTATTATGGTTGCGATATAAAATATTCCGTATGGTAATAATAAATAATAAAAATAAATAAAATAAGGTCTAAGATAATAAAGAAGTGTATTTTTTGTTTTCGTTATTTTTATATTTAGGAAACTACTACCTAATGTTTTATGGTGATAGAAGACGGGAATCACTGTAAAGTATATGATAAAAATTAATATAGGATGCCATCCTTTTGCTAGTATGGTGAAGATACCATAGAAAAATAAATCTAGAAAAAATAGTGTTATTCTTCTTAACGGGGAAACATTTTCTCCTTTTTTATAGGCAAGTTTTTCTAATTCTTCTTTTTTAGGAAGTCTTTTTTCTAAATCTAACATCCAAAGATAACCTACTACTCCACCCAGGGTATTTAATAGTAAGTCATCTATATCACAAAGTCGGTATGGTTTGGGATATATTCCATATAGTCTTGTAAGCTGAGTAAACTCAAAGAATGCACTTAATAATAGACTGTATTTGAATACTTTCTTTACTGAAAAGTGTTTATAATATCTTAAAAACATACCAAATGGTACAAATAATAATATATTAAAAAATACGACGTAAAAAGAAGGATGCAGAATTGCTTGAATATAGGTTTTTGGACTTGATAACACCAAAGGTGTTTCTTTTAGGAAGTCTATGATAAAGTGAAAAGGAACCGTTTGAATCATCCAATCTGGATTGTTCATAACATCTTCTAGTTTTGGAAGAGGAAGAATAACTAAGAAATAAGCACATAGTAGATAAAAGATAAAACTATAAATAAGGACTGTCTTTAGAGGTTCAATCGATGCAAATTTATGATACTGGTATAATATAAATGGTCCTGTAATCATGAGTGCTAACAATGGAAAAATGACTACTGCAGTTTTAATAGCTAATAAATAATTCATAAGATAAGAAAAAGGATTAGTAGCCTAACCCTTTTCTCCTTTCACAACAGCAAGTACGATAAATAAGATAGCTAGAAATATTAATGGTGAAATCATAACTATAGGGCTATTCATCAGTTCTTGCCAATTAATTTGTAATATCATACTCTTTTTTCCTTTATAATACTTTTACTGCAGTAGTAAGTAATTAAGAAGTAACCTCCGTAGATAATGATTAAGAAAATCATCGTCATGAAGACACTTGCTAACATTTGTTCTTTTCCGAATGTTTCTAGCAAGAAGATACAAAACTGAATACCAAAGATAGAATGAATTACAGCAAGCACTAATGGAAATAGGAAAAATATTGCTATTTGTTTAAATAAGGCTCTGTTCAATTGTTTATCTGTTGCTCCTATTTTTCTTAACATATTATATCTTGTATAATTATCTACACTTTCTGATAGTTCTTTTAAAGCCAATATGGCTGCAGATGATATTAAGAAAATAATTCCTAAATATAGTCCTATAAACGTAATCATGGCACCAAGACCTACACTAGCATCATAGATTGCAATTTTACTCGTTCCTTCTAGTGTTACATCAGGATGAGCCTCTTCATATGTTGTATCTGTAAATACGGCTTCTATTTCTTCTCTAGTTTTATCATCATTTGCCTTGTAATTCGCAACCATATACTCATATTCCATTTGTGGAGAATCATCGGATACAGTCACTACACTATCGGGTACTACAATTACTCCATCAGTAATATGATTACTAGACATTTCAATAAAACCTTTTTTTACTTTCTTATACTTAGGTGTTAATGTTTTTCCATAGATTGTTACTGGTGTATTTAATGCTAGAGCTTCATCCCTTAAAGTTGTCATACTTTCATAATCACCAATAATCATATACTGATCTTCCTCTAAGGTAAAAGTATCATTTCCAAACATTTTAGCAATCTTATTATATTCGCTAAGTTTTACAATAATCTCAGGAGATGTGTAATCTAAATAAGGATAGCGCTTTTTCATCGAGTCAATATTATCTCCCTGTGTAGTTACATAAGTTACTGTCTCATCGGTATAAACATGAATGGTTGCTTGATCTTTTAAGTATTTATCTTCATCGATTCTTAATTCTTTTAATGATTCTTTTATTGTTTGATAACTTGATTCGATTTGACCATCAGTATAACCATAGTCTGCTTGTAATTCTTTGGGAATATTTCTTTTCTTCATAAGTTCAATATCTGCAGGTGCTAATTCTTTTAGGTTTGCTGTCATAGAATTCTTAATAGATAAGGAACTGGATAATACACAGATAGTTACAAATAACATAAGACAAATAATGGTCATAGAAAATACCGTGGTATTTACCTTACTACTAATCTGTCTTAAGATAAAACTATTTAATCCTTTATAATAAACTTTATGAATAGACTGAACAATTTTTAAAATTAGTCCAGATAATGACCAAAATATTAAGAAAGTAGAAAGAGCACCTAATCCTATAATTACAGTCATTTTCTTTAATGTTAAAGTGCTGGCTCCATCAGGAACACTAACAATGTAATAGCAATATCCTAATATGATACTTGCTACTATAAATATTAGTGCACAAATGATAGGATTTTTCATCTTTACTTTTTCTGATTTTTTAGATGAATTAATTAAATCAATTAATTTACAACGACTTACCTGAATTGTATTAAAAACCATTACTAGTAGGTACATAATACCAAAGTAGATGATAGTCTTTATTAGCGCAGCTTTAGAAAAGGTAAAAGCAAAGTTCGTCATATCTGCTTCAAACATATTCGCAACTAATAAACTCATTAATTGAGATAGTATTACACCAATACCTAGACCTACTCCAAGAGAAAGAAGTCCTATTACTATCGTTTCTATAAATAAAATGGTAGATATTTTTCTTTTTCCCATACCTAAGGTCATATAAATTGCAAACTCTTTATTTCTTCTCTTAATTAAAAAACGGGATGCGTAAATAATTAAAAATCCTAAAATAAAGGAAACAAAGATGCTAACTGCAGATAAAGTCTGAGTCATCATTTTAATAATATCATAAGTAGATTGCTTTGTTTCTAGTAGTACTGTTTGACTATCTATGGCGTTAAATACATAGAAAATCGCAACACCTAATATTAGGGTAAAGAAATAGATGGTGTAGTCTTTAAAACTTTTTTTGATGTTTTTTAGGGATAGTTTACAAAGCATCATTTAAATCCCCTCCAAGTAGTGTTACAACATCAATAATCTTATCAAAAAACTCTTTTCTTTTCTGGTTACCTTTTCTAATTTCATTAAATATCTTACCATCTTTAATAAAGATTACTCTAGATGCATAACTTGCGGTGAAAGCATCGTGAGTTACCATTAAAATGGTTGTTTTAAATTCCTTGTTTAAGTGATTAAAACTTTCTAGTAACATTTTTGCGGATTTAGAGTCTAAGGCTCCTGTTGGTTCATCTGCTAAGACAAGTTTAGGATTCGTAATGATAGCACGTGCGGATGCTACTCTTTGACGTTGTCCTCCACTCATCTCATAGGGATATTTTTGTAATACATCTTGAATATCTAGTTTTCTTGCGACTTCGTTTACACGCTTACCGATATCTCCTACTTTAGTATTTTGAATGGATAATGCTAAGGCAATATTTTCATAAGCAGTTAAGGTATCTAGGAGGTTAAAGTCTTGAAAAATAAATCCTAATTCGTGACTTCGATATTTATTTAATTTATTTCCTTTTAATTTAGTAATATCCTCTCCTGCTACAAAAATATGCCCTGAAGTTACTCTATCAATGGTTGAAATACAATTTAGCAAGGTTGTTTTTCCAGATCCACTTGCTCCCATGATAGCAACAAACTCACCTTCTTCTACATCAAAAGAAATTCCGTCAATTGCTTTGGTTAAGTTTGATCTGTTTCCATAATATTTTTCAATATTTTCAATTTTTAATATTTGAGACATACTCTCTCTCCTTTCTTGTATTCCATTATAGAGTAACTTATGATAGTTGTCGCTATTTTAATATTACAGTATCTTACAATTTCGTAAGGTTTCTTTTATCATAGCAAATATCTTTTTAGATAGCAATTTCAGAAATTTTAAAAAGCAGTAAGATTATACTGCTATTTTACTTTTTTATTATCATGTACTAAATCTTTTATTATTACTTCTCCATCATGTAGTGTTTGGTATGTTAGATTATTTTGCCTACAGTATTCTACGGCTTTACTTGCTAGTACGGTTTCTTTATGATTAGATTCAAAGTGAGGTATGATTGTCTCTTCAATGAAACCAATGCCTTCATAGATTGTTGAAATATTACTATGATAAGGATCAATATCAGGATCATCCATTACTGTGATTGCTTGTAAATCTTTACATAGAACACAGGTTCCGGAACTAGAACCAATATATAAAAATTCATCGTCTTCACGATGCTTCCTCAACACCTCATCAAATCCACTAAGCTTCATTGCTCGTCTTAAGGTAAAAACATTACCACCAATCACATAAAAACTAGGAATAGTTGTTAGAAGCTCTTCTAATTCTTCCTTTTTACCAAAATAATTCTTTAAATCTACAATTTTTACATCAAAGCCTAAGTTTTCTAACTCTTTAGCATCACTTTTTATACGATTTTCTTTTCTTTCTCCCTCAGGAAAAATATCCCTTACATTGATAATTAATCCTATCTTATTATCATGATCTTTTAACCAGTCTTGTAAAAAATCTACTTTATTTCCTAATTTATAAGATGATAAATATAATTTCATACCATTGCTCCTTTTATACGTTATTATAATAATTTATATTCCATTACCTTTTATACTTATCTAAACGTAATACCTTACTTATATGTTTATCAGTTAGCAATTCATTAGGATGCTCTAATAAATAATCATACTGACTATCTAAGTGAAAGCGATTCAAAATTTCATGAACTTGATATTTACAATCTTGATTTTTTAAATAGGTTTCATTTAAAGCAATTCCCATGACTTTTTTGTTACCATTTGTCTCTAGATACGCTGAAGTTAGAAGTAATTGTTCTTCAAAAGAACGTTTTTCTACCATTAGCTTTTGACTCATAAAGTGATACACATAATAATATTCTAGAAAACTTTCATATATATAGGCCATAATCATTTGTTCATCAAAAGTTCTATTCTTTACTATATAGCCCTTTTTTAATATTCCAATAGTTGCAATATTTTTAGGTTTAGAATTAAGATAAACTTTAATAGCAGCACTTAATTCATCATAAGTTCTATAATCAGCCCAGAGACTAGAACGCATGATATTAATCAAATCTTTATCATATTCATTTTCTTTCGCAACAGCGATTAACTCTTCAATCTGTGATATGTCATATTTACCATTGACTGCATCCGATTTTAAAAGCATATATAAGTTTTCATCAAAATCTGATTGAATAAATTTTTTGATAAGATTTATCTGTTCCTTACAATTATACTTTTTTAAAAGCATGTGTGAAATAATAAGATAATAAACATCTTCATTATATCCACTTTCTAAATATAATTGCTCTAATTCCTGTTGTTCCGCTTTTACTCTAAGACTGCAAAACAATTCATCGTTAAATATTTTCTTTGCTTCCAAGTACAATCCTCCTCTATTGATAAATACTATTTCCTTTAATATTTCTTTGTGAGATGTATTATAATACCAAATCCTCATTTTAACAACTTTTCCTTTTCACCTGTAATAAATGTCGCTATAAAACCTGTTAGTTAAGTAATTACATAATTCATTTGTATCTTTTATCATTTACTATAACTATACTGTACATTATAACTTCCTATTATCCTAGTATTATAATTCTTTTTTCACCTATTTCCCATATTTCATTCACTGCAACTATCTATTTTATATCTTACTATTTCCATCTTCTTAGCATAATCTAAAACATATCTTAATAATTCTTTTTGATAACCTCTTCTTCTATACATTTCTATTGTATAGACAGTTGTTATATAAGCAGTTAAACCGCTTAAGTTAGAATTTGTTGGAAAATGATTTTCTAATATAAAACCACTAATAGAAACTAATTTATTGTCTTTAAAATAACCAAATAAATATAAATCTTTTTCTAGATGCTCATTTAAGTATTTTCTTGTAGCATTAATGAGTTCTTCAACTGGCATATCAAAATCTATTTTATTTTCCCATCTTAAATCATATCTTTGTAAATTTATTCTTAGAGGTAATATCTCTTCTATATTTTCTTTTGTTAATTTTTTTTATTGCTATTTATTTCTCTCGTGTTCTACTCCTTATATGTTATTATTACTTACACTACTACTATCTCTTAAGTTTAAATAGTATTTATTATCTTCTAAAGACTTAGGGGAGCCATCAGCAACTTTCCTACCTTTATCTATGATAATTAAGTGATCTGCTTTATTCATTACTTCTTTTTTATGAGTAATTATTATGACAGTATGGTCTTTTGATAATTCTTTAAAGACTTTAACTACTTTTTTAGTATTAGTAGAGTCTAGTGATGAAGTTACTTCATCAAAAAGTAATATTTCTGAGTTGGTTAAGATACTTCTAGCAATGGAAAGAAGTT
>JAGHJJ010000047.1 GCA_017886705.1 Bacilli bacterium | reverse complement strand
TTGTTATAATTTAAAAGACACATATTTATTACCTCCAATGTTTGTTCGCACTTACATTGTATCATAGGTAATTCTATGTGTCTTTTTTTATGTCCGTTTCGGACACTTAATTTTTCAATTTATAGGTTTACCCTGTTTACTCTAACGTATCAGCTGGAGTAATAGATACTAATGGAGTTCCATTAGAAGTTACTCCAAGAACAGAATCATTTAAACTAGTAGTAGAAGAAATCTGCGAATTTGATAAGTTTAAAGAATTGCTTTCATTAGATTTAGAAATAGATGGCTCTGAAGAAAATGTAACTGAGCTCTCACCTGTACCAAGATTAGAAATAGGATTATCAAGAATTCCTGAATTAGTTGAATCAGAAACAGGTGCATCTGTAATCTGGATTAAAGGTTTGCTAGGACCAGCTTGGCTACTAGCCATAGTTTGAATAGTAGGCTCATAATTAACAATTTCATCAAAGCCTTTACTTTGATTCGATGTAAAACTATGAGACTCAGAAATATGATTATCCATTAATCCAGAAGAAGATAAAAATTCAGAATTCATAGAAGCAACATTTTGTGTATTATGAGAAACACCCTTATTATTACCATTCCAAATAGTTACAACATCACAGTTTCCACTCCAAGGTGCTGGATCAGGCATCTGTAATTTACAAATTAATGGTATTTTAAACGCCATACCAAAGCCCAAACAAGTACCTGCTTGTAACGTTTTCTGTTTTTCAACAATTTCATCACTAATATTAGGAACCATCTTACGTATATAATCTACATCTGTAGGGTGATTCATCTTAAAAATTAAGAAATTAGAACACTGAGAAATAACAGTATCAGAAAGTTCTACTGGTCTTTGAGAAATAAGTCCAAGAATAACACCATATTTACGACCCTCTTTAGCAATACGTTCAAAGATATTGTACCCTATCAAGAAACGGTCAGTATCATTTTGAATATAACGGTGAGCTTCTTCAACAATGATATGAAAAGGAATACTTGCTCTATCTTTTAATCCCTTAGCAAACTCAAATACCAAACGAGAATAAATTTTCGTAATAACCTTTGCAAAATCATCATCAACATCATCTAAGTTAAAATTAACTAACTGATATTTACGTCCGTTATTAATAAGTAAAGATGATAAATAACTTTCAAGGGAAATATAATCTGGAACATCAAAGAATTTAGCATTTTCACCAACAATTAAAGCATGTAAACGAACTTTAATCGTAACAGCATCGCCATAAGTATTCTCATTTCTAAGCCATCCTTCACTAATCAAAGTAAAGTTAAGTGCTTTCTCCAAAGTATCCAAAGTATAGAACACTCCACCCTTAGGTTCATAGTTATCATATTCATTCTTAATAAATGATGATACATACTCAGTAAGTAAAACACTTTCAGAAAACTGTCCTTGAGAATCAATCAAGAAACATTCACGAAACTTTCTCGTATAACCAATACCTTGCACTGGAGCTTCCAAATTAAATTGAGGTGTAGAACAACTTGCTAAAATAGAAAAGATTTCATTACGCTTATTAGGAGATGTTTCATTAGTATATAAAATAGTCATAATAGCTTTTGCTATCAAATGGTTCTTATAATTATTAGCATCCATATCATTCTGAGAAAAAATCAAAGCAAGCTTTAACATTCTCTCAATAATAGGTAATTGTGAATGGTTCGTAGCTTGTAATAATAAAGCTAAATCACTAGCATTAAGTAACCAGATAGGAAGACGTAATTTCTCACCAATTCCATCTACTTCATTCGTACTAAAAAAACGATAATGATAATTAGGGTTAATAGAATTTAAATTGTTAAAAGCATTATAATATTCACCTGATGAATCAAAAAGTAAAATATTCGCCTTATAAGGGAACAATCTTTGATCATGAAACATATTCTGAAAAAGACGAGATACCCCACAAGATTTACCACTACCACTGTTACCAAAAATAGCAAAATGATTACTAAAGAAGTTATTAACATCTAAATACACTGGAAAATCATTATAGAAAGGACTAACTCCAAATTTCATATATCCCTCTTTATCTTCCCCAACAATCATAGGAATTTCCGACTTATCAATAACACGAATAGAAGCATCTAAAGATGGTTTGCGAATCGTACCACCAATTAATCTACCGTTAACAATCTCACCTAAAAATCTAGCCTTAACAATATCTTTATCTAAATCATCTACTTCACCTAATACTTTTTTATCTTTATCTTCAAAAATAAGATGCAAGTTCATTAAATTAACTGCAAGATGCTCTGCATCTTTTAAACGTATATTAGCAGAATGATCACTAATATAAACAATTTTATCAAACATAACTTTCCCCTCTTTACACTTATCTATTCTAATATTGATTATACTAACAATCCTATCTTTTTTCAAGACAAAACACGAGTGATTTACAAAATAAGAAAAAAATGATAAAATAAGAGCTACTTTTAGGAGGAGAGAAAATGCAAAATAAAAAAGAAGCACTAAGTATCAAAGAATTAGAAGAACTAAAAAAAGAATATCTAACTAAAATAGCGGAAATAAATAACCAAATTATGGTTAAAAAAAATGAAGAAAGAGCACTATTAGAACAAAAAAGAAAACCTCAAATACAAAACGAAGAACAAATCAAGGAAAGGGTAAATAAATACTTACATGATACTAATTATTCTGATATACCTTTTCTAGATTATAATATGAGACTAGATAAAAGCTTTAATAATAAAGGTCAACTTTCCAATACAGAATTATTATTCTTAGATGAAAAAATGAAAAAGTTAGTAGAAAATTATGGAATTACGAATAAAAGTCAATTATTTTGTATAATGTTAGATTATCAATTCCATAAAAAAGCTCATCCTATAATACAAGATAAAAATTTTATAAGAGCCTGGAACGAAACATATACTCTAGGACATTTAGATAAAATTTTTCATAACGACCAAAATCGCTTAGACTATCAAGGAACCTATGCTGCATTCCAATATGTAAAAAAACATATTGAAGAAAGTCTATCAACCGTTACAGAAGAAAACGAAACTGAAGATGAATTAGTTTGGAAAAACTACGATAAAAAGAAAATAATAGTAACTAAAAATATAGCTTCTATCGCAAACTATGTATTAATACAAAGAAATCAAATACCAGGAGCTAGAATATTTATAAATAATGGCGGATTATCAAAAACAGCAAAAAAGAAAAAAGAAAGTACTATTACCTTCGCTCAAGAAAGACTAGTAGAAGCAATTGCTTTCGGAACGACTTTAGAAAAATTAACTCAAAAAAATTATGAAGATGCCAAACAACTAATATATGTACCAAAAAATAGTATCCACTAGATACTATTTTTATATTAATTCTTCTAACTTTTTCTTAATATCTAAATTATCAATAGATTGACTTATTTCTTCTAACTTCCTCTTCTTTTTTAATAATTGCAACTTTTCTTCATATTCTTCTAATTTACTAGTAACGATATGAAGTTGTCTAAAAATAGCATTCCTGCTCACTTGATAATTTTCAGCCATTTCACCCAGACTTAAATTTTGAAAATAATAATCTTCAAAATATGCTCTTTGTTTATCTGTAAACAACTGTTGATATAAATCATATAATTCACCATAATAAATATAATCTTCCATATTACATCCCTACACTAATATACATAATTAAATCTAATATAAGTAAAACAACACCAATAATACTATAAAGAATCGTTGCTTTTTTCCTACGATAAATAATCTGATTATTATAAGCCATAATAAGTAAAGTAAGACCTAAAAATAATTGAAATAAATAAATCATAGAAGAATCAAAAATATACCAGACAAAAAGGCCAAAAGTAAAAAAGGTTAAAAAAAGTTGAATATTAATAAATACTATATTAAATCTAGTAATTGGTCTAGACTGTTCTGCATCTTTTTTCTTTGCCATATTACACCATATCCTTAAACAAACCATAGATATATTTTTCAATATCAAAGACTTGTAAATCTTCCTTACCTTCTCCTAAACCAATAAACTTAACAGGAAGTCCCACTTGTTCTTTAATTGCTAAAACAATTCCTCCCTTAGCAGTACCATCTAATTTCGTTAAAACAATTCCAGTAATATCTGTAATTTCTTTAAAAGATTTCGCCTGACTAATACCATTCTGACCAGTAGTAGCATCAATAACAAGTAAAGTCTCAGCAGGTCCACCTTCTACAATTCCTTGAATTACTTTATTAATTTTTTCTAACTCTTTCATTAAATTAACTTTATTTTGTAGTCTACCAGCAGTATCAACTAAAACGACATCATACTTTTCTTCTACAGCCTTACTACATCCATCATAAACAACACTTGCGGGATCACTTCCCTGTTCTGTTCCGTAAAAATCAACGCCTACTCTCTCACTCCACTCTTGAAGTTGCGAAATAGCACCAGCTCGGAAAGTATCTCCCGCAACCAGTAATACTTTTTTACCTTCCTGTTTCATACGCCAAGCAATCTTACCAATAGTAGTGGTTTTTCCAACACCATTAACTCCAACAAATAAAATAACAGTAGGACCATTTTCACGATATTCTATCTTACTAGATAAAACTTCATCTCCTACATAAATGATAAACAATTCATCAACAATAATCTCTTTTAATAATTCTGGATCACTAATCTTCTCTTTAGCAGCTCTATCCTTCAATCGATCAATAAACTCCATAACAGTATTAACACCAATATCAGCCATAATCAATATTTCTTCTAACTCATCAAAATAATCATCATTAATAGTGCGATATTTATTGGTTAGATTAGCAAGCTTAGATACAAATCCCTCACGAGATTTTGTAAGACCTTTTTCATAAACTTTAACTTCTTCTTGTACAACTTCTTCACTATGATTCTGTTCTACAACACTTTCTTTGTTTCCTTGAAACATATTCTTTAATTTATTAAAAATTCCCATAATAATCACCACCATTATTTTAACATAGATAAAGAAAAAAACAATAGAAAAGCCTATTGTCTAGTAGAAAAAGGAGCAATTTTTCCCTTTACATATTGCTTAGTATTAGAAATTGAAGATAGTTGAGAAACCATACGTTCTCTAGAACTTTCATAAATACGTTCACAACTCATAACAGCCTCTTTAACATCATCTATATTAACAGATTCTCTATCATAATATAAAGCATTAGAAAAGGCCATCTCTAAGATAGATAAAACTAAAGAAGGATTATATTGTACATCATTATAAGACCTTTTTTTACTTCCTTGAATAAGGATATCAAATATCTCTTGTTGGCTATCAGTATCAAAAGAAAAATCAACGTGCAATATATCTTGATATTTCTTAACAGAAGCATCTAATATATGGCTTAAGCTCTTATCATCTGGTTCACCTAATGTAACTGGAGCAAACCTTCTACGGATAGCAGCATCATCTGCCAAATATTTTTGATATTCTTCAGTTGTTGTCGTACCAATCATTTGAATAGGCCGATTACTTCTTGATAAATATGGTTTAAAAATATTAAAGAAATCTTGAGGAGAGCCTTCCGTAGCTCCCAGACCTTTCATATTACAAATCTCATCGATAAACAAAATAATATTAGGATCATTATCCAATTTTTTTAAAATAACGTTAATTTTTTCCTCAAATGCTCCACGATATTTAGTACCAGCAATTAAAGAAGAAGCATCAAGCATAAAAATCTTTTTATCTAAAAGACGACTAGGAACCTCCTTCTGTTGAATAAGGTACGCAATCTCTTCAACTAATGCCGTCTTTCCAACACCAGAAGGACCTAATAATAACACAGACCTCATCATTAAAGATTTAAGAACCGTACGGATTTCTTGTTCCCTACCAATAACCGGATGTCCACGAAATTGCTGATTAGTCAAAAATTCTCCAAGACCTGTCATCGTATCTTCATCATTATTACCTAGAATACCAAAAAACGGAAATAACTCCTTAACTTTATCCTTCTCTTTAGCAGAAATCTCTTCCTCAATCTCAGGGTGGCTTTCAAAATATTGCTCTATCTTACGACTAGCTTCATCAAAAAGATAATCTTTTAACTTACCACCAGATAAAGGAGAGCTCTCCGCTGCTAGCTTACTAACTAAAACACGAACAACATTAGAAAAGCAACAATCATCAGCTAATAAATTATAAGCAATCACTTCAGGAATAATAAGCTTATACTTTTTAGAAAGAGTATCTAACATAGGTTCAAAATAAGAATGAAAATTATCATCAATTTCTTCTAAAGTAACATCTTTTTTATGTTCATTATTATCTATATCATAACTAGAAAAAACTTCCATAAAAGCATCATCAAACGTAATATTAAAATCAGAAAAAATATTATACGTATTATCAGAGACAGTAAGTAAAGCAAAAAATAAACTTAAAGTTCTTCTGTCGTAATAATTTAAATCGACACTTTTTGAATAAGAACGAAAACCATCAGAAACTTTTACTTGAAAACAAGAGTGAATATCTTTAATTAATGCGTAATATTTTGACGCAGACCTGGCAACCTCAATAGCCTCTTGAGTAATATTAGAATTCATAGCATCATGCCCCTAAACTTTAACTATACTATACTAAAAAAAATTATAAAATGCAAAAAAACATTATATATTACTTAATCATCATCAATTAATACCAAACTATAATCAAGGAAAATCTTGCTATGAAAGACATTATATGGTAAAATACAGCGGAAAAGAGAGGGATTATAATGCATTACTTTGTAGAAGGAGAAAAAATATTTATTGACGAAACAAAAAGGCCTCTAGGAAAAGGTTCTGAAGGTATTTGTTATAAAAGAAAGAATCAAGTTTACAAAATATATCATAAAAGTTCAATTTATGAATTTGGACACAACAAAAGTGTTGATCATCAATACTTAATTGGAATACCTACCAGGCAAACAATTCTACCAAATGCCCTTATTTATAATGAAGACTACTCCTATGCAGGTTATAGAGCAAACTATATAAAGGGAGAAAAAGATATCACCAAAAAACAAGGTATTGCTCTTCTTTCTAGTAGCACCTTTATTAAAAACCTTCAAATATTAGAAAGTGATATGTCTCTACTTGCTCATAATTATGTCTTAGTAGCGGATATTCAACCAGTAAACTATTTTTTTGATAAAGAAAACGATACCATGTATATCATAGATCCTGGAAGATTTACTGTAAAAAGATTTGACTATGGTAATAATGAAAAAGAAGATAAAGAACTAATACAAGAATGTGATACGCAAAATGAATCCCAATTAGAATCATTAATTACCACACTGCTTTATAATGATTTAGTAAAATATAAACCTCTAAATAGTAAAGCTAAATTACAAAAATTAAGAGACTATATTGTGAAAGAAAAAGACACATTAACCTATAGTCAGTACTTTAATGAAACTCTAAAAGAATATGAAAATCCCAATACCTATTTTAAATCACTTGGAAAGTATATTAAATAATGTAAAACAAGGATAAAAG
This sequence comes from Bacilli bacterium, assembly GCA_017886705.1. Lineage (GTDB taxonomy): Bacteria > Bacillota_I > Bacilli_A > RF39 > UBA660 > Faecimonas. The sequence goes on along the minus strand of JAGHJJ010000047.1, from coordinate 8,374 downwards.
CTAATTTTACAACCAAGAGATAAAAAATTCACAATTTCAAATTATAGACAAAATAAAAAAAATATAGTATAATTTCATAGTCAGCTTAACGAAACAAAAAAAGAAAGGAGTTTTTATGAATAAACCAAATGAAACAAAGATTATTGTTTTAGGTGGTCTCGGAGAAGTCGGAAAAAATATGTATTGTGTAATGCATAACGACGCTATTGTTATTATTGATGCCGGTGTTAGTTTCCCTGAAAGTGAACTTATGGGAGTAGATTATGTTTTACCTGACTTTACATTTTTAAAAGAAAATCAAGATAAGATTAAAGCACTTTTAATTACGCATGGACATGAAGATCATATTGGAGGAATTCCTTTTTTATTGCAAAGTATTAATATTCCTGCCATTTATGCACCAAATCATGCCAAAGAATTAATTGCTGTAAAATTACAAGATAAAAACATAAGATATGATAATTTATTTGTATATACAGAAAATACGAAATTGAAATTTAAAGAAATTGAAGTAGAATTCTTTAGAATTACCCATTCTATTCCTGATTCTCACGGTATTAGTATTACTACACCAGACGGAAGAATTGTAACAACCGGAGATTATAAATTTGACCTTACTCCAATCGGACCTATGGCAGATTTATATAAAATGGCATCTCTTGGAGAAAAAGGCGTAGATATTCTAATTGGAGATTCTACCAATGCCTTAAATGAGGGCTTTTCAACAAGCGAATCTGTGGTAGATGAAACATTAGGAGAAATGTTTGATAAATGTAAAACAAATCGTATCATTATCGCAACATTCGCATCTAATATTTATCGTGTAAAACATATTTTTGAAACTTGTTATAAGCATAATAGAAAAATATGTATTTTCGGTAGAAGTATGGAAAACAATATTAATATTTCAATCAACGCTGGTTATATCAACCATAAAGAATTATTAATTTCTCCAGAAGAAGCAAACAACCTAAAACCTGGAGAAGTGACAATACTATGTACTGGAAGTCAAGGAGAACCATTAGCAGCATTATCAAGAATATCAAATGGTACGCATAAACAAATCAAACTAAGACCAGATGATGTTGTAATATTCTCATCTAGTGCCATTCCAGGAAATACATTAAGTATCTCAAAAACTATTAATAAATTATATTTAAAAGGTGTAAAAGTATATACAAACTCATCCCTTGCAGACCTACATACATCAGGTCATGCTAACGAGGAAGAAATAAAACTAATGATTCGACTAATCAAGCCAAAATATTTAATGCCATTCCACGGTGACTATAGAATGTTAAAGAAACAAGCCGATATTGGTATTAGTTGTGGTATACCAAAAGAAAATACCTTTATTCTAAAAAATGGTGACAGCTTAATCCTTAAAAATCATGTAGTAACAAGAGGAGAAAGTATGCCCGGAGCTGACGTCTATGTAGATGGAAATAGAATAGGTGAAATTGGTAGTGCTGTAATTAAAGATAGAAAAATTATGGCAAATGATGGAATATTAGTAGTAATCATAAATGTAAATATGAAAAAAAGAGAACTATTAATCAAACCAAACATCACAACAAGAGGTTTTGTCTTAGTAAATGAGAATGAAGAATTAATTCATAAAATCGAAGACAAAGCAGAAACAATTATAAAATCCGAGTTAACAAATCCTAAAACAACATTTCAATCATTAAAAAGCGATATAACAGAAGAATTATATCCATATATTAATGAATTAACTGGTAGAAAGCCAATAATTTTACCAATAATATTGGATATAAAGAAAGAAGAAAAATCAAATAAAGGGGCTGTAATGAAATGAAATAATTTCATACAGCTTTTTTCTTGGCATTTTTTTGTTTTGGAAAAGGAAAATTTTCCTTTTTTAAATCGGATGATTTTTCCCAATAATTACTTTTAATGTTATTACTTTCAATTAAAGTAAACAGCTTCCTGACATTTCTACCTAAACACATAAGCATTATTTCACAGGATACCTTTTCTAAGACACGTCTTCTTATTCGTTCATAGCTCATATTTTGTTTGATTTCTCCAAAAGTTCCTTCCACTTGAATACTTCGATTAATTCTTATTTCTATACCATTAGGACTAAGCAAATTTTCTCTTGCTTGTTCCTTTAATAATTCATAATCAGGAATTAATTCATACAATCGATAATCTAAATCTTTATTTTTTAATTTTTTCTTACAAATATATGCATAACCACAATTATTGCAACCTGTAAATCGATAGAGTTTACTTCCCTCATATCTCTGATGATGACTAAAATCAAAGGGTATTTCTTCACCAATACAAGTATTTAAACATAATACTCCATCATTAAATGTATAAAATAACTGTGGATTTTTTCCATCTGCTTCACCTGTCCATGATTGAAAATTTACATAATTATTTATACCATGTTCTCTCATATATTTATAATTTATATAAATTCCGTATCCTGAATCTGCACATTCATTTTGAGGATATTCGTTATAGTATTTGAAATATAGATCGTTCATTGGAATAAATATATAATGATCACTTCTATCTTGAAAAACACCATACATTGTAATTAAACCACCTGAAACTAGAACTTGAATATTATATCCGGCATGAAAATCATAACTTAATTTAGAATAATAATCTTCCTTTAAAATCATAGCTGTAGCATCGTGATCTGTTTTAAAATAAGAATTCCTATTTTCACCACAAATCCGTTCTTTTTCTTCATATTCTAATAATTTGATTAAATATTGATTAGCCAATTTGTACTTTTTTTGTTCTTTTGTTAATCTTTTGCCCTTGCCACTTGGTATTGAGTAAACGTTTATTTCTTCTTTAGAGATGTATTTATTAATCAATTCATTTAGTTTACAGCTTTTTATAAAGTTTCTCTCAGTTATTTCAACCCCCATTTCTAATAGTAGTTGTTTAATTTTACTATCTAATCGTTTGTGAAAGGCAGTAGGTTTCCAGACAAATTTATATTTATTGGCATTAGCTTCTATTTTTGTACCATCTAAATATTGGTTACTTATATCTAAGTGAAATTCTTCTATAACAGCTTTGGTTATCATAGAAAAAAATTCATATTGATAGGGTAATATATACTTATTAATGCATTCCTTTATTACATTATGACTAGGCTGTTCTTGTTGCATCAAATAAATGATTCTTAAATCGAATACACATAGTTTTTCTATTTCTCTTAAACTACTTTTGAATTGAGAAAAACAATAAATTATAGTAGCAACCAAATTATAGGGATTATATCCATTTCTTCCGTTTTTCTTTTGTACGTTTTCAATTAAAATTCCTATGTTACTTTTATTTAAAATGGATATAAATTTATCTATTTTTTCGAATTCCTCATAGCACCTGTTTGAGGGTACTATGAAAATTGGCCTTTTTGTGTTAAAATAATTCATGTGATACAACTTCTTTCGACAATTAGATTGTATCACAAACCGCGTTAGAATCTATATTTTCTAACACTTTTTAAATTTTATAATAAACAAAAAAGACTGTAATGAAATTATTTCATTTCATTACAGCCCCTTTTTATTTTGAAAACACAAAATTATTTATCATTAATAAACATATTTTATATTATATAAAAACAGCACATAATTTTTCAACTATTGCTTTTTTTTTGCTTAAAATAAATAATACTACTTGCAATTCCAAAAATACAACTACTAGCTAAGAAAATATAACAAATTACAATATCAAAAGTATTAGGATTGTCCTCAATATCTGCATGATTATCATCTGAAGAACCATCAAGATTAACTGCATAATATTTAGAAGGTCTAAGAACAGTATACATATTTTCACCAATAAGTGATTGCATAATATCAGAAATAGTATTAATATCACTAATTTCAACAATTTGACCATTTCGAGAAGTTATTAATTTTTGTCCTAAATACAAATAAATATTTTCTTGATCACCAGTATAAGACAAAATAATATCCCCATCTACTAAATAATCTGATCGCACTTCCCTTATTACACCAGAATTATATTCAACAATCGCTCTAGTTCCAGCATACATATTACTAACATATATTTGATGAAATATTTGCTTTTCAACCGGAAGAGAAGAAAAATCTTTTTTCTGATAAAAAAATTGTGTATTATAAGAATTAACATTAGAATCAAAAATAGAATTAAAAACATCTTTAACGCTATGAATATTTAAATTAATATTTAAAGAATCCAAATAAATAGTATTTATTAAATCATATATAGAAGTTAAATTCTTATGCTGATTATAAACAGAATTCATTGACTCTAATTGAGTTTGAGATAACTTCGAATCCACTGGAATTTCTAAAACTTTAGCTTTAATCCCTGCAACATATGTAGAATCACTAACAATTTTCTTACCATACAAAGAAATATCAGAATCAACCTTAACACGATACGTAATCTGCTTTGTTTCATTAGGATTTAAAAGAATATTACCAGTTAGTTGATTATTATTAATATCTGCACCTTGCACACTCTGATCAACATAACTTGTATAATCAGGTATTGTATCTACATAAGGAACTGTATATGCAGATGAAGAATGATTAGTAACATTTATCGTATAAGTAATTTCTTGTCCAATATCAATGCCTTGAGATTCAGTAACACTAGCTACTTTTTCAATAGAAAGTCCAGGATACTGTAAACGCATCTTAGCATTATTAGTAATTGGATAAGCATTATCATCAGCAACTTTTAAAGGTCTAAGAATAAGATAACGTTCACTATACTGAGTATCTAAAATACTATCTAACCTATCAGTAAGTGTTGTTAAAGAAACAGTACCCTTCTCTTCAATACGATCTTGTTTATTATCCCAGTCATATATTGAACCTGTAGAATGTAAAATTTGATCATTACCAATATACAACATAGCATGCCCCATTTTTCTAGTATCAGACCAATATACAATAATATCACCAGCCTGTATCTCATCACGTATTTTTTTCTTCTGCATAGCAATATCCATAGATGAAGTAACATTAGCACTATCAATAACAATATCACCTTTTATTTCAATCATATTCTGTGTAATACAAGTTCTACCATCCCCCATTAAACTATAATTAATAGCTTCTTTATAAACATTATAAACAAATGAACTACACACAAAATACAAAGTTTCTTGACTAGTAGCTTCTTCAGGACTAATATCATATGTTCCACGATAAAAACGAACATCATATCCAAAATCTTTTACATTTACCCTAGTTAAAGAACTATTATCATACTGAATTTGCTTTCCCTTCCAATAATAAGAATAAGCCGTTTCAACAACCGCCTTCTGTCTTTCTTCTAAACTCGCCGCAGACACAGACATTCGTGGAATAAAAGCAAGAAATAGCAAAAATACCCAAAAAATAAACTTTTTCATAATTAAATCTCCCTCTACCTATAAAAAGTATAACTGTTTTCAAAAAAAAATTCAATTTTAATATTCTTTTTTACAAAAAAAAATTCTAAAAAATCATAATTAAATGATATACTATATAGTAGGTGAAAATTATGAAAAGCTTAACAAGAAGCAAATCTAATATATTCGTATTAATATTCATGACAATATGTTCACTTTTACTAATAATATCAATAGTAAATATTATAAAATGGAATATTGATAAAAATAAAACTAAAGAAAATATAAAAAAAATAAATGACAATACAATAATAGAAAAAATACAAGATGATGAAAATACAACTATCATAGAAACAGAAAATCCAAAAAAAAGTAATCCTTACTGGGACTATATAAAAATGGATATGATTAATGTAGATTTTGAACAATTAAAGCAAGTAAATAATGAAGTAAAAGGTTGGATTCAAGTAAAAGGTACAAATATTAACTATCCATTTGTACAACATGAAAATAATAGTTTTTATTTAACGCATGGAATAGATAAATCACCAAACAATGCTGGCTGGTTATTCTTAGACTACAGAAATAATATAGATAACTTATCAAAAAATACAATTATTTATGCCCATGGAAGAGTAGATAATACTATGTTTGGAAGCCTAAAAAATGTTCTAAAAGAATCATGGATTAATAATAAAGATAATCATGTTATTAACATAGCAACGGAAAAAGAAAGCAGTCTCTGGCAAATTTTCAGTGTTTACCATATACCAACAACAAGTGATTACATAACAACAACTTTCAATACGAAAGAAAGTTGGAATAACTTTACAAAAACACTAATCAATAGAAGTTTCTATAATTTTAATACTAACATAACAACAAATGACAAAATATTAACATTATCTACTTGCTATAACGATAGAGAAAAAATGGTAATACACGCCAAGCTCATTAAAATACGAAAAAATTAAATATTAAACTAATAAAGGATTGTTTGCCACATGCGACAATTACAATCTTTTTTTATGATTCAAAAATTCAAATTTCAATGTATAACATAAAAAAATGACAAAATAAATTTTGTCATGCGTCCCTTTTCAGGGACTTTTTCTTTTGATATAACTTTATCATGGAACATATAGATATTAATCAATTTAATTGTTGGGCCAAAAATCATATTTTTGATGATTCTAAATTTGATAATGATGGCTTTATTATTTCTGAAAATACTAAATCTTTTAAATCTACTGGTATTATTGCCTCTATTTTTCAAGATCATTGGGACTCTTATTACTATAAATACAAAAACTCTATTGACTCTCTTAGACCTAACGCTAATAAAGAAGTTCAAAAGATTATTGATTGTGCTAATCATAATCTTGGCTTTACTGTTTATTCTTGTCCTCATTGTGATGAAATTATTTTTTCTCATCATACCTGTAAAGGTAAATTATGTTCTTCTTGTGGTATTAAATCTCAAAAAATTAAAACTCAAAATGTTCTAGAAAAATGTATTAATTGTAAACACAGACACATTACTTTTACTATACCTAATTCGCTTTGTCATTGGTTCTTTAATTTCCTTCTCTCTACTTCTATTCTATTTGACGCTGTTAATGATACTATTTATTCGGTTATTAATGGTAAAGTAAAAAAGAATAAATCTTCCAAATATAATTTGAAATATTCTCCCGGCTTTTTCGCTTTTCTTCATACCTTTCATTATTGCTGAATATATCGTTGACAAAAACAAAGAGTTGAAAAAATTTAATTATTTTAATTATGATGCTTTATCTAAAAGGTTCATGAAAATTTTACTTGATAAAATGGAAAAACATTTTGGAAAAGATAAGTTTAGAGATACTAAAAACAAAATGTATTTAACCTATAAAAATGGCTTTTATGTAAATAATAAACTAGAAGATGATGGATATAAATTCTCTTCTATTGAAGAATTAATCAGATATCTTACCAGATATTGTGCTAGACCAGCTATGGCTGAATCTAGAATTCTTAATTATGATGGTAATAATGTTACTTTTTATTACTCCGATCACACTAACGAAGAATACCATGAAGAGACCAATTTTACTTTTGAATTTATCACAAAACTCCTTAGACACCTTTTGCCTGAAAACTTTAAATCTATCAGAAGTTATGGCTTCTATAATAAATCTTCTAAACTATCTGATAAAATTAAATATATTATTTCTAGAGAAAAAATTAAAATAAAACGAGACCTACTCAAATGGAAAAACTTAATATTAACTTCTTTTAATAGGATTCCCATTATTTGTCCGTTATGTGGAAAAATGATGAAGCCAGAATTTGAAGTCTCGTAAAGGAGTATTATATGAGCAATATGTTAAGAAAAATAAATCGACATAAAAATATAGATGTTAGAATGAGTTTGAAATTAGAATGTCCGAAGTGTAAAAATTATAAATTATTACCAAAAGAGACATTTGATAAAATGACAGAAAAAGAATTCAAAGAAGGAAAAATATTTCTTTGTAAAAAATGTAATATTAGAATGAATCCTGTTTCAGTAGAAGTTGATTACTAAAATTTAATAATAATTAGAAATAATCAGATATATTATCTGAATTTTTGTGATGTGGTAATCATATTTTCACTTATTCAATTAAATGAAGCAAATTCTTAATATATAAAAAAATTCATAATTAATATGAATCTTTTTATAGTGAGCATGGCTCACTTTTTATTTTGTCCTAATAAAGAGAAAATTCCTTATTAGCAAAAAACCTTATCCTAAAAAATTAGAATAAGGTTAATAATTTAGTATTTAATATTTTTAATAATATAATAATAATCTTCTAATTCAAATTCATAAATAATCTTAGGTATTTGATTATAATAAATTTGAAATAATTTTCCCATATCTGAAGTTTGACTGGAATCATATACACCTATGGAATTAACTTTATTTAGATAATCATTCAAGTTACTATATAAAATTAA
>JAGHJJ010000046.1 GCA_017886705.1 Bacilli bacterium | reverse complement strand
TAATTTACCTCCTTTTAGGGGCAATATATCGTGTTATATTATACCATAATTAGCATTATACTGTTTGCAAGACTTATTTGGACACTATGTTTTTTAGTGTCTAACTTAATTTTTCAGTTAACAAAAGTTAAAAATATCAAACTAACCCTAGACAAACAAAAGAAATATTGTTATAATACTAACGAGTATTTTAAATACTCCTTGCTACATGAGTAGCCATTAGTCCAAAAGGAGGTGTAACAAATGAGAAAGTATGAAATTATGTTCATCGTAAGACCAGATATGGAAGAAGCTGAAATTACTAAGACAGCAGAAAATCTTAAAAAGGTTTTAGAAGAACAAAAAGCTAAAATGTTAGAAGAAAAGGCAATGGGACCAAGAGAATTAGCTTACGAAATTAAAAAGTTTAAAACAGGATATTATTACTTATTCGTAGTAGAAGCAACACCAGAAGCAGTTGCTGAATTCGACCGTGTTGTAAGAATTAACGAAAACTTACTTCGTCACTTAATCGTAAAAGTAGAAGACTAAAAAAGAGGTAGAATATGAATAAAGTATTTTTAATTGGAAGATTAACTAGAGACCCTGAATTAAGATATACAGGAAGCAATACTGCTGTTGCAACTTTTTCATTAGCAGTAAATAGAAATTTTACGAATGCTAACGGGGAAAGAGAAGCAGACTTCATTAACATTGTTGTTTGGAGAAAACAAGCAGAGAATGTAAAAAACTACTTATCTCAAGGTAGTCAAGTAGCAATCGATGGACGTATTCAAACTAGAAGCTATGATGATCAAAATGGTCAAAAACGTTATGTAACAGAAGTAGTCGCAGACAATGTTGAATTTTTAGGTTCCAAAGGGTCATCTAATAATATGAATATGAATGCTAATTCTAATGGAAGCGCACCTGCTCAATCAAATAATGCAGGCCCTACACCATATGACTTTGGAGCTACTACAGAGCCAAAGACAACCGATGTAGATAGCAATCCTTTCGCTGATTTCGGTTCTAGTATTGAAATAAGCGATGATGAATTACCATTCTAAAAAAGGAGGAAGAAAAATGGCAGAATTTGGACGCAGAAAGAAAAAAGTATGTATGATGTGTACTGGTGCAACAGTTGACTATAAAAATCCTGAAACATTAAAAAGATATGTAAATGAAAAAGGTAAAATTGTTTCAAGAAGAGTAACTGGAAACTGTGCTCGTCATCAAAGATATATATCAACACAAATTAAAAGAGCAAGAGCTATCGCATTAATGCCTTATACTAGATAAAGGGTTCGTTTGTGAACTCTTTTTTCATTTTACAAACAACAGAAAGTATTATATAATAAGAAATAGGAATACAGGAGGTAAAAATGAGAATAATTGAAGAAAGAAGAAAGATAAATAAAAAAGTAAGAAAAGCAAAAGTAATCTTTTTAATGGCTCATAAAGACTTAGATTTAGACGCCCTAGGAAGCTGTGTAGGATTAAGTTTAATCTTAAAACAAAAAAGAAAAGACTGCTATATCATAGTGGACGATAAACAACATGAACTAGGTGTAGAAAAAATTTTAAAAGAATTAGATGGTTGTATTCCTATAATAAGAGGAGAAGATATTGATAAATATCTATATCCAAATAATAAAAAGAATTTATTAATTATTCTAGATACAAATAAAACAGAGTTAGTACAAAATCAAAATGTATTAAAGAAAATAGATGAAAAAATAATCATTGATCATCATGACTTAGGAAAAACAACAATTAAAAATGCCTTAATTATTGATGATGATGAAGTATCAAGTACATGCGAAATGATTACCGAATTAACAGAGTTTTATGATGTAGAACTAGATCCTTATTATGCAACAGTTCTCTTATCAGGAATTGTATTAGATACGAATAACTTTACTTTAAAAACAAGTGCAGAAACCTACTATGCAGCATATTATTTAGCTAATTTAGGTGCTAGTGCTAAAAAAGTTCAATATTTATTGAAACAAGATATAGAAGAATATACAGAAAGGCAGAAATTATTAAGTGATATCGAAACAATTAATAAAAAAATTGCCTTTACGAAAGCCACACCTTATACTATATACCGTAGAGAAGACTTAGCAAAAGTAGCAGATACTTTACTATTTTTTAATAATATAGAAGCATCATTTGTCATTGGAAAAATAGGAAAAGATACCGTAGGAATTAGTGCTAGAAGTCTAGGAAATTTTAATATCACTAGAATATTAGAAAAATTAGGTGGCGGAGGAGACGACTACAATGGAGCTGCCCGTTTTGAAAATACAACAATTGGTAAAGTAGAGCAAGAATTAAAGAAAATAATTGCAGAAGAAGAAGGTGAATAAAATGGAAGTAATTTTTATTAAAGATTTAAAAAATCAAGGTAAAAAAGGGGAAATAAAGAAAGTAAAAGATGGTTATGCAGAAAATTTCTTAATAAAGAATGGTTATGCTGTCATTAAAAATAAAGAAAACTTAGCAAAATTAGAAAAAGAAAAACAAAATAAAGCGAAAGAAGATGAAAAAAATAAACAAGAAGCACAAGAATTAAAAAAGAAATTAGATACCTTAGTTTTAGAATTTAAAGTAAAAACTGGAGAAGGAGATAAAGTCTTTGGAAGTGTAAGTCTAAAGCAAGTAAAAGACGCTTTAGAAAAAGAAGGATATAAAATTGACAAAGGACAAATAGAATTAACATCTTCTATGTCTAGCCTAGGATTTCATCATGTAGATATTAATTTATATCCAGGAATTAAAGCAACAGTAAAAGCACATATCATAAAATAGAGGTGAAGAAATGCCAATAAAATCATTGCCAAATAACATTGAAGCAGAAGAGTCTGTTTTAGGAGCATGTTTCTTATCAAAATATGCCTTACAAAAAGCCTGTGAAAATTTAACACCAGACTCTTTTTATGATGAAAAAAATGGAAAAATCTTTGCCGCAATGAATGCTTTAGTAGAAGAAAAAACTCCTATTGATATTACCACAATAACAAGTTATCTTAAGAAAAATAATCAATTAACAGAAGTAGGAGGAGTAGAATATCTAACAGAAGTATTAAACTTCGTTCCAACAGCAAGTAATATTGATTATTATATAAAAAATGTAGAAGATGCATCTATTCTAAGAAGTTTAATAGAAACTGCAACAGAAATAGCATCAGAAGGATATAGGACTGATGAAACAGTAAATGAAATATTAGACAATTCTGAAAAGAAAATATTAAACATAGTAAAAAATAGAAAATCTAGTGAATTTAGATCTATTAAAGATATCTTACAAAAGACACAAGCAGATCTAGAAAGATTATCAGAACATAAAGGAGAAGTAACAGGTCTAGCAACTGGCTGGTACGATGTAGATAAACTAACAACTGGACTACATCCCAATGAATTAATAATAATTGCTGCACGTCCTGCCATGGGAAAAACAGCCTTTGCTCTAAATCTCGCAACACACGCTGCAATGACACAAGATAAATCAATTGCATTATTTAACTTAGAGATGAGTGCTGAACAACTGGCAATGCGTATTATTTCTTCTCTAGGACAATTAGAAGGATTTAAATTACGTACTGGAAATTTAATGAATAACGACTGGAAAAGAATAAATGAAGCAGTATCTCAATTATCTAATACAAATTTAGTAATGGATGATACTCCGGGAATTACGATTGGAGAAATCAGAGCAAAATGTAGAAGATTAGCATCAAGTGAAAAAGGCTTAGGACTAGTTGTAATTGATTATTTACAATTAATATCAGGCGGAAAAAATTATGGAGCCAATAGACAACAAGAAGTATCTGATATTTCAAGAAGCCTAAAAACATTAGCGATGGAATTACAAGTCCCAGTAATAGCTCTATCTCAGCTATCCCGTAGTGTAGAATCACGTGAAGATAAAAGACCAATAATGAGTGACTTACGTGAATCAGGATCAATTGAACAAGATGCTGATATTGTTGCCTTCTTATATCGTGATGACTACTATAAAAAAGAAGCAAGAAATGAAGATAATACCAGTATTGTAGAATTAATTATAGGAAAGCATCGTAACGGACCAACCGCAACTGTAGAATTACTATTTAAGAAAAATACATCTACATTTTTAAATCTAAGTAAAGGAAATAGAGGTGAAGAAGAATAGTATGAAACAAAAATTAGTATCAATTTTATTAATTCTTGTTTTAGCAGGAACCATACCACTCTTAACAGCATTCTCAAATAAAGAACCAGAGACTCTATATCGAGTTTATCTAAAAGGTGAATCAATCGGTCTGATAAAATCAAAAGAAGCCCTAGAAGATTATATCGATAAAAGACAAAATCAAATCAAAGAAAAATTTGGAGTAAATAAAGTATATTTACCAGAAGACCTAGATATAGAAAAAGAAATTACATTTGATGATGATGTATCAAGTATCAAGGAAATATATAAAAAAATAGAAAATATATCTCCATTTACTATTAAAGGTTATGAAATAACAATAGGTGCAGTAGATTCCCAAGCAGTAGATGGTACAGAAATTAAAGGTAAAAAACAAAAAATATATGTACTAGATAAAAAAATATTTGAAGAAGCAGTAGATAATATTGTTCATTCTTTTGTATCTGAAGAAGATTATGAAAATTATGCTAATGGTACACAAAAAGAAATTAAAGATGTAGGAAAAGTAATTGAAAGTATTTCTATCGAAAATAAAATAACAATAAAAAGAGCAAATATACCTGTAGATGAAACGATTTATCAAGATACAGGTACCTTAAGTAAATACTTAATGTTCGGTACAACAGAAGATCAACAAAAATATACTGTGCAACAAGGAGACACCATAGAAGCAATTGCCTTTAATAATAAGATATCAACAGAAGAATTTATGATTGCTAATCCTAGTTTTACAAGTACAAATAGTTTATTATATCCAGGACAAGAAGTAACATTAGGAATATTAAAACCTCAATTTAGAGTAGTTGAAGTAGACCATGTAGTTTTTGATGAAGAAACAAATTATCAGACGGAAACGCAATATGATAATACTAAAGAAGTAGGATATAGTGAAATAAAGCAGCATGGTGTAAAAGGTGTTACAAGAATTACTCAAAAAATTCAGAAAGTAAATGGAGCTACTGTCGATGTTGCTGCAGTAGGTACTGGAGAGGTATTAAAAGAACCAGTAAATGAAATCATTGTCAGAGGTGGAAAGAAAACAAGTTATTATGGTGGTTATGGTACAGCTGTCGCAACAAGAGGACAATGGGGATGGCCAGCAACTTGTTCATCAATCTCTAGTCCATTTGGTTATCGCTGGGGAGTATTACATGATGGTACAGATATTGCCGGATGTGGATATGGATCAAATATTTTTGCTGCCCTAGATGGAACAGTAGTTCAATCAGGATACAAATATGATAATGGAGAGTTTATCACAATTGATCATCACAACGGATATTATTCAATGTACGCACATATGGTATCAGGGTCACGTAGAGTAAAAGTTGGAGACTATGTAGTAAAAGGCCAAGTAATCGGAAGTATGGGAAGAACAGGAGCCGCAACAGGAGTCCACTTACACTTTTCTATTTGGAATGGATATCCTTATCGTGGAGGAAGAGCTCTAAACGCTATGAGCTTCTATTAAAAATGAAAGTTAAAACAATTGCCAGTGGTTCAAAAGGAAATTGTACAATAGTATTATGTGATAATACCAATATAATAATAGATATGGGAATTTCCTACTTAACTCTAAAAAGGAGTTTAGAAGAGAATTCCCTTTCTTTTGAACAATTTAATGGAATTTTAATAACGCATAGTCATAAAGACCATATTAATGGTTTAAAATCACTAGTAAATCATACTAACTTAACTGTCTACATACCTGAGAAAATGTATGATGATCTACAAGATATCGTACCTAGATACCGCTGTGAGTTTATAGAAGATAATTTTAATATCCAAGATGTAGAAATAGAATTAATTCATACATCTCATGATGCACCATGTTCTGTAGGATATATTATAAAATATAATGATAAATCACTAGTCTATGTTACTGATACAGGATATATCAATAGAAAGTACCTAGCCAAAATGACGGAAAAAGATATCTACATTATGGAAGCAAACCATGATGAAGTCATGTTAATGGATGGACCCTATCCAAGATTTCTAAAAGAAAGAGTAATAAGCGATAAGGGACATTTATCTAATAAAACAACTGCCAAATATTTAAAAAAAATTATAGGAAGAAACACCCGATACATAGTACTAGCCCATTTAAGTGAAAAAAATAATACAGAAGAAAAAGTATTAGAAGCAATAGAAGAAGAGCTAGGAGAAACAAACATAAATATTTTAATAGCCAAGCAAAAAGAAGAAAGTCCAATGATTGAGGTATAATATGATTAAAATTATTACAGTAGGTTCTATCAAAGAAAAGTACTTAAAAGATGCGATAGAAGAATATCAAAAGCGATTAAAAAAATATACAGACCTAGAAATAGTAGAAATAAAAGATGAAGGACTATTACCAGCAAAACAAGCTATGGAAAAAGAAGCAGAAAAAATTAACAAGCATATCAATGAAAAAGAATATATCATTACCTTAGAAATAGAAGGAAAAGAATTAACATCAGAGGAGCTATCTAAAAAAATAGAAGATATAATGATTATTAATAGTAATATAACGTTTATTATTGGTGGTAGTTATGGAATAGATAAATCAATTAAAGACAAGGCAAAATACCATCTATCTTTTTCTAAAATGACATTTCCTCATCAATTATTTAGAGTTCTATTACTAGAACAAATCTATAGAGCATTTAAGATTATGAATAATGAAAGTTATCATAAATAATAATGATAGAGAAGAGGTAAGCATATGATTGGAAATCACTGGGATGAGTTATTAAAACAAGAATATCAAAAGGAATATTTTAAAAACTTAATGGATTTTATTAAAGAAGAATATAAAACAAAAACTGTATATCCAAAGCAAAGTGAAGTATTTAATGCATTTAGATATACAGATTTTGACAATGTAAAAGTTGTAATTCTAGGACAAGATCCATATCACGGACCAAATCAAGCAGAAGGATTATCCTTTTCAGTAAGTAATGAAGTATTAAAACCACCTTCACTACAAAACATTTTTAAGGAACTAGAAAGTGACTTAGGAATACCATTTCCAAAACATAACTCACTTAAACCCTGGGCAAAAGAAGGTGTTTTACTATTAAATGCAGTATTAACAGTAGAAGCACATACACCAACATCACATAAAAATCATGGCTGGGAACAATTTACAGATCAAGTAATAGAAATAATTAATAAAAAAACAACACCTGTTGTATTTATTCTCTGGGGAAGCTATGCAAGAGCAAAAAAGAAATTAATTACAAATCCTATTCATTATGTAATAGAGTCAGCACATCCTTCGCCATTTTCAGCATATAATGGATTCTTTGGCAGTAAACCATTTTCGAAAACAAATAATTTCCTAAAAAGTAAAGGATTAAAACCAATTGATTGGAGAGTAGAATAAAATGGTATTTTCACAAAAAGACCAGGAAAAAATAAATGATTTTAGAAGTATTACAAGAGTATTTCTAAATTCAGAAAATAATCCAGAAAAAGAGAAAGTAATTGATGCCATATTTCTAAATATAGAAAAGTATTATGAAGAATTTAAAGAGGAAGTGCCATTTATACCAGAAGGGTTAGAATCATATCAATATCATTTGTTACAACAAGTAAATGGTAGCTACTCTCTATTAGATTTTTTAATAAACAGAGCATTAACAAATATAGAAGGAATATGTATAAATGATAGTACCAATTGTTTTGATCATGCCAAAATAGTTGAAATAAATACAGAAAGATATGAAGGCTATAATAATTTATCAAAAGAGTTCATCGATATGCAGAAATTAAAAAGCAGACTTCATGAAACGTCACATGCTATACATGCACAAGATATTTAAAATGATAATATGTATCACCCTGGAAGAAAGTGTATAGACAATAAATATAACTTAAAACAAAAAGTTAATTATCTTCAAAAATATAAAGATAGATATCCTAACTTATTAGATTTAAGTAATAAAAATATACCATCCTCTTATAGTACTGACTATTTTTCTCAACCTTTTTACAACCGATCAGCATCAGAAGGAATAACAGAAATGTATGCTACTTTATTTTCTGGATTATATAATCAAGAAGTATATGGAATTGTAAAAATAGGTAATGATATTTGCGTACCAGCTCCAAATTATCTAAACGGGTATGCCTCATTCACAAGATTTTATTATCATCTAAGAAACTTAGTATCTAAAAAAAGTCTTTTTTCATCTATTTTTTTTAGTACAGAGGAAGCAATCAAAGAATTTTCTGAAAATAATAGTATGGAGATTACAGAGTTCTGGGAAAAAAGAGAGTTTTTAGAACAAGAAATACAGGAAATAAATATTACACGCTCTAAGCTTAAAATAGAGAAAATAAGTACACAATCACCAGAAGATAAATTAAATTTTTTATTAATGGAAGCTAGTTATGGATATATAGAATCTTCTCCTAATAAGGCAAGTGAGGAAGCACAGTTGATGCTCGACAAAATCTTTCTAAAGGCTTACAAGAAAAAAATAGTGCAAGGATATAATCCAGAAGATTTGTTAGCTAGCCTTGATATATCAATGCAACTATCTCCAATGATATATGATGAAAAAACAGGAGAATGGGAACCTACGGAAATAGCAGTAGAATATTTTGACATTTATCAAAAAGTATTAGAAGAAAAAACTGAACATGAAATGTATCACTTAAAAAAAGATGAAATTATTCAAGATAATCCATCTCCAAAAATAGAAGGAGGTCATAAATAACTTCCTTCTATTTATTTTGTGCTTGAACAGCAGTAATAGCAACAACACCAACGATATCATCAGAAGAACAACCTCTAGATAAATCATTAACAGGTGCTGCAATACCTTGCGTAACTGGACCATAAGCTTCTGCTTTAGCAAGTCTTTGTACTAATTTATATCCGATATTTCCAGCATCTAAGTCAGGAAATACTAACACGTTTGCACGACCGGCAACTTTACTATTAGGAGCTTTAGAAGAAGCAACCTCAGGAACAATTGCTGCATCTAATTGTAATTCTCCGTCAATTTTATATTGTGGATATTTTTCTTTAGCAATTTTTACTGCTTCAACAACCTTATCTACATCAGGATGAGAAGCACTTCCCATGGTAGAGTGAGAAAGCATCGCAACAACTGGTTCTTTTTGAACTAATAATTGGAATGTCTCTGCACTTGATGCAGCGATTGCAGCTAATCTTTCAGGATTTGGATTTTGTTCAAGACCACTATCAGCAAAAATAAAAGTGCCATGTTCTCCATAATTACAATCAGGAACGACCATTAAAAAGAATGCAGATACTAACATAGTTCCCGGTTTTGTCTTAATAATTTGTAAAGCAGGTCTTAATGTATTAGCAGTAGAATGGCATGCACCACTAACTACACCATCAGCTCGGCCAGTTTTTACTAACATACAAGCATAATACATAAAATCTTCTATTAATAATTTTTTAGCTTCTTCATGCGTAAGACCTTTATTCTTTCGAATTTCTACTAGTTTTTCAATTAATTCATCTGTTAATGAAGAAGTAAAAGGATTAATAATGGTAGCTTTACTAATATCAAAACCTTGACTATTAACTTCGATATCTTCTTCTTTACCAATCAAGATAATATTAGCAATTCCTTCTTTTAATATTTTCTCTGTAGCTTCCATAATACGTCTATCCATCGTTTCTGGTAAAACGATAGTTTTTTTATCTTGTCTAGCTCTTTCTTTAATAGTATCAATAAATGACATAATTAACCTTCTTTCTAATCATCTTTTAATATTTCATAAATTTCTCTTTTCTCATGATTATAAAACTCTTTTTTCTTATATCCAAAGAATAATCTTAAAATATTAGATGGGAAAGATACAATTAATTGATTAAATGTTACAACAGTATCATTATAGAATTTAACAGCTGCGACTAAATTAATCTCATTAGCATTAAGTTCTTCAACGATTCTAACTAAAGATTCACTCTTAAATAATTTTTCATTATCATCCAAAGTCTTAAATAATTCATTAAAAGCCAATTTTAAAGTATCATTAAGTTCAAAATGATTTAAATCATCTAAGTAGCTACCTTCTAATTGATCCAAAAAAGAATCTAATTTTAACTCTTTTTTAACAATAGGAATCGTTCTTTTTAATAAATCTAATTTTTTTAATAAAAATAAATCAATATTGTTTTCTGCTTCTTCTATTTTAATAATAGAAATTTGAAATTTATTATGATAAATAACAAAAATTAAAATAATTAAAGCAACAATAACAATACAGCCTAAAACAAGCTCTAACATAGTATCACCCCATATACTATAATTATAGCAAAGAAAAAGAAAAAAGAAAATAGAACGAAAAAAAAACTAGAATCTTAAGAATCTAGTGTCTTTTGTAAGTTTTAACTTTTACGGAATTAATCTTTTCTTGAGATGCCGTAATTTCGTCATCACTCATACCAATAGATTGAAAGAATTGTTCTTCACGACTATTAATAGCAAGGTCTTGAATAATTTCTTCTTTTGTATAATGATAAAAGTCAGGAGAAGAACCAGAGTCAGCAGTTGTTAGTGACTTATCTTCTAATAATAATATAGACTGAGGCTGATAAACAGGACCAGGTATACCGATAGGATATGGATTAGGAAATGATTTTTGATATCCTGGATTATTATCTTTAGATGCATTTTGAGATTTTTGATTAGCAGGTTTTACTTTTCTATTAGATTCTTCTGCAGGCTTTTTTTCTTTCTGAATTGTCAAGAAATCTTTAGGAAGACATAACTTTTCAGAATCATAATTTGATTTACTGTATTGATTACGAACATTTTGTTTAATAATATCTAAAAATGCAGGATGAGATTGAATAACATTAGGTAATAAAGACTTAATACCCTTACGTATCTCTTTATCAGTAAATAAAATAGAATCATCATTCCTAGAAAATCTAGTTTTTATAGGGACATCTATCGGAAGAATAATATTTCCTCCCTTTGTTAATAGATTAGAAATATTATTAGTAAGAGTTTTCCTCAAATCCTTTAATTGTCTATTACTTAAGTTTGAAAGGTGAGAAGAAGATTTACTTAATTTATCCTCACGTTTTGTTGCAATGATTTTGGATACAATAGCATTAATTAAAGACTCTTTTTCTCCTTTATCATTTACAATAGCAAGGTTTGGTTGCTTACGAAGTAAAGTACGATAACTATTGCGAATAGCTTGATAAACACTTTTATCAAAGATAGAACTAGATTCATAATAATTATCAAAAGGAGCATATCTAATTCCAATCACATCATCAATAATACCAGCTCCTAGGAAAGGATGAATAGCATTTTCTTTGATATCTTTATTCTCCTCTAAAACTTCATGAAGCACACGGTAACAATCTAACAAGTTTTCCTCATCTACATAAATCTCAAAAGAAGTATAGCGACTACAATAAGATGTATGAACTAAAAATTCTGAATCTTGCTGTTTCTCATGAATTTTATCAAGAAATAATCTATTAGCAATATAGCGGTATTTATCAGATGAGAAACATAAAGAAAACACGTAAGATTTTGTTAGCCATTTATCTTTAGTTAACCAATGATTATAATTATTATTAGGATTATACATCTTTGTAAAATCTTTATCATTAGAAATAAAATTAGGAGAACATCGAAAAAAAGGTTGACGTAAAGAATAATTTAAATATGAAGCATACGGAATCATATCCTTGTCTTTATAAATATTTTCAATAGAAAATATACTAGCTGGTATTTCAAAATTAATATCTCGTTCTGCAAAACCACTACGATTATTTCTCCTTTGTAAAAAATATTCATACATCCTCTGATGTTCATCATTTTTTTCTTCTATATATTCTTCTTGTTGATAAGCATCAATCATTTTTTGGATTGTATAATCATCATCTAATGGATTAGTAATATGATTATAAAATTCTTGTAAATTGTTAATCATTAAAATTCCTCCTATAATACATCGAATAATTAAAAAAACTTTAAATTTTATCTACCGTAGTAATGTCATTATTTCGATATATTTTATCGCTTTTTTACCCTAATTTTATTTTGAGATTCTCTTATTGCCTCGTCACTCATAGAAGAACTTTCTGGATATAAATAATCTTGAATAATATTCTTTCTACTATAAGAGTAAGAATATGCATTATCATTTTGTCCTAATAATAAAGTTGAATTAAAAACAGGACCATCAATGGCTTGATACATTTCTTCTATGCTTTTATCTACTTTTTTCTCTATTTCTGTTTTTGCTTCAGCAGTTGCATTTTTTTTGCTTTCTCTTCTCTTTTGTATTTCTTCTTGTTGTTGTTGTTTTTGTCTTTCGATTTTTCTTTCTTCTATTTTCTTAGCAACCTTTTTAAAGTTAGATTTAAAGCATATTTTTTTGGAATCAAATTGTTTATTGTCACTAATCTCTTGTTTTAGATATTCTTTTATAACAGGATATCCCTGTACAACTTCTGGGAAAAGAGCATTAACTCCATTGATAAGATCACTTTGTGTAAACTCAACAATCTTTTTTCTATTTTTACCAAATCTTTTAAATCTAAATCTTACTGGTTCAAATTTGAACGAATTACGTTTAAAACTGTTAGACAAAGTAGCCTTTATTTGTTTTTTTAGTTTTTTCATAACTCGCTTTTTAGAACAATATCTCTGCATAAGTTTATATTTATTATATAATTCTTTGTTAGATGAAGATTGCAAATCAGAAAGTTTGTTTTCTATAATCGTATCGGTAATTCTGTTAATTAGAGTATCTCTTTCTCCATCCCTAACAATTGAAAATTTTGGACGGTGAGAAAGAACAAAAAGATAATTTTCTTGAATTACAGAATAAATATTAAAATTAATATCTTCATCTGAATGATAACCAATAACAGCATCAGTACTTCCAGAAAGAGCACTTGGACGAGAAGCTCTTTCTCTGATATCTCTATTTTCATATAAAATTTCCTGTAATATACGATGGTATTCTAATAAATGATTAGCATCAGAATAAATTTGGAAATCATCATCATGATTAGTATATGAATTTGGAATTCTAAACTCAAAAGGCAAGTTCTTTTGGTCACACTTTTGAACAAATAATCTAGAAACCTTAATAATATCTTTAGCATCAAGGTTAATAGTTAAAATGTGATGTTTATTTTTTAATTTGTTTTTTGAAAGTAAATTTTTTGAAGAAAAAGTAATCGTACCATCATTTTCACGGTTTAAAGTATAAGCATATTTTTTCATAGCACTATTCAAATTAGTATCCATAAATTTTAAAACATCGTTAAGTCTTTCTATACGAGTAATATCGGAAATAGAAAATAAATAATTTCTCAATTGTAAGAAATCTCTATCTAAATACCCTTGATTAAATCCCATTGTAATTCCAGTAGTAGAAATATTTAAAATATAATTTTTCCACCGATTAAACATATCCATATAAAATGCATTGGACTCATTTTTGTCTAAAAGTTGTCCTCTTTTTTTTCTAGTAAGTGATGTAGCAAATAGAAGTTCATTTTCTCCATTCTTTGCATAATTTTCAACTAATTTATTTATGACATAGTCATCATTTAATGGATTATTAGTTTTTTCATAAAACTCCATTAAAGTATTCATAAATAACCCCTCCCTGTCGCGTGATATAATACCACAAAGTGCCAAAAAAGTCAAAATTTTTTTTCAAAACCACAAAAAAAGGCTTAATTAGCCTTCGCAGTATCAACTTTTTCATCAAAAACTTCTTGTTCACTACTAGTTGGTTCCGTTCCCTTAATAAAATACATCATTTTCTTTTTTGTATCACTATCAGTTGCTAGACGACCAGAAATAGGTTCTACTAACACAGCAGAAACATTATCCGGCATTTCATACCATCCGTCACCAGAATCAACATTTCTCTCATGATATTCAATAGACTGATACCAAATATTCTGCGCATATTTATATTCATTCGTTTTCAATGCTTGATTATCATCATATCCAACCCAGACAGCACAAACGACATCTTTATTAAAACCAATATTCCAGTTATCTGTCTCTGTAGTACCACTTTTTAATGCATATTTATGAGTAAGTTTAGGAGCAAGACCAATCGCAGTAGGATAGTTATAATCAATATAATCAGAATCATAAGTAGCAGTAAGTAAATTATTTAAAATAAAAGTAATACTTGGATTTAAAACAGCATCTTTTTCATTTTTGGCCTCATACAATACTTTTCCATCAGAATCTTCTACTCGTTCAATAAAATGAGGTTCTACTTTATTTCCTAAATTAGCAAAAGCAGAATATCCAGCAGCCATCTCTAAAATACCAATTTCATTAGTACCCAGTGGCAGTGACGGAACATCTTCAAGCTTTGCCGTAATACCAACACGTCTGGCAACATTAATTAGAGCATCTCCCCCCAAGAACAAATGCGTTTTAACAGCATAAATATTTTCAGAATAAGCAATGGCAGTTCCCATGGAAATAGGTTTATGACCATAAGTTTCATTATAGTTTTGAGGACTATAATCTTCTTGATCATTAAAAACAAAAGTAGTCTCTTCACTAGTAAAAGAAGAACTAGAAGTAAATCCATTTTCTAAAGCAGCATAATAAAGGTAAGGCTTCATAGTAGAACCTACTTGTCTCATAGAAAGAGTTGCTCGGTTAAAAGAAGATTCGTTGTAATCTCTTCCACCTACTAAGGCTAAAACTGCACCGGTATTTGGATCCATCAAAACAACGGAAGTTTGAATTTCAGACTCCTCAGGGATAGATTCTTTAATAACTTCTTCTACTTTTTTCTGTAAATCTAAATCTAAAGACGTATATACTTTTAATCCGCTAGTATCAGAATAGGTTTTAGGAATACTATCAATAGTTTCCAACTCATCCATAACTGCATCATGATAATACATAACAGTAGTAACTTCATCTCGTTCTTCTTCTCCTAAAAACTTTAATTCTTCTTGATAAGCATTATTCTTTTCTTCTTCACTAATAACTTCATTTTCCACTAATAAGTTTAATATTAATAATTGTCGTTCTTTCGCTTTTTCTAAATTAACAAGAGGAGAATAATTAGAAGGAGACTTAGGAATACCAGTAAGAATAGTTGCCTCCGCCAAATCTAAATCTTTAGCACTTTTCCCAAAATAATATTTACTAGCATTTTCAATTCCATACATACCATGTCCATAATCAATTGTATTTAAATATCCTTCTAAAATCTCATCTTTTGAATAATTTGCTTCTATTTTCATGGTATACCACATTTCATCCCATTTTCTCTTCCAAGTCTTATCAAAGGACAAAAACAAGTTTTTAGCATACTGTTGAGTAATAGTAGAAGCTCCTTGTTGTGTAGAACCAGATGTTAAATTAACATAAAAAGCCTTTAATATTCGCAAATAATCAAACCCGTTATGTTTATAAAAATTCTTATCCTCAGTATAAATAGTCGCATCAATCACATACTTTGAAATATCATCTAAAGAAATCCAAGAATTAGACTCGTTACCTTGAAAAAACACTTCTTCATCTTTATCATATAAAAACACACTATTAGTAGAATTAATCTCTACTTTAGGAGATAATTTAATATATATTTTAATTCCAATGATTCCAATTAAAAATACTACAAATAAAAAAATCATAAATTTTCCTAATTTCTTAAAAAAACGCATGGAATCAGTCCTTTCTTTATTATTATTTTATTTATAAGCAAAAATATGTATAAAAACGTAAATTTAAAAGAATTAGGAAAATAAAAAAAATTATGCTATAATCTAATAGAAATTGAAAGGGATGAGAAAATGCCAAAAATAACAATAAAAGTAACATTAATAACACCAGAGTTAACAGACGAAAAGACATATAATGCAATTTATCATCCTGAAGAAAATAGTATTATATATAAAGAAGAGGATAAAACAACAACCAAAGTAAGTCTAAATGAAAAAAGACTCCGACGAGAAAATGAAGAATTATTGATGGAATATTTATTTGCCGAAGAAAAAAATACAAAAGGAATAGTAACGGTAAAAAGTCTAAATAAAACATTAGAATTAAATCTAAAAGCAAAGAAAATAAATCAAGTAGATAAAAATATAGAAATTAATTATGTATTAGAAAATGATGAATATAAATATAAATTAGAGGTGATATAAATGAGTATAATTAAAGACTTAGAAAAAGATATAAAAAGTATTGTAGAAAAATCTGGATACCAAGTAGAAAACTTGATATTGCAACCATCTGGAAGAAGAGATTTAGGACAGTTTCAATTAAATGATGCTATGAATCTTGCTAAAGTTTATAAAAAATCTCCTAGAGTAATTGCGGAAGATATTGTAAAAGAACTAGAAAAAGATAATAGATTTACCAATTTAAATATAGCAGGTCCAGGATTTATTAATATTACATTAACGGATGAATATCTAGGAAGTTTATTAACCAAAATATATGAAGATAAAAGTCTAAACATTGATAAAAGAGAGAAGAAAACAGTTGTATTAGACTACGGAGGAGCCAATGTTGCCAAAGCTCTACATGTGGGTCACTTAAGAAGTGCTAATATTGGAGAAGCTCTAAAACGTCTAGCAAGAACATTAGGATATGAAGTAATAGGGGATGCTCACTTAGGAGACTATGGAAGACCATTAGGATTAGTAATATTAGAAATTAAGAAAAGATATCCGAACCTAGCTTACTTTGATGAGAATTATACTGGAGATTATAGTGATGTAGAATTACCAATAACAAATAAAGATTTAGAAGAAATCTATCCTTATGCATCAATAAAATCAAAAGAAGATGAGAAGTATTTAGAAGAAGCAAGAGAGATTACTTTTAAAGTTCAAAATCATGAAAGAGGATATTATGATTTATGGAAAAGAGTAGTAGAAATCTCTAAAGCAGATATTAAACAAGTATATGATATGTTAAATGTTGACTTTGATTTATGGTTAGGAGAAAGTGATGCTGCAGAATATATAGAGGAATTAACCAGAATTTATGAAGAAAAGAACGTATTAAAAGAAAGTGAAGGAGCTTTAATAGTAGAAGTAAAAGAGGAAGAAGATAAATCTCCTATGCCACCATTATTATTTAAACGTTCAAACGGTACTATCTCTTATGAAACGACCGATCTAGCTACTATTCTTCAAAGAAAAGAAGAAATTAATCCCGATGAAATTTGGTATTGTGTAGACGCAAGACAAGAACTACATTTTGACCAAGTATTCCGTGCAGCCAGAAAAGCAGAATTAGTAGATGATAAAGTAAACTTAGAATTTATTGGTTTTGGAACAATGAACGGAACCGATGGGAAGCCATTCAAAACAAGAGATGGTGGAGTCATGAGTCTAAAGGACTTAATCTCTCTAGTAGAAGAAGAAACTAGAAAAAGAATTAATCCAGATACAGTAGAAGAAGAAAAAAGAGAAAGTGTAGCCAAAACAGTTGCAATAGCAACACTAAAATATGCTGACCTTCTACCATTTAGAGGAACAGATTATATCTTTGATCCTGAAAAATTCTCAGACCTAGATGGAAAAACAGGACCTTATCTTCTATATTCCACAATTCGTATGAAGTCTCTTCTAGAAAAAGGAGCCCATCTAAAAATAGGAGAAATTACAAAATTTAAAACAGAAACAGAAAAAGAATTATCACTAACAATACTAAGACTACCAATCATTTTAGACAAAGCCCTAGACTCTAAAAGCCTAAATGATATTACAGAATATATCTACAAATTAACATCTTTATATAATAAATTTTATTCAGAAAACAAAATTTTAACCGAAGAAGATCAAGAACTTCAAAAATCTTGGTTAACTTTAACAAAAATTGTCTATGATATAAACATGATGCTATTAGACATGCTAGCAATAAAAGTTCCAGAAAAAATGTAAAAAAGTGTTGCATGTATAGAAGATATATGTTATAAGTTTATTGGTAATTTTTTTACTATAACAAATTAGAAATTTTAGCATATAATGTTTTGAATATAGGAGGGCAATATGAGTCTTAGTAAAATGAAGAAAGAAGATTTAGAATTATTATCGAATAAAGATATTACCAATTTAATTTTAGAGGAAAATAAAAAGCCTTTAAACACTGCAGAATTATTTAAAAAAATAATTAAATTATTAGAATTACCAGATAGTGTATTTGAATCTAAAATAGGAGATTATTATACAGCATTATCAACAGATAAAAGATTTATTCTTTTAGATGATGGTACCTGGGATTTAAGAAGTCGTCATACATCTGATAAAGTCGTAAAAGTAACTGATGAAGAGGATGAAGAGGATGAAGAAACAGATGCAGATTCAGAGCAATTAGACCAAGAAGATGATCTAGGAGAAGATGATTATGATGACACAGATGAAGAATATGATGAAGATACAAATGAAGAATTAAAAGATTTGGTAGTAATTGACGAAGATGAATTAGAACTAGAACAATAATCTAGTTTTTTTCTTAAAAGAAATATGGTATAATACCAGTGATTACCAAGGAAAGGGTGAGAACATGATAGAAAGATTAGAAGCCACGTTAGAAAAATACAATCATTTGCAAGAAGAATTAACAAAGCCAGAAATATTAAGTGATATTAAAAAGACAAGAGAGTACTCAAAAGAAGTAGCAGCCCTAGAAGATGTTGTTACGTGCTATAAAAAGTATAAAAAGGTACTAGAAGAAATAGAATCTACAAAAGAGATGACAAAAGACCCTGAGTTAGGAGAAATGGCCAAAGAAGAATTAAAAGAACTAGAAGAAGAAAAAGAAAGACTTGATGGAGAACTAGAAATATTATTAATACCAAAAGATCCTAATGATGGAAAGAATGTTGTAATAGAAATTCGTGGTGCTGCTGGTGGTGATGAAGCAAATATTTTTGCCGGAGATTTATTCAGAATGTATACAAGATATGCAGAAAAGAAAGGTTTTACTTATCAAGTATATAACTCTGTAGAGGGAACTGCTGGAGGATATAGTCAAATAGAGTTTATAGTAAAAGGAGCCAATGCTTATTCTTTGCTAAAATATGAAAGTGGATCTCATAGAGTACAAAGAGTACCAGTAACAGAAGCAAATGGAAGACTTCAAACCTCAACAGCAACAGTTCTAGTAATGCCAGAAGCAGATGAAGATATTGAAATTGAAATTAATCCAAGTGATTTAAGAATTGATATCTATCGTTCTAGTGGATGTGGAGGGCAAGGAGTAAATACGACAGATTCAGCAGTAAGAATTACCCATTTACCAACGAATACTGTGGTAACTTGTCAGAATGAAAGAAGTCAAATTCAAAATAAAGAACAAGCGATGAAAGTATTAAAAACAAGACTTTATGAAATGCAATTAAGAGAGCAACAAGAAGCAGCAGGAGCAGAAAGAAGAAGTAAAATTGGAACAGGGGATCGTGCCGAAAAAATAAGAACCTATAATTATCCACAAAACAGAGTAACAGACCATAGAATAGGTTTTACTACAAAAAACTTAGATCGTGTAATGGATGGAGACTTAGATGATGTAATTAATGCATTAATTCAAGAAGACCAAAAAAGAAAATTAAGAGGAGAAACAGAAGAGGCATGACGGTAGAAAATCTTCTGTTTTTTGCTAAAGGACACATTCATTCAGACCATGCTAAAATATTAATTGCAGAACTATTAAACTGTAATCCACTAGAACTTTTAAATCATCTAAATGATGAAGTAAGTAGCGAAAAAGTAGAATTATTAAAAAAAGAAATCAAAGCCTTAGAAGAAAATAAACCATTACAATATATATTAGGCCATATCAATTTTTATGGTAATGACTTCTATATTGATGAAAGAGTACTAATTCCTAGATTTGAAACAGAAGAACTTGTGGAAAATACCATAAAATATATAAATGAGTTTTTCACAAATCCTGTGGATATTATTGATTTAGGAACAGGAAGCGGAGTTATTGGTTTAACGTTAGAAAAAAAAGTATCCACAAATTCTGTGGATTTAATAGATATTAGTAAAGATGCCTTAGAAGTTACTAACATAAACTGTGGAAAGTTAAATTCAAAAGCGAATATCATTGAAAGTGATATGTTTTCAGCTGTGAATAAAAAATATGATGTTATTATTAGTAATCCACCATATATTAAAACAGATGAAGAAATAGAAGATATCGTAAAAAATAATGAACCACATCTAGCTTTATATGCCGGAAAAGAAGGACTAGACTGTTATCAAAAAATATTAGAAAATATTGCCCTACATATGAAAGAAAAATGCCTAGTAGCTTTTGAAATAGGTATGACTCAAAAAGATGCCATAGAATCATTAATAAAAAAGTATTTAAAAGACGTAAAGGTAGAATCAAAAAAAGACCTATCTGGAAAAGATAGAATGATATTTATAAGAAAAGGTTTTTAAAAAAATAAAAAAAAGTTGTATAAAAAACAAAACTTCCTCTCATTATGTAAGTGAAAGAGAGGAATGACAATGAAAAAATTAGTCATTATTTTAGCAATCGTAGTTACAATATTAGCAATTAATAAAGAAGAAAAAATAGTAATACCAAAAGAAGCAATTCGTTTTAGAGTAATAGCAAACAGTAATGAAGAACAAGATCAAACTTTAAAGAAAAAAGTAGTAGATAATTTAAATGGAGAAATTAGAAAATTAACAGTACTAGATAATACATTGGAAAATTCTAGAAAAAACATTAAAAATAAAATTCCAGAATTTTCACAAGTAGTAAAAGAAACTTTAGATAAAAATCAAAGTAATCAAAGTTTTACCATAAATTACGGAATGAATTACTTTCCAGAAAAAGAATACAAAGGAGTAGTTTATGAAGAAGGAGAGTATGAATCTCTAGTAATTACCTTAGGAAATGGTCTTGGAGAAAACTTCTGGTGTGTATTATTTCCTCCACTATGCTTATTAGATACCGAAGAAGAACCAGAGAATGTAGAATATACCTCTTTTGTAAAAGAATTAATTGATAAGTATTTTTAATACAAATAAGAAATAAAATATATAAGGTGAGAAAAATGAACGATAACCTTATATATTTTTTTATGGCCATAGGTCTTAGTATGGATGCTTTTTCCCTAGCACTAGCATATGGAACAACAAAAATTAATGTAAGAAAAAAAATAATATTAAGCCTAACCGTAGGTATATTTCACTATATAATGCCTCATTTAGGAGTGTTATTAGGAACTGAATTATTATTAAATTATATTGCCAAAGCAAATTATTTAGTAGGAATTATCTTTTTGATTTTAGCAATAGAAATGTTTATCTCAAGAAATGATGAAAAAAAGGGATCGATTACCAATCTTTTATCAATTATTATTTTTGCATTCACAGTAAGTATAGATAGTTTTTCGGTAGGAATAGCCTTATCCCTAACTTCAAAAACAATTATTACAGCCTGTCTTATTTTTGCCTTAACGAGTATGTCTTTTACATTCTTAGGAATAAATATCGGACATAAAATAGCAATAAAATTTGAAAAGAAGTCTGAATATATTGGTATCATTATATTACTACTTCTAGGTTTAAAATATTTGTTTTTTTAAGTTTAAACATGATTAAAATAGAATGAAAATAGTACTTTTGTAAAAATTAATAAAATATGTTTAATAGTGATATAAACACTAGAAAAATGTAGTATAAGAGCATTCCAACATCATCTAATCCAATGGAAGAATTTATAAAATAGATAATAATGGAAATTTACTATGTAATTCTAAGAGAATGAAATGGTAATTGAGAAACAACTTATAGTTTTACAAGTGAAAATATACAAAAACAAAGTAAGATAAGTAAGTTCTTACTTTTTCTTTTGACAAACAGGTTAATATTGCTTATGATATATATGAAAGGTGGCGTAATATGTTAGTTAATTTTAATGAAATGTTAATGAATGCAAAAAAAGGAAAGTATGCAGTTCCTCATCTTAATATAAATAACTTAGAATGGACAAAGTATATTTTGGAAAAATGTAATGAATTACAAGTTCCAGTAATTTTAGGAGTTAGTGAAGGTGCCGCAAAATACATGGGAGGCTATGATGCTGTTGTAGGAATGGTTAAAGGTCTTATGAAAGATTTAAATGTAACAATACCAGTATGCCTACATGTGGATCATGGTAGTACAAAAGAAGCTTGTATCAAAGCAATCGATGCTGGTTTTACTTCTGTAATGATTGATGCATCACGTCATGAAATAGAAGAAAATATAAGAATTACTAAAGAAGTGGTAGATTATGCTCATGAAAGAGGAGTAAGTGTAGAAGCTGAAGTTGGTCATATTGGTGGAACAGAAGATAATATTACATCAAGTGCAACCAATGCCACTTTAGATGATTGTCTAACTTTATATAAAAATACAGGAATTGATTCTCTAGCACCAGCATTAGGAAGTGTACACGGTTTTTATAAAGGTGAACCAAACTTAGATTTTGAAACGATGAAAGTTATAAATGAAAACTTACCAATTCCTCTAGTATTACATGGAGGAACAGGAATACCAGATGATAAGATAAGAAAAGCAATTTCTTGTGGAATCTCAAAAATTAATATTAATACCGAATTACAATCTGTTTGGAGTAAAGCTGTAAGAAAGTTTTTAGAGGAAAACAAAGAAGTGTATGACCCTAGAAAAATTATCGGTAGTGGAGAAGCTGCAATGAAAAATAGAATAGCTGAAATAGTAACTCTATTTGGGACAAAGCTATAAAATATAGTAAAGCCGATAGGAGGTAAAAATATGAAAATCATGGAGATAGAAGGAAATAGGGAGTTAAATGGAACCATCAGAATTTCTGGTGCAAAAAATGCAACAGTTGCCCTAATTCCAGCTGCAATATTAACGGATGAAGAAGCAACGATTTGTAATATCCCTGAAATTACAGATACAGAAGCATTATGCGATATTTTAAAAGAATTAAATGTAGATGTAAAAAGAGCAAGTGAAAGTATTATTATCAATCCAAAAAATATGCAAAATATAGAAATAGATGAAAAGTATTCGAAAAAATTACGTGCATCATATTATTTCATGGGAGCCCTATTAGGAAAATATAAAAAGGCTGTATTATATTTCCCTGGAGGTTGTTCTATAGGAGCAAGACCAATTGACCTTCACTTAAAAGGGTTTGAAGCTCTAGGAGCAACAGTAACTAATGAAAAGAATAAGTATATGGTTGAAGCAAAAGAATTAAAAGGAGCTAATATTTATTTAGATATTGCATCAGTAGGAGCAACGATAAATATTATGTTAGCAGCAGTAAAAGCAAAAGGAACAACAGTAATAGACAATGCCGCAAAAGAACCAGAAATAGTTAATGTTGCGACTTTTTTAAACAACATGGGAGCTCGCATTAGTGGAGCAGGCACTTCTACAATAAAAATTGAAGGAGTAGATTACCTACATCAATGTTTTCATGAAGTAATACCAGATAGAATTGAAGCGGGAACATATATTATTATTGGAGCTTTATGTGGAAAAAATATAAAAGTGGATAATATTATTCCAGAACATATAGACTCTCTACTTTCTAAATTAGAGGAAATTGGAACTGATGTAGAAGTAGGAACGGATTATGTATTAATATCAAAGGCAGATCATTACAAACCAACTAACATAAAAACACTAGTATATCCAGGATTTCCAACAGACTTACAGCAACCATTTTCAGTATTACTAACGCAATGTGAAGGAAAATCCAAAGTAACAGAGACAATCTTTGAAAACAGGTTTATGCATATCCCTTATTTAAAGGATTTAGGTGCAGATGTAACGGTGAAAAACCAAACTGCAACAATTATTGGTCCAAGTAAACTAAAAGGTACTTCAGTAGTTGCAACAGACTTAAGAGCAGGAGCTTCTATGGTAGCAGCAGGACTTTTAGCAGAAGGAAAAACAACCATTACCAATGCAGAACATATATTAAGAGGATATGAACAAATCGTAGAAAAACTAACAGGTGTTGGTGCTAAAATTAGTATTAAAGAAATATAATGAAATAGTTATATTTCTTTTTTTATTAGGGAGGCACTATGATAAAAAAGCATTATAAATTAATTATTTTTCTATTGATAATCTTACTAATTTTTTTAATATATAAAACAAACCATAATCATTATTTTAATTATACCTCATTAGGAGATGGATATGCTCTTGGTATTAATTCGTATGGAGAAATCGATTATGGATATAGTGACTTTATTAAAGATAAACTAAAAAAAGAAAAGAAATTAAAACTTTATATAAAAGACTTCTCAGACAAGAATCAATCCATAGAACATCTATATGAATCAATTGTAACTAATGAAAAAATAACAGTAAATAACATAGAAAAAAATATAAAGCAAGTACTAAGAGAATCAGACTTACTAACGATGACAATAGGATTAAATGATTTGATTTATCATATAGCAATCACTCCAAATATAAATGAATATGAATTAAACAAAATAGTTAATGATATAGAAGAAAATATAGAAAAATTAGTTCAAGAAATAAAGAAATATTATCCAAAACAAATCTATATTATAGGATATCCAGAAATACCAATACAAAATATACATATAAGAGAAGGTATAAAAAAATTAAATACTATCTACAATGAATTAGAGGGAATAACATATATTTCTACCTCCGAAATAATAACATCAAAAGATTTTTTAAATCCAAATAGTATATTTCCTAGTAAAGAAGCTTACGAGAAAATTTCAAAAGAGGTAAAATTAAATAGAAAGTTCCCGAATTATTAAAGGAACTTTTTTTAACGACTAAATTCCCAGTCCGAAATTTAATTTATTCCAATTTCCTTTTGACAAATAGGACTACCTTGTATTAATTA
>JAGHJJ010000045.1 GCA_017886705.1 Bacilli bacterium | reverse complement strand
ACAAATAATGCTACCAATACTTTTTTGATTTTCTTCATCATTTAAATTCCCCCTCCAATGTGGCTATATTATACCACATGATGCTTTGTTTTTCAAGAGAAAAATTGCTATTTATTAAATAGTATTCTTTTTGCTCTTTCTACTTGCTATTATATTCTTTTTTTTAAAGTTTGGAAAGGGATTTTAGAATAATTGTTATTCTTTCTTATTGATTTTAATTAAAATGACTACTTACTGAGTTTCCATTTGTTCTTACTGTATTCTGATAATTGTCAGAAGTATTATACTTTTCTAACAATATATTAGTTGGTATTACAATTATTAACGTTAGTAAAACTGTAAATAGAACGGTTTCTAGTGCAAAAAAAATACTTTTTTCTTCACTTTCTAATAGTTTTTCCGGTTTTATTTTTCCTCCATGAGAATATGCCATAAATACAATTGATCCTACAAGTCCTAATCCTAGTAAAATAATTACTAATATCTGTAGGAAACTTAAGCTAGGGTTTACACTAATTACTTGATTTATTCCATAACTTTGATATACTACTTCGCCATTATGTTCGAATGCATAATAAATTGTATATCCTATTCCTATTAAAGCTATTGCTATAATTAATATGCAAATTCTCATATATTCATTTATCTTGAATTTCATTTTCATCATCTCCTCCTAAAATAAAATACACGCCTTTTGTGAAAAGAACGTGTATTTTAGAATTTTTTATAATCTTTTTTGATTGCTTTTTCAATATACTCTATATTCACTGGTAAGATATTTATCTCTTCCTTATTTAATTCTTGTAATGGTATTTTCCTTATTTCATAATAGTTATCTTCCCTATTATTTTCTTTTTCTTCTCCACCTAATTTTGGTATTCCAGATACTATTTTAGCATGATAATGGTAGTCTATTCCTTGTTTAGTTTTATTTGATCCTAGATAGCCTAGTAATTCAATCTCTACAGAAAACTCTTCTTTTATTTCTCTTTTTACAGCATCTTCTACCGTTTCGTTTTCTTCTATCATTCCACCAGGTATTGCGTAATATGTGATTATTTTGCTATTTTCTTTTTTCTTACGATATAGTAGATATATTTCTTTTTCATCTTCTGTTAGAATTATTGCTCTTGCGGTATCTCTTTTCATTTTAATTCTTCTTCCATTATTATATTATCTTCTATATCATATATCGTAACTTTATTTTCATCATAAATCATATAACTTGGTAAATAGCCTTCTTTTGGTAAAGAAATAGAACCTGGATTTAGATAATAGTTTGTTTCTATTTTCTTTATAAATGGAATATGAAGATGTCCATAAATTAAAATAGAATGTTCCTTCATCCAATTACTTTCATTATATATATGTCCATGAGTAATATATAAATCATTATTTTCTGTCATGATTACACTTAGTTCATTTACAATTGGAAAGTTTGATACCATAATATCTACTTCTGAGTCACAATTTCCTCTTACACAGACTAATTTATCTTTCATAGACTCTAAAAATGCTTGAACTTCTTTAATATCATAACCTTCTATCATTTTATTTCTAGGTCCAATATAATATAAATCTCCTAATACCACTAATTTATCACAATGTAGTTCTTCAAATCTTTCTTTTACTTTTGATAGATTTGTTTTAATTCCATGAATATCTGATATAAACATTAATTTCATTTTGATTCTCCTTTTTTACTTTTTAATTTTATTCATTTTTATATGTCTCTTTAGTTTCTATTCTTGAAATATTATTTTTCTTGCTCTTCAATAATTAATTTTAAATTTAAAAATTTATTATCCCATTTTGTTACTTGTTCTTGTGTTAACGATTTACTATAAATTATACAATTGCCATTATAATTTATATCTTCTGGATTCTGATACATTTCTTTTATATCCATATATTTATCATATATGGATAAAGCCTCTTTGTTTTCTTTTTGGTCTGTATATAGACGAAAATATTTTATCGGGTATTTATTAGAAAGTTGTTTTGCAAATTCTATTGTGTCTTTTAATATCTTTGTACCATATTCTTGATTTCTCTCTTTTGCTAATACTCCATACCATCCTAGCCATAGAGAATTGGTTTCTTCTAAAGGCTCGTTGGTATAATGTCCTGTAATACCTATAATTTTGTTTTCGTCATAAACCAAATAATATTTTTGATAGATACAATTTTGTTCTATTGTCCATTTATAATGTTCGTATGCAGATTCTTCCGGAAAAATTTCTTGTTGAATTTTCGCAGCTAAATCTATATTATCCTTAGCAATCGGTACATAATTTAGTTTCATATCATTATAACCTTTCTTATGTAAATCATTCATCCATATGGTTGATTTCTTTCTATTTATATTATAACAATTCCTACTTTTTATTAGAAATCAACTAATAACTTATGACTATTTTATTATATAATATAACTATTTTTATATCAAATTTAAAATAAAAGTCTACCCGTAAAAGATGGATTTTCTCAGATATCTATATGGCTAATTTTTGATTACTACCATTTTGTTGATTTTTTCTTGTCACTATTACTTTCCTATGTAAAAAAAGATGATTTATATCACCTTTTTTCTTTGGAAGATTCTTATATGAGAAATATTTCATTTATCAAAACATTAATTTCCTCTTTTCTTTTTTATATATACTTCTAATCTATCGATTGCGAAATACATGATATAAGAAATAATACCAAGAATGACTACTCCTGTAATTACTAAGTTAATATTAAATACTTGGGAACCATACATGATCAAATACCCTAATCCACTTTTTGATACTAGTAATTCTCCCATGATGACACCGATTAGACTCATAGAAATATTTATTTTCAAGGCACTAATTAACGTCGGAATATTACTTGGAAATATTGCTTTCATAAAAATTTGTCTTTTATTTGCTCCAAATGATTTTAATAATGTAATATAACTTTGATTTGTTTCAGCAAATCCTTGATAGATTGTAATTATTGTTACAAAGGTGCTAATTAGTAGTGCCATAAAAATAATAGAATTAGTACTTGCTCCGACCCAGATAATAATTAGTGGTCCTAAGGCTACTTTTGGTAATGAATTTAAAACCGTTAAATAAGGATCGATTACTTTAGCAATAATTTTATTACTCCAAAGAATAATTGCTACTACAAATCCTATTAGTGTTGCAACAGAAAAACTTATTAACACTTCATATAGAGTAACTCCGATATGTGTGAATAATGTTTTATCTTGCAATAATTGATAAGTTGTTTCTATAACTTCTGTTGGTGAGGATGATAAAAATGTGTTAATTAGTTCAAATCTAGAAAGTAATTCCCAGGCTATTAAAAAGCAAATGATAATTAATAATCGAAAAAAGCAAATAATTCTTTTTTCTTTTTTTTGCTTTTTTAAATATTTAATATGTTCTTCACTATATGTGGACATCTAAATCCCTCCATATTTCATCATAGTAACTAGCAAATTCTTTACATTTTCTATTATGAATTGGAGTTGATTTATTTTGCATATTAATTTCATATACTTTTTTTACTGTTGCTGGACGTTTTGATAATACAATAATTCTATCTGACATACTGATTGCCTCGGCAATATCATGAGTTACCATAATAGCTGTTTTTCCTTCTTTTTTGATAATTTTATATATGTCATCACTAATTGCTAGTCTTGATTGATAATCTAGGGCTGACATTGCTTCATCTAGCAATAAAATATCTGGTTTCGTTGCTAGTGTTCTAATTAGAGCTACTCTTTGACGCATTCCACCTGATAATCTTGATGGATAAGAATCTATAAACTCTTCTAAGCCATAGGTTTTTAATAAATTGATTACGTATTCTTTGTTTTCTTTTGTTAACTGATTTGTTATTTCTAATCCTAGTAGACAATTTTCTAGAACCGTTCTCCATTCGAATAAGGAATCATTTTGTAACATATAACCGATTGTATAGTCTTTGGAAAAATTAATTTCTCCATTTGATTTTTCTTCTAAATCAGCAAGAATGGAAAGTATTGTTGACTTTCCACATCCGCTTGGTCCTACAATTGAGATAAATTCTTTTTCTCTTACATCGAATGATACAGATTCTAAGGCTTTAATTTCTCCATCTCTAGTATGAAATGATTTCTCTAAATTAGTAATTGTTAATATTTTATCCACGATACATTAATTTATCATATGGAACTTTTTTATCAATTGCTCCATTATCAATCATAATATCTTGTAAATGATTGAAAGAATCTTCCGAAAAATCTGTTGTTTTTGGCCATGCGTCTATATCACGATATCTTTTTACTACTTTTGCAATATCTTCTAGAGAGGTATCTGGAAATTGATCGATGATTGCTTTTGCTACTTCTTCATCTGTATGATTATGTACATAGTCAATTCCTTTTTGAATTGCTTTGGTGAAGTTATTTATTAACTCTTCATTTTCTTCTATGAAACTTATTCTTGCTGAATACGAAGTATATGGTACTATTCCACCTAATTCTCCGATGCTAGCTACTACATATCCATAGCCTTCTTTTTCTATTTCTAAGGCATTGGGTTCAAACAAAGTGACAAAGTCTCCTTGTCCTCCGATAAATGCTCCTCCCATGGCAGCAAAATCTACTGAAGTATCAATTTCTACGTCTTTTTTAGGATCAATTCCATTTT
>JAGHJJ010000044.1 GCA_017886705.1 Bacilli bacterium | reverse complement strand
CTAGATTTAGCAGTACTTAGAATTGATAAAAGTAATGTATCTATGGTTGCGAATATTGGAACAAGTGAAGATATGAAATTAGGAGATACTATCTTTACAATTGGTACACCCATGGGAGAAGAATATAGAGGAACAGTAACATCAGGAATTCTTTCTGGAAAAGACCGTATGGTGTCAGTTAGTGTATCTAATAGTAGCAGTAATGACTGGATTATGAGAGTATTACAATTTGATGCTTCTATTAACCCTGGTAATAGTGGAGGTCCATTATTAAATGCTAACGGAGAAGTCATTGGTATTTGTTCTTTAAAATTAGTAGATGATGAAATAGAAGGCATGGGATTTGCAATTCCAATCGAATATGCTATGAATCATATTGAATCTCTTGAAAAAGGAGAAAAAATTGCTTGGCCAGTACTAGGTGTTTCTATGGTAAATGCCAGTGATACATCAGGTCTATACAGAAATGGAATCATGATTGATAGAAACATCACAGAAGGTGTTGTTGTAGTACAAGCAGAAAAAGGTTCAGGTGCCTATGATGCAGGATTAACAACAGGTGACGTTATTACTAAAATTGACGGAAAAGAAGTAAAAGACTCTGCTTACTTAAGATATGAATTATATCAACATCAAGCAGGAGACACCATCAAAGTAACATATATTAGAGATGGAAAAGAACACACTGTAGATATAAAATTAAGTGCTAGTGAATAAAAGTAATACCCTAGGGCGTTACTTTTTTTATAAAAAAATGTTAAATATAGAGTTCTTCTAAATAATATGATAAAATATCTCATAAATGAGGTGATACCATGCAAAAGAAAGATTACGAAATGCTAATGGATGTAATAGAATACATAAGAAATCATCCAGAAAAAGAACAAGAATTACTAGAAGAAATAAAAAAAATATGGCAAAAGATAAAAAATAATGATACTGTATCAGAAGAAACATTAGCACAAACATTGGAAACAAAGGATAATTATCAAGAAAAAGCCATACCAGAACCAACTCTGATGGAAGAATTACTTATGAAAGCGAAATATAGTTATCACGAGCAAACAATACCAGGTGCAACTTATCTACCTGTAGACTGTTTAGTGTTTACCTATAGCAAACATACTGTAATTCCTTCCCAAGCAATTTCAAAAGGAGAATTTGAAAGTTGCAAAAGTAAAGAAAAGTGGCGATCACTAGGAGAATCAAATTATGAGCAAAATAAAATGGCAACAATCAATCCAGATGGTAGTTGTGAAATAATAATGACACCGAATCAGCTAGTACAATTTGCA
Source organism: Bacilli bacterium (assembly GCA_017886705.1). GTDB lineage: Bacteria > Bacillota_I > Bacilli_A > RF39 > UBA660 > Faecimonas. The sequence goes on along the minus strand of JAGHJJ010000044.1, from coordinate 5,484 downwards.
GATCAAACGCATCTATTTAAAGATAAGACATATTTATTTGAAGATGACACAAAAAGATATTCATCCCTAGCAATCTACTTAACATATGATGAGTTACAGTCTTTAGGAGAAATTTCAGAAGATATTAGGTATAGAATGGAAAATGATGAAGATTTAGTAACACATATGTTAAAACATCAAGGAATAGTCGATAGAATAAGTAAAATTATGTTACCGTTCATAGAAAATAAAAAAGATACTAGACAAGAAGAAGCATTCTGGGACTTATTATTAGATTATTATCAAGAAAATATAGTAATGACAAATGGTAGATATAATCCTTGGCATACTTATATAAATTTACTTTCTAACAACCAAGACTTATCATTAAAAGAAATAATAGAACAAGCCAAAGTTTTAGCAACAGTAACTAGAAAAAAAGGATTAAAAAGAGAAATAGTATTAACTGGAAAATTAAATGAACAAAAAACCCTATATCAAGATTTTTATGATAAAAAACAATCAAATATTAATATTAGTAAGATAGACAAAATGCCTTCAGTAGAAGAATACCGTATTCTTTCACTAGATCTTGCCAAAGGCTTATGCAGTGAAAGAAACTATAATGCAGTAAAAGGTATGATTGAAAAACAAGAACATGCATTAACACCAGCGATAACAGAGATAAGAAAAAGGCAGGAAAGATTACAGACACAAGATATTACTAGAATTCCTAAACAAGAAATAGTTAATATGATAGCAAGCTGTAATACAGAAGGCAGAAGAAATATTCAAAGCGAAGAAGAGGTAACTTCTACATTAATGAAATATAAAGTCCGCTTAAATGAATTATATACTACATACCATACTACTCCTTTATATCAGCAAGAAATACAAGATCAATATTTAGGACAATATAAAAAATTAAACAGATATCATTATTATCAATTACAAGAAGAGTGGAAAAAAAGAAAAGATAGTAACGAAAAACCTCATTTTGTCAAAGTAAAAGAGCTAAAACCTCCCAAAAATCAGTAATTTTATCACTAAAAAAAGTAAATATTGGCAAGAATTGTGATATAATATATAGAATTGAAAAGAAGGGAGTGTTATTATGTTAAAAATTTATAAAACTAGCGCAGTAGAAAAGAAAGCTAAAAAAGTAAAGAAAATGACTGCTGATTGCTGGATAGACCTAATTATGCCAGCACCAGATGAAATTGATAAAGTAGCAAATAGAACCGGAGTAGATAAAGACTTAATTATGAAACTACTAGATACCGAAGAATTACCCAGAGTAGAACAAGAAGATAATGCTACCTTAATTGTTATTGATATTCCCTATCTAGAAAGTGAAGGGGAACATAAATATAAAACCTATCCACTTGGTATTATAATCACAAATAATAACTATATTATTACTGTATCAGTAAAAAAGACAACACTTTTAAATGATTTTAAACGGAATAAAGTAAAAGACTTTAGAACAGCTAAAAAGACAAGATTTTTAATACAAATATTATTAAAAAGTGCATCAAATTATTTAAAAGCCCTAAAAGAAATTAACACAGATATTGAAACAAAAGAAAAAGTATTAAAAAAATCAACAGAAAATAAAGACTTAATAGAACTATTAGATATTGAAAAAACATTAGTATATTTCATGACATCTCTAAAGGCCAATGATGCAGTACTTGAAAAATTAGCAAAAGGTATTATTCTTCCCTTATATGAAGGAGACTTAGATTTATTAGAAGATGCCATTATCGAAAATAAACAAGCAATCGAAATGAGTGGAATCTATAAAGATATTTTATCTTCGATTACAGATACTTACGCAACAATTATATCTAATAATCTAAATATTGCTATGAAGTTTTTAGCAGCTGCAACCATTGTACTATCTATACCAACCATGATTTCTTCCTTCTTAGGAATGAATGTATCACTAGGAAGTTTTGCTGGTAAAGATAATGCCTTTATTTTAGTCCTAATTATTGCAGTTGTCGTATCATTATTAGTTGCTTTATTATTAAAAAAGAAAAATATGCTATAAAAACATCAAAAAAGATGTTTTTTTTATGTAAAATGGTAAAGAATATAGATAGAAGTATTGACTTAAAGTAAGGTAGAAGTATTAAAATAATAATAAGGAGGTAATAGTATGATAGAAGTAAAAAATGTTACAAAAGTATTTAATGATACAAATAAAGCAGTAGATAACATATCATTTACTGTAAATCCTGGAGAAATAGTAGGATTTATCGGACCGAATGGAAGTGGAAAGACTACAACATTAAAATTATTAACGGGAATCTATCAAAAAGATGAAGGCGATATTAAAGTAGCTGGCTATGATATTGATAAAGAACCTTTAGAAGCAAAACAAAACATAGGATATATTTCTGATAGTCCAGATATGTTTCTTCGTCTAAAAGGAATAGAATTTCTAAATTTAATTGCTGATATTTATAATGTAAGTAGTACTAAACGTAAAGAAAGAATAAAAACATTAACCAAAGCTTTTGGTCTAGAAAATATCCTAGATGCAGAAATGATTAGTTATTCCCATGGTATGCGTCAAAAGATGATGGTAATCGCAGCTCTTATTCATGAACCAGATGTATGGATACTAGATGAACCCTTAATAGGTCTAGATCCAGAATCAGCACATCAACTAAAGGAAATGATGAAAGACCATGCGAAAAAAGGACATGCAGTATTATTTTCAACCCATGTTTTAGAAGTAGCAGAAAAACTATGTGATAGAGTAATCATCATCAAAGAAGGAAAAATACTATATCAAGGAACATTAAAAGACCTAAAGAAACAATACACGAAAAAAGATTTAGAAGAAATTTTCTTGAGGATGGTTCAAGATGAAGATGTATAGTAAATTAGTAAGAACATTTCTACTATCTGGAGAAATGCCAAAATCAGAAAAAGCAAAAAAGAAAAACTTTTATATTACATTAGGTATTATAGCAACCGTATTTATCTTTATTCCATGCTTTATATTAATGACTTTTTTAGTAGCAGCAGCAACTAGTGGAATTAAAGAAGAAATACTAAATAATATGGCCTATGCTGGAAATATAGGAAACGCTTTATTATTAGTAATACAATTTATCTGTATTTTCTCTATGATTTTTGGGTTTAATATAATATTAAATACGTTCTATTTTTCAGGAGACATAGAACACATATTACCATTACCAATAAAACCTAAATTATTAATTTCTTCTAAATTTATGGCTGTACTAATTAGTGAAAGTTTGATGGAATTTTTATTTTTAATAGCTGCATTCTTAGGATTTTTAATTATTGATGGTGTAAGTATATCTACAGCTCTTATGAGTTTAATAGGAATTATAACATTACCAATATTACCATTAGTATATTGTGGAATCATTGCTTTATTAATAATGAGATTTACTAAACTAATAAAGAATAAAAACAATATGTTAACATTAGTAATGCTAGGAATCATCATTATAGTAGGAATGATAGCAATCGGATATTTAAATAATGATAGCATAACTGAATTTATTCCTTTATTAGCACAAGGAAAAGTAGGATTCTTAGATATTATGAATATTATTTTTCCTAGTACTTATTTCTTAGTAACAGCTATTACTGCAAATAATATTTTTGCATTTATTATGTATCTATTAATAAATGTATTTGCCTATTTAATCTTTATGGTATTAGCAGATAAAATATATATTCCTGGAGTAAAAAGAATTAGTAGTAATGCCATGGATAATAAAATAAAATTATCAGAAACTATTAAAAAAGCAGAAAAACGTAATTATGTAAAAACATATATAGAAAAAGAATTAAAAATATTAGTTAGAACACCATCATTCTTTAGTAATTGTATTTTAAGTAATCTACTATGGCCAATTATCATAATTCTAATTTACTTAATTCAAGGGCAAGATAATGTTATTTTCGAATTTGTAAACCATTATAAACAGGGAGAAGCCTTAGGTTTACTAGTAGTATTTATTTCTATATTTGCTATATCTGCCATACTAACAACAGCAAACAGTATTGCATCAAGTTCTATCTCTAGAGAAGGACATCATTTACCATTTATGAAGTATATTCCAGTAGAATATAAAACACAATTAAATATCAAAGCATTAATATCAATTATAATTAGTTTTGGATTTAATTTTATATATTTATTAATTATCTGTTATTTCTTAGAAGCTACATTTATGGATTTCATAGTATTTACAGCAGTATCTCTACTATCATGTATATTCTTTACATATTTAGGGATATATCTAGATACTGTAAATCCAAAATTAGTCTGGGAAGATGAATTAAATGCTTTAAGAGGTAATGAAAATACCTTCTTCTCTATGGCAATTTCTATGATTATTGCAGTCGTATTAGGAGGAGGAATCTATTATTTAAATAAAGTAGTTTTAATACCACTTTCTATCTTAAAAGGAATGTTAATTATATTACTATTAATGGGAAGTATACTCATTTATTATAAGGTAATGAATAAAGGAATCAAAAATGTAGAAGAAATAGAAATATAAAGTCCGAAAGGGCTTTTTTTTCATATTTTCATATTGACTAATAAAAAATTATTTACTATCATGTCGTTATATAGGATAAGGAGGTTATACTTTGAAAAAGGAGTATATAAAAAAATTATTAAAAGGAATTACCTGGAAAAAAGTATTCTTTATCCTTCTAGGAGCAGGCATTTGTTCCTTTGGAATTCATAATATTCATGAGCGCACGGAAATCACAGAAGGAGGAGTAATTGGATTGATGCTTCTAATAGAACACTGGTTAGAAATATCACCCGCTATCATAACGCCATTACTAGATAGTAGTTGTTACTTACTCGCCTTTAAATATTTAGGAATAAACTTTTTAAAGTTATCTGTATTTTCAACAATAAGTATATCTTTATTTTATGAACTCTGGGAAGTACTACCTTGGATGTTACCAAATTTATCGAATTATCCTCTATTAGCCGCAATACTAGGAGGTGTTTTTGTAGGAGTAGGAGTGGGAATGATTGTAAGACAAGGAGGCTCAAGTGGTGGAGACGATGCACTAGCACTAAGTATTTCTCATATCACGAAATGGCCACTTTCACAATCTTATTTATTTACAGATTTTTTAGTATTAGGGCTTTCTCTATCATATATACCAATAACACGTATTATATTTTCTATAATAACTGTAACTATCTCTTCGTATTTAATTAATCATATTCAAAAAATACGTTGAATCAATCTAAAGTGCACAAATAAGTGCAATTTAAAGTTAAATGTGTATTTTTAAAAGAAAATGCACATTTTTTGATGTTTTTTTAGTAAAATAATTGCTGAAAATCAAAAAAAATGATAAAGTATATGCAGTGAGAGGAAATTCTTCCACGTCAAAAAGTGTAGAAATTGTACCTTTTTTAAAACTAAGTGCACAATGTCTACATTGAAAAGAATTATAGTTTGATGGGCAATTTATTTG
>JAGHJJ010000043.1 GCA_017886705.1 Bacilli bacterium | reverse complement strand
TATCAATATGAATATTCTTCATAGCTGACTCACGTCCTACGACTTCACATCTTTTATCTTCTTCCATTCTATCACCATTATATAGTATATCCAAAGAAAAAAGAAATATACACTATTTCTTTAATCTGCTTTAATAACTTCTTTTCCTCCCATGTATGGTTGCAATGCTTTAGGAATTTTAATACTTCCATCTTCTTGATAGTTATTCTCAATTAATGCAATTAATCCTCTAGGAGTTGCAACAACAGTATTATTTAAAGTATGTAGGAAATATGTTCCCTTTTCTCCTTTTTTACGAATTCCTAAACGTCTAGCTTGAGCATCTCCTAAGTTAGAGCAACTTCCAACTTCAAAATATTTTTTCTGTCTTGGACTCCAAGCTTCAACATCACAAGATTTTACTTTTAAATCAGCTAAATCTCCACTACAACATTCAAGTTGTCTAACTGGAATATCTAAACTTCTAAAGAAATCAACTGTTAACTTCCACATCTTCTCATACCAGTCCATTGACTCTTCAGGCTCACAAATAACAATCATCTCTTGTTTTTCAAATTGATGAACACGATAAAGTCCTCTTTCTTCCAATCCATGAGAACCTCCCTCTTTACGGAAGCATGGAGAATAACTTGTCATATGAATAGGAAGTTCACTATCTTTAATAATTTGATCTTTAAACTTACCAATCATAGAATGCTCACTGGTTCCAATTAAGTATAAATCTTCTCCCTCAATCTTATACATCATAGCTTCCATCTCAGGAAAAGACATAACACCAGTTACAACATCACTATGAATCATAAATGGTGGAATAGCATAAGTAAATCCAGCATCAATCATAAAATCTCTTGCATAAGCAAGCATTGCCTCATGTAAACGAGCAATATCTCCAAGTAAATAATAAAATCCTTGTCCACTAGTTCTACCAGCAGCATCTTTATCCATACCATGAAGTCTTTCAATAATATCAGCGTGATATGGTATTTCATAATCTGGTACTACAGATTCCCCAAATCTTTGTACTTCCACATTTTCACTATCATCTTTTCCAATAGGAACAGAAGGATCCATAATTTGAGGAATCACCATCATTCGATCCTTAATATCATGAGAAAGTTTTTCTTGTTCTTCCTCTAAGGTTTTAATTTCATCTGCCATAGAAGCAATCTTTTGCTTTACTTCTTCAGCCTCATCCTTTTTTCCTTCTTTCATAAGTTTACCAATTTCACTACTCATTTTATTTTTATCAGCTTTTAATCCATCAGCTTTTACCTGTACTTCACGTACTCTTTTATCCATCTCATAAACTTCATCTACCAAAGGAAGTTTTTCATCTTGAAACTTTTTCTTAATATTTTCCTTTACTAAATCTTTATTTTCTCTAATTAATTTAATATCTATCATATCTATACCTCTCTTCTAAATAATTTATTATAACTATTTTCATATAATATTTTTTCTATTTCTAAATCAGTAAAACTACCCTGAAACAACTCCTTCATCTGCTTTGTAACCTCTTGATAATCAAAAACTGGACTATCATATGTATCACCAAACAATACGGAGGCAAAACACATATCATCAGTACTAACACCAATAGAAGTAATTCCAAGTAACTCTTTTACATGCATAACATGTTCAACATACTTTTTACGTAAAACATCTCTATCCTTATCCGAGGAGACAAATGGTCCATAAGAAACAAGTCCTATAACCGGAGAAAATTCCTTAATAGACAGTAACTGTTGATCCGTTAAATTCCTAAGATTAGGATATAAATCATAACAATTAGAATGACTAACAATAACTCTAACCTGCTTACCCTTCTTTTTCTCTTCCTGTAATAATTCCACAGTATCAAAAAATGTCTTTTCATTCATATGAGATAAATCAATAGAAATACCTAAATCAATAGCTTTACGAAGAAATATTCTACCCTGCTCCGTCAAACCAGAATCACTACGAATACCAGAACCATAACGATTCTTATTATTCCATACTAGTAAAATATTACGAAGACCAAGTTTATAAAGTTCCTCTAGCTCTTCTGGTCCTTCAATATAATCGCAACCCTCAATACTATAGATAACATCTAAATTCGGAAAATACTTTTGAAACAATTCCGTTGCAATACGAAACCAAGATACTACATTAACTGGTTCATAGAACTCTTTCATTTCTTGCTTCATTTCCTCATCGCTCATAAAATAAAGATTAGCAACCACACCACGTACTTGATTATTTCTATAATAATCCTGAATCGTTTTTATATAGCTAAAATCATTTTTCTTATAGCAATAATACAAAATCGACAACAAATCATAATGTAAATCAATCATCATATCATCTCCTAAAAAGAAAAAAAGAACAGTACAAGGAGTGCAAAGCACGGTACCATCCTTTCTTTTACTTAAAAGTGCAACGGACTTCTCCGGAAAAACATCATCTATAGAGTAGATAAATAAGTCTTTAATATCGTTTTCACCAGCCACGAATTCTCTATCATCAAAGGTTCTTATTATTAGTTCTAATTATCGATTTGTTATTAGTATATTACTTTTTCTAAAAAATATCAACTTTTTTTATAAAGTGGGGCATCTTTAGACAATTTTATTTTATTAACTTTATCTAAGGATTGAATAGTTAAATTATTCACATTTTTATTTTGAAAGCCATTTTCCCCATCAGTAATACTTACATAATAAGTATAATCTTCCTTCTTACGTACAGCTTTAATATAACCTTGTAATTTTTTGCCATTAAGAGAAGAACGAATCGGAATAAAAGGATAATCTGTTAAATCACTAGCATTAGAAAATTTTACATAGCAACCATTTTTATCTGCAGAAGGATCTTCACATAAATAAAACCCATCAATGATATTTTGATTTACTTGATTAACCAACAACTTAACATCAAAAATATAAAAATATTGTTTACCCGAAGAAGCTAAAGGAGTATAAGATAATCCCACAAAGATAAGAAAGAAAATAATCGAGTAAACAAAAGCAGGTAATTGAACATTTCTCCTTTTCTCACTAGCAACAAACTTAGTATATTGTTTTCCTTTACCTTGAAAAACTGCTTTATCACTAAGGGCAATGATTGGTAACATAATAATTGGGAAAAATAAAGTAAGCCAACCATTTTTATTAAACACTTTCCCTAAACGATAATTTGCATACATTCCATAAAAGAAACCAAATATAGGAATAAATAAAAATAGAAATTTCCAACCGTTACCAACAGCAATATCATAATAAGCATATTGACTATAAAAAGG
>JAGHJJ010000003.1 GCA_017886705.1 Bacilli bacterium | reverse complement strand
CTAGACGGGAATCCAAATCTGACTTTGTGCAAGCACTCCATCTTCATTGGGCCGTCTCGTTCGACTTGCATGTCTTAGGCATGCCGCCAGCGTTCATCCTGAGCCAGGATCAAACTCTCATAAAAATATATTTTAATTAGCTTGTTTCATTGTTCAATCCTAACTGTCTCAAAGTTGACGTTTTGCTTAGTTTTCAAAGATCATTTTTCTTTTTTTGCGTGTTATTTCTGAGTTGCATTGTTAATATATCAAATAAAAATGGCAAAGTCAACACTTTTTTCACAATTTTTTCACTTTTTTTTCGATTTTTTTCTTTTTGTGTTGTTTTATATGATTTATAAGCTTTTTTCTTATTTTTCATTGCACTTTTTTATTTTATATTTATTATGAAAAAAGATAATCAAATTATCTTATATTTCGAATTTATAAAATAACTTCATTATCATTTATTGACTATTTTTATTTTCTGCTTTTGATTTTTTTATTTCATTATAAACTTTATTATACTTTTCAATATTTTCTTTATTGAACATTATAGCCTTTTTTCGTACCATTCCTATCAGTTCACTTAGTTCTGACTTTAAAATCATATCTAAGTCTTCTGAATAATGCATAGTTGATTTATGATATTTATATTCACCTCTATCCAACACTTTAAAACTGCCATCTGGAAAAACTCTTAAGTCTAAATCATAATCAATATATTTTATTGTTCCCTCCTCAATTATATAAGGAGATGCAATATTGCAATAATAATAGATACCATTTTTTTTGCATTGTCCAATGACATTGAACCATTGATTTTTAAAAAAGTATAAAACCGCTGGCTCTTTCGTATGCCATGTTCTACCATCTGATTCTGTTACCTTTGTTTTTTCGTTTCCAAAAACTAGATAATCATCTTTGATATCCAATAGTACAGCTTCATCCCAAGCTCGGTGAATTTTACTATCATGCTTATAACTATGAATCTGGTACTTCTTTCCTATTTCTAGTTTTTCTTCCTCCATTTTTTACCTCGCTTCTTTTGTATTATACCCTTTTTTTATGCTTTTTTCAACATAATAAAAGAATGTATACGTTTCCGTTTACATTCTATTTTTTAGAAAAATAGGATATTCCCCAGCAACCAAACGCGAACAATACAATTAGTGCTAATGCTCCAAACCATGGACTATCTAGGTTTTCTGCTGCAAAGGAATTTAATTTGTCATTCCAATCTTCAATAAATTTCTTCAATCCCGATGCTATTAATATTAGTTTATACATTATATTACCTTCTTTTCATTATTTCATTTTTTCTTTCTTTTTGGCTTTTTTTCTGTCGTATCATTTTCACTCACCACTTCTGCATCTGTTATTGTTTCTTCTACTGCCTTATGAATTCTAACTACACTACTTTTTATTGCAATTGTAGAGATTAAATCTAGTATTGCATAAATAATAATAAATATTCCTATAATTTTCATAATTCCTAATGCTGCTTTAAACGGATTAAATAACAGAATTATACCACAGATAGTACTTATAATAGATATTACCATTGTGGTTTTCCACAATTCATTTTGGTTTGCTTTTAACTGAAAGGCATAATTTAGTTTTCCTGCGCTGCTTATAATAATTCCTATACCAATTACGATTGGAATAATACTTGCTACCGCTTGATAGCTTTTTATGACGATAATTCCAAAAATAATGGTTACTATTCCATATATAATGTCTAATTCATTTCGAAATTCAGGTCCTTGAGCATTTCTTACATATCGAATTAACGCCAATGCCCCTACTGCTACTAAAATTCCTCCTATTATATAGGAAATAGTCATTACTGTTGTCTCTGATTGAAAGACTAACAAAATTCCTAATATCACTAATATCGTTGATGTTATGATTGATGATTTTACAAATTGCTTCATAAGTTTTTCCATATAATATCTCCCTTATTCTGTTCTAAGTGCTTCTACAGGGTCTTTCTTTGATGCAATACTAGCTGGTATTAAGCCACCGATTACTGTTAAAGTTACACTTACTATTACTAGTATTATAGCATGAATCGGATTTAATTGTGCAACATTTGGTAATTCTGATAAATTTTCTATAATTTGGTTCGTTGGAAATGTCAATATTTCAGCAATTATAATTCCTAATAATCCAGAAAACATTCCTACTAAAAATGTTTCTGCGTTAAACACTCGCTTTATATCTTTTTTTCTGGCACCTAGAGCGCGTAATATACCAATTTCTTTTGTTCTTTCTAATACGGATATGTAAGTAATAATGGCAATCATGATACATGAGACTACTAAGGAAATTGATGAAAAAGCAATTAATACATAAGTTACCGCATCCATAATACTTCCTGATAAGGAACTAATCATAGCAGCATAATCAGTATATAAGACTTGATCTTGATCTTCTTTTCCATCATTATACTCATCTAAATAGTCGGTGATATAGTCTTTGGTATCAAAATCTTTTGGATATAAATAAATGATAGATGGTGTGACTTCTGCTCCTAGCACTCCTAAAATATTGTCTTTTGTTACTGTTGATGTTGTTTCATCAAATGGTTGTCCTGTTAGGACGTTATATTCTACTTCTTGTTGTCTTTTTACAATATCGCTGTTTTTATTTTTTTCAATTATTTGGTTTACTAAGGCTGAATTATAGTAAATTCCCGATTGAGTTAATTCATTTTTATCCTCTTTTCCTCGAATAATTGCTTGTACTTTAATTACAATTGCATCATCACTATTATACATTTCTTCATAATCTTGACTTGGTACAAAGTAATTATTTACTTTTTCATAGTAATTATTATTCGGTATTACTTTAAACTCTTTATTTAATATTTCATCAAATGATATTTTGTTATCTATATCAAACCCTAGTTGTTCTAATGTTGCTGAATCTAGTTCATTTCTAGAGTTTACTGCTAAGATGATTCCAGGATTCTCATCATCTATATTTCCAGCTAATACGTCGTAGTCTTTTTCTAACATACTTTTTCCACTGATGCTTTCCGGATATAATGTCCATCCCATTACACCAGTCATTGATGTTGTGGACATTGAATAGTTAGTTGCTGTTGGTACCATCGCATAGGTTCCATCTGCTTTCTTTGTGACTACATTTAATGTTGTTCCATACTCATAACCAATGGCATTTAATTTATCTTTGTCCATGTTTTCAATATAATCAATATAATCCTCATCTATTTTATTAATATGTAACATTGTTTCTAAACTATTTTCTTTTGGATATATCACTTTTTTATTTGTATATTGTTTATGTTTTTGTTGATTTTTTATAATTTCTTGCATGGTATCTTCATTCATACTCATTGCCTGCATACTGATAGTAATCGGCATTTGTGATAATGTATTAGCTTCATACTCGTCAATTTTTGTTTGAAATCCATTAGATAGCGATAATATTAAAGCAATTCCTATAATTCCGATGGAAGAAGCAAAAGCTGTTAAGGCTGTTCTACCTTTTTTTGTTTTTATATTATTAAAGGATAATTTTAACGCTGTCCAGAAACTCATTGCTGTTTTTTTGATAATTAATGGTTTGGTTTCTTTTTCTTCTCTTTCCACAGGATTAGAATCTTTTTTTAGTTTTCCATCCTTTAGTTCCACAATTCTTGTGGAAAATTTTTCTGCTAATTCCCGATTATGGGTGACCATAATTACAAGTTTATCTTTTGATATCTCTTTAATTAACTCCATAATCTGTTCACTTGTTTTTGTGTCTAGCGCTCCTGTTGGTTCATCTGCTAGAATAATATCTGGATTATTGGCTAGTGCTCTGGCAATTGCGACACGTTGCATTTGACCTCCAGATAACTGATTCGGTTTTTTATGGGCATGCTCTAATAGGCCTACTTTTTCTAGAGCTTCTTGTGCTCTTTTTTTCTTTTCCTTCGTTCCAACACCACTTAAAGTCATTCCCATTTCTACATTTTCAAGAATGGAGATATGTCCAATCAGGTTATAATTTTGGAAAATAAAACCTATACAATTATTGCGATAAGCATTCCAATCATTTTCCTTATAATTTTTGGTAGACTTGTTGTTGATAATTAAATCACCCGAATCGTAATGATCTAGTCCTCCTATAATATTTAGTAATGTTGTTTTTCCACTACCACTTGGTCCTAAAATGCTTACAAATTCATTTTTTCTAAATTGTAAGCTAACTTCATCTAAGGCTTGTTGAACAAAATTGCCAGTTTTGTAACTTTTACTTATCTTTTTTATTTCTAACATCTTCATCCTCCTTTTTATTTTCTTTAACATTACTGTTTTTTTGATTTATCTCTAGTTCATTATCACTTTTTATTTCATAATCAATTGTTGAGATGTTTTCTGTACCAGTTATTTTTTCATATAAAAATCTTTTGTCTTTGGTTACTAAGCTTTTTATTATCCATATAATATTTAACCAAAAATATATTTTTAATATCAAAATACTGCTATTTTTTATTATAGATGTGAAGTCATTATCCACAGAAATATTTCTTATCCACTCTATTATTAGAAATTGATAGTAAAACAATACATAACTTAGTAGATACCTTAATGTTACTTTTACCTTATTTTTTATATTACTTGTTTCATTTTTTGATGTTACTTGTAGTTTTAATATCATTTTTCCAAATGTTTTTCCATTAGTAAATAGTGGTATTCCTATATAATATAGACTAATACTTAATAGCATACTATATTTTGATACGTCTGTATTATATGATAGGATGCTTACTACCATTACCATTATAACAAGAAAAAAGAAATCAATACAGTAGGAAAGTGCTCTTCTAAAAAATGTTACTTTTTTTCCACGTCTAAAACTATGTTCATCTAATTCTTTTCTAGATGGTAGTATTTTAGATATTAATGGTGTTAATAAACATCCTATTAAGGCTCCTGTTGTATTTAATATTAAATCATCTACATCAAATAGTCTATAAGGCCTAGGATATATTCCATATAAACCTGTTAATTGAGTGAGTTCAAAGAAGAGACTTAATAAAAATCCATATAATATTATTTTGTACCATTTACATTCAAAATAATAACGTAAATATACTCCGAAGGGAAGTGTTAATAAAATATTGAATGCTGCAATATAGAAAGCTGGACTTTTGATGACAGTTAAATATGATGAGAGTTCATTCCATTGGAAAGAGTTTGTATTAGATAATTGTCTTATAAAATCAAAAGGAACTAACTGTGTTGTTTCGGTTGTTAAGTTTTTAACTTCATCTATCGTTGGTAAAGGAAGTATTACTAAAAAGTAAGCACATAATAAATATAGTATGAAACTATAAAAAATAACACTTCTTAAAAATGGAATAGAGCCATATTTTCTATACTGATAAATTAAAAATGGTAGCGTAAAAACAAATGCTATGATTGGAAAGAAAATAAAGGCAGTTGCAATAGGTAATTTATAAGCAGACATATTTTCCCTCCTTAATCTTATTCATTATATCATGACTTTTGAATTTAAAAAACAGGATTTCTCCCTGTTTTGATGATTATATAAAATTAATATTTTTGACATATTCGATAGCAATTTTTATTCTTTTTCCACAAGAAATGTTAATAACGTTTCAGGGTTCTTTCCTTCTACTGCTATATCATATATTAAATCAATTATTGGAATTGATACTTTTTTATCTTTTAATAATTTATAAATAGACTCTAGTGTGTAAAAACCTTCGACTGTAGTGTTTGCTAAAAACTCTTTTATTTCTTCTTTTGAGCGCTTTTCACCTAGTAATTTACCAAATCTGAAGTTTCTACTTTTTACTGAGGTACAAGTTAATAATAAATCTCCAAATCCAGCAAAGGATAAGACCGTTTTTTTGTCTCCGTGAAATGCATCTATAATTTCTCTCATATCATGAATCGCTTCTGTTAATAGCATTGCAGTTGTAGAATCATTTGCTCCTAATCCTTCTAGCATTCCTGCTGATAAAGCAATGACATTCTTTATTGAACCACAAATTTCTGTTCCTATGATGTCTTTGGTTGCTCTTAATTTGATATAGCGATTTGCTAGTGCTTTTTTGACCAGTTTTTCTGTTTCTTCGTTTTCTGTTGCTAGTGTTAGACCTGCTGGCATTTTTGTTACTAAGTCAACAGCGAAGGATGGGCCACTAATTACTGCTAAATTTTTAGTGTCTAAATATTTTTCTAAAATTTGATTAATAAATAAGCCTGTTTCTTGTTCTATTCCTTTGGTTGCTATTAATATATGATTATCCTTTATATATGGTTTCATTTCAACTGCTAGTGAATCTATAAAGGCTGCTGGTATAGCAATGACTAATAAATCTTTATCTTTAATACATTCTTCTACACTTGTTGTTAATTTTATTTTTTCTGAAATTGAGAAATTGGGAATTAATCTTTCGTTTTTTCTTGTTTCTTCTAGTTCCTTTTTTTCTTGTTCAAATTTTGTCCACATTGTAATATCACAATCGTTTTCAATCATGATACTACTTAGAGCCATTCCATAAGCTCCACATCCAAATAATCCTACTTTCATTTTTTGTCCTTTCTAACTGATGGTTGGTGAATATGAACTTGGCATGATTTGTACAAATGTATTTCCATCATTTATTTCGACTTCACTTCCATCACTATATGTATATACTGTTTTAGCACTTCTTCCAGATTTTGTCCAGTGAATTGGTAAAGCATATCCATTTGTAATGTAGTATCCTTCATCTGTTCCTACTGTATCTAGGTCTTGTCTACCTGCACTATCTAATTGATAGTTTCTAACTTTTTCAATAATAATATTTTTGTAATATAGTTGTTGTCCTGTTACTTTATCTATATGTGGTGTATCATTCATGTATCTTAAATAGACTTTTCTTGTGGCATCATAAGTATAGCTTCTTGTCTGATAATAGGAATATGGTATTGAAATAGAATTGGCTGTTAATAAACCTTCTTTTGCGACTGGTATTTCTTCTTCCTGTCCTGTTTCTGGATTAATTGTAGTTGTAGTTGATACAGGTTCGTTTAGATTTACTTCTTCTGTTGTGTAATTTAGTAATTTCCAGTTTTCTGTTGTTGTTTGGTATCCTTTTTGTGATGCATAAGCATATAATTTTTCTGTTGTTGTAAATACGTTATGGGGAGCGGCAATGGTAGTATCTCTCCAAAAAGGAGCAGCATCATATAATCCATTAATATTATTTACGCCTAATGCACTGATATCATTTTGTGCGTAAGTACTCCATCCGTAGTGTGCATAAATTGTGTCACTTTCTAATGCATAATCTAAAAAGTAATGTCTAGAACTTCTAACTGGTCCAATGAGTGATACATTTTTATCTTTAAATATAGCCATGATTCTGGTAAGTCCACCTTCTACGATGATTTCATAATTAATATAGGATTCTTGAAGTCCTGCATGTCTTCCATTTCCGATATTATTATCAATCATTACTGCTATTGGTCTTTGATTACTATCTTCATTTACCACTGTAAGCTTTTTTTCTGGTTCTTCTATCGTAGGCTTACTTTCTTCTTTTGTTGGTGGCTTTTCAACTGGCTTTTTATCAATTACAAATATCCAGAGGAATATTGCTATTATTAACCCTAGTATTATGATAGAAATTGTTATTGCTAGTTCCTTTTTGGATAATTTTCTCCTTTCTTTTTTCATTTTTGACCACTCCTTTATAGCATTATTTTATCATACTTTTCTTATTATATATTTTTCATATACTTTTTTTACGACAAGTTATGTCAAGCACTTTGACTTTACCTAGCTTATTTATTATAATTTTAATAGAGGTGGTACTATGAATCAGGTAAACCCTGAAAACTTTCCGAAAGAAGATATAAAACTAAAAAGTAAAATAGGGCGAATTGTTGCTATTGGTGTTCTTACTGGTGTTATTATTGCTAGCGGACAAAAGAATGCGGGCGAGACAGATAATGAGTTGGATTCTATGATTTCTGATAATACTTTAGAAGTTTCTATAGACGATATTAATGATAACTTGAGTTTAATTATTAATGATAATGATTGTGGAAATGCTTTTTTTGAAGATTTTTGTCAATCTTTAGAAGAACAAGGAATTGAATTTCGTACCTCTCGATCTAATGATAATCTTGATTATGAGAACTCTACAGTTATTACTTTAGATCAACAAATGGTAGCCGGTGAAGGGATTGCGTTAGTAGGGCCTCAAAAAGATGGTACTGCTAATCATTCTGAAGCATTGCTTATGTCGATGTTAGTTACATTACATAATGATGGTTGGGAAGCTAATGCTATTGCTGGTATTTCACAATATCAATCATTAGATAACGGTGATGTTATTTATACTACTGTTCCTTCTCCTACTGAGCAAGCTGCTACTAAAAGTGATGCACAAATTACTTTAGCTATTGGAACCATGCCTGCTGATGCAACTACAGAAAAGTTAGCTAAAGATGTTACTGTTGCTCTAGGTAGATATTCTAATTATTTAATAAATGACGAAAAGCATGTGGAAATTGTTTCAGAACCTAATAGCGTACATGCGGAATATGACAATTCTTATTATTTTGATAAACAAATTCTTGCTGCTAGTTCTTTTAGTTATAGTAAACATGTGGAAATTACTGATTCAAAGTCGCAACATCATGCTAAATAGTCCTTAGGGACTTTTTTTATTTGCAATTTTATGGTATAATAGCGTCTAGTTTTTGGAGGGATTATGAAAAAAGTTGGATTAGAGTTTTTTACTAGTTTTTTCTATCTATTTATTGGATGCTTATTCGAGATTTTTGTTTTAAAGTATTTTCCCTGGGATAATTTTTTAGTAGAGGTTCTTTTGATTTCTATGATATTTGCTTTTTCTTTTGCTATTGCTTATATCTTTGGTAATATGCATGAAAAAATTGAAGTCAATCCTATTTTTACATTTTCCCTATGGTTACGTAATCAAATTCCTGGAAAAATTGCCTTTGTTACTATTTTATCTCAGTGTTTAGGAGCAATATTAGCTGGATTTGTTTTGTCCCTTGCTTTTCATGGTGGAATTAGTGATATTGTTGCTGGTTACGGAGAGTTTAGTATGCTTAATGCTTCCCTAGATAATGTTATTTTAATTGAGTTTATATTTTCATTTATTTTAGTATTTTGTTATCTTACTATGAAAGATAAGATTTCATCCTCTAAATTATCTGGAATTATATGTAGTTTACTTATTCTTGTTCTTTTATTCTTTTCTATTCCATATACTGGAGGTTGTGTAAATCCTAATCGAAGTCTCGTTAGCAATATTTTTGTCAATACTGATTCTTTACGTCAAATATGGATTTATGTTTTAAGTTCTCTTGCTGGTACTGTGTTTGCTACTATCATTTATCACATTTGTTATCAAATTAGTAATAAAGTGTCTTTACAACACTTTTCGTAAAATAAAGTGTCTATTTTTGTAATTTTATATTTTGAGATTTGTAATTTTTTGTCTAATTTTCGTCTAAAAATGTAAGTTTATATTGAAAGTTTTTTTTGCATATGATATATTAGTAATGTCTTTAATGACATAGGGGATTAGTTAAATGGTATAATAATGGTCTCCAAAACCGAAACTGTTGAAAACGTTTTGAAATGTTTTGAACCCTTATAAACATTAGATAAAATCCACTATGCTATTAGTTAAAAAATAAAATTCTGTGCCACTTTTTGTGCCAGTTATATATTTATTAGAATTATCAAATTTATTTATCAACAAAATGATTAATTTATGATATAATTATTTGTGTCAGTAAGTGGCACAAATTTGATTTAGGGAATTAGTTTAATGGTAAAACTATGGTCTCCAAAACCATCGATAAGTGTT
>JAGHJJ010000042.1 GCA_017886705.1 Bacilli bacterium | reverse complement strand
TCTATAAAATTATCGACATTCTTTTTTTCGTTTGATATAATGAATACATAATAGGGAGTAAGTATATGGATAGTAATAAAATAAAAAAACAAAAAACAAAAATTATAATAATTTTCCTAGGAGCACTAATCTTACTAATAGCGGGCATAACATTATCATATTTTTCTTCCGCTCAATATGTTGCTCAAAGAGTAGTCAAAGTAATGGGAAAAAATATGGTAGAACTAGTAAACAATGGTAATCAAAATACCGGCCTAGAAGAGAACTTTAAAACAACTAGTTCAGTAAAAATGAATCTACAAAGTGAATATTTTCAAGCTTTATCAACATTAAGTCCAGACTATCAAGTATTATCCAATTTGTTAAGAAACTTAAGTAATACTGAAACACAAATAACAATGATACAAGATCAGCAACAAAAGAAACTGTTAATAAATTATGATACGAAATTATCAGGAGAATCTTTAGCAAATATAAAATATTTAGTAGATAATGCAACAGAATATTATTACATTGATGGCTTAACACCAAATTACATTAATAATGGTAATAATAGTTATTTTGAATCTTTAAACTCTACAACTACAACAAAAGAAAATACAGAATATATGATAGAAAAAATAACACAAGCAACAGCTAATAATATGAAAAAAGAATATTTATCAGAAACTTATGAAAAAGATTGTAAAAAAATAACGATTACCTTGACAGAAAATGACATAGTAGAACTTTCAAATAATATTCTAGAAGAATTAAAAAAAGATACCAAAGCAAATCAAATCATGACTGGATATGATAAAGAATTCTCTAAGGCCAAGGTGACAAAAGAAGATATATCTGGATTAGGAACTATAACAATAAATATCTATATTGATAAATTAATAGGGCAAATAAAAAAATATGAAATTACTAATAATAATGATTCTATAATATTTTATGAAGGAGAAACTCAAGTATTAGAAATATGGAGTGATAATAAATTAGTAACAAAACTAAATATTACTCAAAATAATGACAAAACTAATATTAAAATAACAAATGGTACTGATACCAATATTGGTGATATCTCTATCAATAAAACAAATACAAATTATGATATAGTTGCTGAAATTACAGCAGAAGAATTTAGTGCAAATTTCGGATATAATTCACAAATTACCAATTTAAAAGAAGGTAATTCTTACGATAGCAATACAAGAATTAGTTTAGACATAACGGCAGATAATGCAGTCTTATTCAATGGTACTATAGAAATTACTAGTACAACAACAAAGGATACAACTATCAATGAAGATGTATCTAACTCAGTATTAGCTAGTACTGTAGAAACTGCACCTTCAGATTTAGTTACACAAAAGCTACTTGAAATAATAACCCGGTTAACTAGTTAGGAGAGAAGTATATGAAAAACTTGCAAGAGGCAATCAAAGAAGCTATAAAAGGAATAGAAGAAAATGATGGAGGACCATTTGGAGCCGTAATTACAGATAAGGATGGACATGTAATTGCAACAGGGCATAACGAAGTGTTGAAAACTAAAGATCCAACTGCTCATGCAGAAATAAACGCCATAAGAAAAGCCTGTCAAAAATTAAATACAAAAGATTTAAGTAACTGTATAATTTATAGTACTTGTGAACCATGTCCAATGTGTCTATCAGCTATTATATGGTCAAATATAAAGGTAATATATTACGGAAGTACTCGTAAAGATGCTTCCCAAATAGGTTTTAAAGATGATGATATTTATGAGTTTTTAAAAGGAAATAATGAGTTATTAAAAAGAGTAGAAATAAAAAGTCAAGAATGTAAAGATCTATTAGAAAACTATACAGGTGAAATATATTAGGAGGAAAAGCATGACAAAGGTCAAAAAAAGAAAAAAACTATCTAAACAGAATCAAAAAAACAAAAAAGAGCGAGAAAATGGACTTCTATTAGCAATATTTCTAATATTATGCATAGTAGTATTTGTATTAGCAATTGTAATGATTAATAAAAACTCTGAATATCAAAAAAATAAATATGATATCAAAGTACCTTTAACCAGTGAAGAATTAAAAAAAGGTGTAGATATTGAAATTAACATGAATAATGTTAGAAAAAATCAAAGTAAAGAATACCGTATCCAAGTAACAAATTATATTGATGATGAGATAAACAAAGAGTCAAAAAAATATAAAATAGAAGTATCTCTACCAAAAAAAGATAGTGATATTGATATAGAACTATATAGTAGTGAAGAAAACTATGAATTATTAGAAGGAAAGAAAAAAATAGAAAACTTGAGATTAGACAAAAACAAAAAACAAACAATTACATATACATTAAAATTAACTCAAAGACAAGATGAAACAGAGGAAGAATATGTAAAAGTAGTATTTAAAGAAGAAAAATAAAAAATAATGGAGGATAAGCATGGAAGAAGTAGAAAGTCTAGGTAAAATAACGATAGAAAAAAATAATCATCAAATACAATGCGATATCCTTTTTGTTTTTGAAAATAAAGGAGTAAAATACGTTGGATATACAGATTATAGTATCAGCGAAGATGAACGAATAAATATTTATGTAAATACTTATAATTCATTAACGGATATTTCAACTATAAAAAATATAGTAGCAGAAGAAGAATTAGAAATAATTCAGAAAGCACTAGAAAAAATCACAAAAAGTAAAAAGAATATAGAATCAAGTAATGATGAAGTAATAAGAATATATCAATCAATGGAAGATAGTATAGAAAAATATACCAAGTTAAATAAAGAAAAAGCTACTACAAGGGAAGAGCAAACAAGAATAGCAGAAGAAAAAGAACTAATAGAAGAAAATATAAAAAGAGCACGTAGTTTATTACCAAAGGAGTTATTGGATGAAATAAAAGAACAACAGGAATTAAAAATAAAAGTAGAAAAACAATTCAAAAATGATGTGATAGAAAATCACAAAAAATATAAAATAATCCCTATAGCTATATAATCATAATGTATGTAAAAATTAGAACTAGCAATCAAAACTGACCAAGGCGTTGTTTTTTTATTGAAAGAAAAAAGAAAAGCATGCTATAATGAAACAAGAAAAGAGGAAAATATGAAACTAGTGTCAAAATTAAAGGAAGCAAAATATGTAACACATAATGGTACGATGCATGCAGATGAAGTGTTCGCAACTGCTTTTCTAGATTTATACCAAAAAGATATAAAGGTAATAAGAGTCTCCGAGATAGAAAAGGATAAACTACGACCTGATGCTATCGTTTATGATATTGGAAGAGGAAAATTTGATCATCATGGACCAGATGCAGAAGTAAGAGAAAATGGAATAAAATATTCATCATTTGGACTACTATTTAGAGAGTTTGGAAAAGATTTTCTAAAGCAGAAAAACATGGAAGATATAGAAGAAGCCTATACCATGATGGAGAAAGAATTAATTGAAGGAATTGATGCTATAGATAATGGAATATTTCCAGAAATAACAGCATCCTATAAAGTAAAAACAATAAGTGATGTAATAAAATTATTTAATCCAAGTTATGGTAGCAACCAAACAGAAAATGACCAGTTTATAAAAGCAGTAGAACTAGCAAAGTCCATATTAGAAGAACTTTTATCTAATATTTCAGGAAAAATAAAAGCCAAAAAAATTATCTTAGAGAAAATAAAAAATGAGACAAAAGATTACTTAGAATTAGAAGAGTTTTTACCCTATGAAGAGACAATACTAAAAGAAGAAGCAGGAAATCATCTATTATTTGTAATGTATCCATCGAATCGAGGTGGTTATGGCATCAAAACTATCAAAAAGTCATTAGAAGATAAAACAGATAGATTACAATTTCCTGAAGCCTGGGCAGGACTAGAAAAAGAAGAATTAGAAAAAGTATCGGGTATTAAGGATATTGATTTTTGCCATAGTGGAAGATTCTTAGTAACTTGCAAAACCAAAGAAGCGGCATATCAAGTATTAGATAAAATACTTCCAAAAGGAAATAAGATATAAGTAGTGAACTAAAAAATATATACTATTAAAGCCATCTGAAAAGATGGCTTTAATATTCAATAGAAAAACTATTCTTTGATAAACTCATAAAATCTTGATAAGAAATATCTCCCTGAGATATAGAATTACTAACTACAATATCCAAAGGATAAACCTTAGAATTAGAAAAATAAATATTGTCTCCTTTTTCTAAACGAACAACACCTGAAGAATAAGCTAAATAAAGTTGATTATTAAATTCTAATAAAACTTGCTGTATATTAATCCCTGAAGGAACAACACTATTTTGAACCATTTCTACAAGTTGAGATACCATAGATTGAAAATTATCATTAGAAATATCCTCAGGAATTTTAATATGAACATGAATATCTGTTGCAATACTAGGAAGATAAGTAACAAAGGATTCTAAAGAAATATTAGCATCTGTAAGTGTTTGAAAATCTTTACTAAGATATTGATAAAGATTAGTAATAGTAGGATTATCAATACCTAATCCGTCATACATTTCAATAAAGGTAATAGAAGGAAATATTTTTTTAAATTGTTTTAATAACTTTTTCTCTAATTTTTCTTTCATGATAGCACTAAGATAAGTATCGTAGAATCCTTCAGATTGTGTTTTTTTATCTACATTAGTAAGCTTAATTTTAGAACTAGAATGTCTCACTTCTTTTACATAAAATTCGAAGTCTGGATTAGAAACTTGGTAAATATAATCTGTAATATGTCTACCATTGCAAGGTTGAGTATAAACAAACTCTGTACTACCTGATTTTAAACAATAGTTGTAACAAAAGAAATATTAGAAGAAGAGTAATCATTATGATATTTTTCATTTAAATAATCCCTAACTGCCCGAATATCTGGTCTTTGAAAAAATTGCGAAATAAAAGAAAATTCACATCCAAAAGCTAAGTAAACAAGGCCTAACATTAAAAGTAAAATTGCAAAACAGACTAAAAAAACACCTAATTTTTTATACATAACTCCACCTTCTAGACTAATAATAACATATGCTAAATTAGAAAACAATAAATAACATAGAAAAGGTAAGTATGATAAGAAGTAATTTACTATAAAGGTAAATTTAATAAAATGGTTGATATTATTATCGTAAATAATGCAGAAGAATTTAGTAAAAAATTAGAGGAAATACACTACATATTAAAAAATATAGTAACACTAAAAAACATTATCTATAGCAATATCTATATATCAAACTATGAGTTCTTTTTTCACAAACGGAAACATAAAAACTAGTAGAGGTGACTTATGTTTCTAAGAAAGATTGATGAACGAATAAAAATTATTTTTTTAATATTATTATTACTATTTATATTTATTATCTTAAGAGTATTTTATGTGCAAATGATTGATTATAAAAAATTAAATGAGTATGCATCCGACTTATGGAGTAGAGATTTACCATTAGAAGCGGATAGAGGACTAATACTAGATAGAAATGGAGTCGTACTAGCAGATAATTTAACCACAACATCACTAGTGTTAATACCAAACCAGATAAAAGACAAAAAGAAAACCACAACACTTCTAGCAGACATACTAGGAGTAAGTTATGAGGAAATGAAAGAACATGTCTATAAAGAAACATCAATAGAACGTGTTCATCCTGAAGGAAGAAGATTATCTTATGATGTTGCCGAAAAAATAGCTGCCTTAAAATTAGACGGAGTCTATTTAGTAAAAGAAGCCAAAAGATATTATCCCTATGGAAATATGCTATCTCATAGCTTAGGTTATGTTGGTATTGATAACCAAGGTCTATCAGGATTGGAACTACAATATGATAAATATTTAACCGGAAAAAGTGGCGCAATAAAATACTTTTCTGATGCCAAAGGAAATAAATTAAATCTATCGGATATCTATGTAGAGCCACAAGATGGAATGAATATCTCTCTAACTATCGATATTAATATTCAAAAATCTTTAGAGCGAGAACTAGATAATGTTGTAGATATGTTTTCACCAGATATGGCTCTAGCAATCGTCATGGATCCCAATAATGGAGAAATTTTAGGAATGGCGTCCCGTCCAGATTATAATCCGAATCAATATCAAGACTACACGCAGGAAGTATTAAGCAGAAATTTACCCATCTGGGCATCATATGAACCAGGTTCAACATTTAAAATTATCACAACATCTGCTGCTGTAGAAGAAGGCGTAGTAGACCTAAATAAAGACCATTTCTATGATGCAGGAAGTGTCAATGTTGATGGTTCCACACTACGTTGTTGGAAAGCCGGAGGTCACGGAGAACAAACGTTTCTACAAGTCTTACAAAACTCCTGCAACCCGGGTTTTGTAAAAATGGGACAACTCCTAGGAAAAGAAACATTGTTTGATTATATCGATAAATTTGGTTTTGGTGCAAAGACGGGAGTAGACTTAAATGGAGAAGGGAAAGGAATTATATTTAATCTGGATCAAGTAGGAAATGTAGAACTAGCAACGACAGCCTTTGGTCAAGGAGTAAGTGTAACACCAATTCAACAAGTAACAGCAGTATCAGCAGTAGTAAATGGCGGAACACTCTATGAACCATATATCGTAAAAAGTATTTCAGAAAAAGAAACAGGTAGTATTATAGAACAAACTAAAAAGAAAAAAATAAGGAAAGTAATTAGTGAAAAAACATCAAGAATCATGAGACATGCCCTAGAAAGTGTCGTTGCTAAAGGCGGAGGAAAAAGTGCTTATATCGAAGGATATAGAATAGGAGGAAAAACAGGTACAGCCCAGAAGGTTCAAGATGGAAGATATTTAGTAGGAAACTATATTATGTCCTTTATGGCAGTAGTACCATCAAATGACCCGGAAGCAGTCCTTTATCTAGCAATAGATAATCCCAAAAACACAGCACTACTTTCTAGCTATACAACAACACCAATCGCCAGACGAATTTTACTAGATATTATCGATGCCCTAGGAATAGAAAAACAAGATGGAGAAATGAAAAAAGACTTAGAATGGATGGATATCCCAACTCATAAAGTACCAGATGTAGTAGGAAAAACCGTAGACGAAGCTAAGAAAAAATTAACCAATTTTACAATCAAGTATTCAGGTAATGGAAAAAAAGTAGTAGCCCAGTCTCCAGAAGCAGGAGAAAAACTAGAAGAAGGAGGAACAATAAGATTACTTTTAGAATAAGTATAGATGAAATAATTTAGTAACAAAATAAAAAGTGTCATTTACATTTATAATTATCTATAGTATAGTTAAATTAAATAATATAGGATGGTGTAATAATCATGGGATTTTTTCATTTTAAAAAAGAACCAAAAACTCCTTGGAGTAAATACTATACAAAAGAAGATATGCACTTAGATGTTTCAGATAGTTCTATATATAATTATTTTGAAGAGCAAGCATTAAATTTTGAAAATAATATATGTTTAGATTATTATGGACGTAAAGTACGATATCTAGAGCTTTTAAATCGTATAGATAATTGTGCCAAAGGATTATATAATTATGGAGTAAGAAAAAAAGATGTAGTCACTTTGTGTCTTCCTAATACATTAGAAGGACTAGTCTCTTTTTTTGCTATAAACAAAATAGGAGCAGTAGCAAACTTCATACATCCTGCTAGTGGAGAAAACGAAATTATGACATCCATGAATGATACCGCCAGCAACATTATTATCGCAATTGACAGTAACTATTGGAAAATAGAAAATATTATAAAAAAAGTAAAAATAAAGAAGGTTATTTTAGTAAGCTTAAATAACTATATGCCCTGGATAAATAAATTAAGATATCATAATAATAAAATTAAAATAAAATTTGCTAGAAATAATAGATTATATATAATGTGGCATGATTTTATGGAAAGTGCTGAAGATACTTATTTTAAAGAGTATGCAGTAAGAGGAAAAAAAGATGATCCTGCCATCATTCTTCATAGCGGAGGAACGACAGGCTCACCCAAGGGAGTAGTACTATCCAACGGGAATTTAATAGCTTTTATTAAAAGTGCTAAAATTGGACAAAATTATTTAGAAAAAGGAGATACTTGCTTAGCGTTAATGCCAATATTCCATGGATTTGGTATTGTTCATAGTATCCTATTTCCATTAACGATAGGAATGAATGTAATTATAAGACCCAAATTCAATGTTAAGGAATACTGCCAAATGATAAAAAAATATAAACCACAAATACTAATGGGAGTTCCTACTTTATTTGAATCTCTTTTATCAGAATGGCAAGAAGATATATCCCTTGATTTTTTAAAATGCGTTTTAGTAGGTGGTGACACTTTAAAAAAAGATTTACAAGATAAGCTCAATAAGTTTCTAAAAAAGCATGGAGCAAATATTAAGGTAAGTGCAGGGTATGGCCTAAGTGAAGCTGTTTGTGGAGTATCTCTTGGAGATCCTAAAAAACAAAAGGAAGGTGCGATTGGAATTCCTTTGCCTGGTATTTATGTTGGTATTTTTTCAGAGTTTGATGAAGAAGTCCCTTATGGAGAACCAGGTGAAATTTGTGTTTGTGGACCAACAGTAATGTTAGGATATTATAATAATGAAAAAGAAACAAATATAGCTCTACACATTCACAAAGATGGAAACATATGGCTACATACCGGAGATATCGGCTCTATGGATGAAGATGGCTATCTCACGTTTATCAACAGATCTAAAAGAATGATTATTTCATCAGGGTATAATATTTATCCCAATCAAATTGAAAAATTATTAGAAACTCATCCATCAGTAATGTTATGTACAGTAGTAGGAATACCACATAAAAGAAAAATAGAAGTGCCTAAGGCCTTCATTGTATTAAAAAATAAACATAAAAACAAAGAATTAGTAACACTAGATTTAATGATGTTATGCAAAAAGAACTTACCAAAATATGCTTGGCCAACAAGCTATGAGTATATGGAAAGCTTACCAACAACTAGAGTAGGAAAAATTGATTTTAAGAAATTACAAAAAGCAGAAGAAAAGAAAGAGATTGATGTAGAGTGAAAAGATTTATTTTTAAAAGACTAGAAAAATTAGCAACCAAAGATACAAGTAATTTCACCACTAGTTTTGGTCTAACAATAAGAAGAGTATTACATAAACCAATTAGTATAATATTTAAAGTAGTATTAAGAGTGGTGTATAAGCAAAAAATAATCGTAGATAAAAAATTAAAATTAGAGAAACATAAAAGTTATGTTTTTGCTTGTAACCATTCTTTCTACTTTGATGGTCCTGCTGTAATAGCAACAGTAGATAGAAATTTCTATTCTCTTTTTGGTGCAACAGAACAATTACATGTAGAAATAAGAACTCTTTTTATCTGGCTAAATGGTCTAATTTATGTAGATCGATTTGATAAACAAAGTAGAAAAGACTCTGTAATTAAAATGAATAAAGTATTACAAGCAGGAAATAGTATTTTAATATTCCCGGAAGGAAGATGGAATGATAGTGAAAACCTATTATGTCAAAACTTATTTGCCGGACCTTATAATTTATCAGTTCAAAATAAAGTAGAAGTAGTGCCAGTATCTGTTTATAATGATTCAGATAATCATATTTATGTAAGCTATGGAAAACCATTAAAACTATATAAGTATGATACTAAAGATGAAGGAATACAAGTGCTAAGAGACTGTCTTGCTACTCTTTACTATGAACAAATTGAAAAACATTCAGAACCATGGAAAAGAGAAGAAATCAAAGGAGATATTCATAAACACTATATGGATGAGAGAATGAAAGAATATAGTAAAGCACACTTTCCAAGTAATTACTGCTGGGATGATGAATTATTTACTTATAAAGAAAATGACGACCTAGAGGACGTATGGAAAGATATAGATAAAGTAAACATTAATATAAAAAATATCGATAAGTTTAAAGACATACTACAAGAACTAGCCAGAAGAAAAAAATATAATTTTAAAGACTATATGAATGAAAATTATAAAAAGAAGTATTAAAGAGAGTGCCCTAGGCATTCTTTTATTATGTAAATATGAAATAATAATTTGACATTAATAAAAAGATAATATAATATACACTAATAAATGAACGGTCATTACGAAAAAAAGTAAGAAACAAGAAGTCAAAAGTTTTACGGATAATTGGATAGAAGAGCTAAGACCCGCCATGATGGCAATCGATAAAGATAATAGAGCAAAAGAAAAACTATTACAAAATGGTTTTAAAATATAAAAAATATAAAAGGAGTAGAAAAATGAGTAATAACATAAGAAATAATTCAATGATGGAAGCACTAAATAAAGACGGATTAGAAGTATTAAAACAAGATTTATGCTTTTTCTTTTCAGAATGCTATAATTTCGGTCCAGATCAAAGAATATCAGAAGTAGAAATAAAAGAAGGAGTAGCAACAACTCAGATTGTAATAGAATTAAGAAACAATAAAACAGGAGATATTTCCTATCAAAAAGTACCATATAAAAAAGCAATAAAAGAAATGAAAGAATTACATAAGAAAAGAATTGAATTTTATATATCAGCATTAGAATTAGAAAATAATTATAAAGAAAGAATATTGGCACGACAGAAAGAAATACCAAAAGAAAATAAAGTGATAGGTGATAAGATAGTAGAAGAAACAGTAGCTTTAATAGAAAGTGGTTCTATGTCACAGCAAGAAGTAGAGGATTTAGGGTATAAGAAAATTAAGGAGCTTAATGAAATAGCAAATAAAGGTTTAGAAGAATTAGCGAAGTTAGAAAATTTAGCTTCTTCATTAGACGAATTATCCAAAGAACTATCTGAAGTTTATCCTTCTAAAGAAAGAGTAATAATATCAGATCAAAGATATCAAAAAATGAATCAGTTGATAGAACAAATTAAGAAGGAAGCAAAAGAATCAGGATTATTAGATAGATACGTAGAATATCTAGAACCAGAATTTAGAAGTCTATTATCAACTCCAATAGAAGAACTTTCTTTCCCAGCTAGAGAATACCTACTAGTAGCAGAGAAATTTTTAGCCAAAATAATGGAAGCCAATGAAGAAAAAATGGAAACGGGTACTTTTAGAACTCTACCGATAGAAGAAAAATTGAAACTTGCTTATTATAGTGGTGCAAATACAAATTTATTTTCAAGCCAATTTAGCAGAATTATAGGAAGTAGTTTTCAAGGACAAAACACATCAAAGTTTTTTTCAGAAAGAGAAACTAGTAAAAGAAAAGAGTTAGCCGAGATAGCAGAAAAAATAGACGCCAAAGAAACTATCACACATAGTGAGATGTGGAATTATATTTCCAGTTTTCAAGACTATGAAGTAAACGATGTAGAAACTAAAATATTAGAAGAAGCACCAAGCATTATAGACCAATTAAAGCAATTAAAAGAACAATTTCCAGAAGAAAAAACAATTGATAAAAAATTAGGTTTATATACCGAATATCTTTTTTTAGCTCAGAAAATAGAAAAAAGAAATTTAAAAGACAAAAGACTAGACTATTTCCTAAATTATACAAGACATCTTCTAGAAATTCAAAAAGAACGAGCTAGCACCTTTTTAAAAGGCAAAGATTATAATCCTGAAAAGGGTAACGAATATGAAATAAAAAGAAAAGCGGTTTCTATTTTTGTTGAATATGTGAAAGAGCAACCAGAAAATACGTCACAATATAATACTCAAATAAAAGAAGAATGCTTAGAATATTTATTAAAATCTGGAGATTTATTAAATGAAGGAATTTCTATTTGCAATTCGTTAGATAGTAGAATAAAAACAGCTAATGATCAAAATGACCACTTGCAGAGTTTCTGGCTAAAAATAATGATAGATAGGTATAGGGATGCCTATCAATTCCAAAAAAAAGTAGAAGATTTTCCTGAAATATATGAAATTGATTGTTATGTTGGAGAAGAACCAGTTTTTAATGGTATAATGAATTGTATGAAGCAACAATGTGAAACAATAGAGTCCAGGGCTCCTACTACTATGCAGGAAATAAGAGAGGATAGATTAAATATTCCAGAAGATTTATTATTAGAAAAAGGAATAAAAATAAAAAGAAAAAGTAGAAATAAAGAAAACAAGTAAAAGAAGATAGAATAAAAGCTATCACTGACTTAAATCAAGTTAAAAAATTGACAGTATAATAAAAAGAAAAAAACAAGAAAAACTATAAATAATCCTACTTTTATGATACACTTAACATGGTGAACAAAATGAACGAGGCAATTGGAGTAAAAGGTGGTAAGCGAGATAGAAAAAGAAGAATAATCATTACTGCGAACCAGAAGAAAAAATTAAAAG
Source organism: Bacilli bacterium (assembly GCA_017886705.1). GTDB lineage: Bacteria > Bacillota_I > Bacilli_A > RF39 > UBA660 > Faecimonas. Next base: position 2,889 of record JAGHJJ010000042.1, on the reverse strand, counting down.
AAAATTATAAACGTAAAAAGCAAGAGAGAATTAAAAAGTTAGAAAAAGAGGTGAAAAACCTCCAACTAGCTTCTTTTTTAGTTGCTGTACCAATTTCTGTTGCCGGAACAACAGTTGAAACATTATTAAATCTAAGAGAAGAACAAAAAGAGGAACGCTTACAAGCCAAAGGATTACAAATAGAAGAAAGAGCGCAAGCTAAGGCTCTACAAACAGAAGAATTACATCAAGCAAACAAACTAGAACTAGGAGAAAGTGCTATCTATATAGAAGACTATCAATCAAATGATAGAAAATTTACAGACTATGGATATCCGAAAACCATCGATGGTAAAGAAGTAGTATCCTATCCTGATAAAAAAATAATAACAATAGAGAAAAAAGAATATCCAAAAGTAGTAGAAGCCAAAGTATCTCTAGAAGAAAACAACAAAAATATTACGTTAAAAGAAACACTAGAACAACCAAATAAACAACAAGAAGAATCACTAGAGCAACAAGAAGTAACTGAAAAACAAAAAAAAGTAGAAGTAAAAGAACAAAAACAAACGATAATACCAATACCAGAATCCAAGAAAGAAATATTAGAAGAAAATAATATCTTTCAAAAAATTACAGATAAAAAAATAGTAGCCGAATATGAAGAAAAATTAAAAGATATAAAAATAGAATTAAAAAAATTAATTTATGAATATAACGTTTTACAACAAGCATCAGAAGACTTAACAGATTCGAAAGAAGCAGAAGAAATATTATATCAACTTAGTATTATCATAAAGAAAATAGAAGAATTAAAAAGTAAAATGAAAATAGATATAAAAGATTTAGAAACAGATGCTTATCTTACAGACATAGTAGACCAATATATGGATGAATTTAAAAATAAAAATATTGTCTCAGAAATCAAAGACTCTGATCTTTATATTATGATTGCCGAAAAATTAGAAGAAGTAACAGAAAAAACAGGAACACTTACTAATAAGGTAGAAGATACCAAAGAAAAATTAGAATTAGATGAAGCTCAATTTGATAAATTAAAGGAATCCTATTATAACTTTGAAAACTTTAATAATCAATTAATAGCTTTTCAAAGTGAACAAGATTTCTTATTGAAGGACTTAGAAAAGAAAGTAAGTGAATCAACATCGATAACAGAACAAGTTCAGTATAGGGTACAATTAATGAATAGACAAAATAGACGTCTACTACAAATGATAGCACTACCAATGTTAATACCAGGAAATAGAAGTGCAAGAGCAGTAGCATCCGCAACAGCAGCTTATTTATATTTTATGAGAAACTTATTAAATCCTAGACTAAGACAGCAAAGATATAGAATTATTTCAGTAATTGACTATAGTAGTGAAATAGAAAAAAATATTTCAAAAATTGAAGATGCTGCAATTAGTATTAGTAAAACATCAAATAAACTAGAAGAGATGATAAGAAAAATTGAAGTGGATTTTAAAGATTATATGGATACTATTCCCGAATGTAGAGAACTGCTAAGTAATTTGAATAAATTGTTAAGCGATTTAAAAGAAAAAGAAGAAGAGTTACAAAAAACAAAGCAAGAACAAGAAAAATTATTAGAAACAAATAATCAAAAAGTAAAAACATTACCTAGAACAGAAGAGGTGTAAAATTCTGTCTAAAAAAACAAAAAATGCATAATCAAGTAAGAACTATGATATAATATTGCAAGAGAAACGGAGTGAACAAAATGCTATTATTGACAAAAGCTGTCTTTGCAATAATGATAGGTTTTCTATCTTCGACAGTATTAGGACTAATTTTAATTCCCATATTAAAAAAATTACATTTAGGCCAAAGAATCAGTGTATTTGTAGGAGAAGCACATAGAAAAAAAGAGGGAACACCAACCATTGGTGGACTAATATTTATTATTCCAACAGTAGTCGCAACTATTGCTTTAACATTAACACATAAAATACCTTATACATCGAATTTAGGAATTGTTCTACTAGTATTTCTAGGATATGCATGTATTGGTTTCCTAGATGATTTCTTATCGATAAAACGAGGTAAAAATGAAGGCCTAACTACCTATCAAAAATTATTTATGCAAGTATTAATTGCTATTGGATTTTTCTATATATATATGAGAAATGGAGGACAGACATCCTGGGTAGTAGGGACATTACATATCGATTTAGAAATGGGATGGCTCTATGGTTTATTTATTTTATTTGTATTAGTTGGAGGTAGTAACGCTGTAAACTTAACAGATGGTCTAGATGGACTAGCTGGAGGATTATCAGCCATTGCCTTTATAGCATTTAGTTTAATTTCGTTAGTTGTTGGCTTTGAGGATATCGGAATATTTAGTTTAATTTTAGTAGGAAGCTTGCTTGGATATTTAATATATAATACTCATCCCGCAAAAGTAATCATGGGAGATACAGGTTCTCTAGCCTTAGGTGCTGCCATGGGAGCAATTGCAATTCTAACGCATAGAGAATTAACTCTGTTAGTTGTTGCAGGAATATTTATTATTGAAACATTAAGTGTAATATTACAAACCTTCTGGGTACAAGTATTTCATAAAAAGCTATTTTTAATGACTCCGATTCATCACCATTTTGAAAAACTAGGCTGGGAAGAGACCGATATTGTAAAACTATTCTGGGTAGGTGGAATATTACTAGCAATGGCAGGAATAATATTTGGAGTATGGTTATAAAATTGATAAATATCAGCAACTGTAAAAAAGATGTAAATGTAGAATACATCTTTTTTTTATTTTATTTAGATGATACAATACATATAGAGTAGTAGAACATAAATTTAGTGAGGATAAATAAAATGAAAAGATTTTTAAAAAATAATATATTAATAATAGTAATAATTGTAATTGTCAGTATAATC
>JAGHJJ010000041.1 GCA_017886705.1 Bacilli bacterium | reverse complement strand
TTTTTGTTATAATTTAAAAGACACATATTTATTACCTCCAATGTTTGTTCGCACTTACATTGTATCATAGGTAATTCTATGTGTCTTTTTTTATGTCCGTTTCGGACACTTAATTTTTCAATTTATAAAAATAGTTAATACTTCTGTATCAACTATTTTACACTTTTATTATTTATTATTAATTGCAGCCTGAGCAGCAGCAAGACGTGCTACTGGTACTCTGAATGGAGAGCAAGATACATAGTTTAGTCCTACTCTATGGCAGAAGTCAATACTCTTTGGATCTCCTCCATGTTCACCACAAATACCAAGCTCTAAATCTGGTCTTGTCTCTCTTCCAAGTTTAGCAGCAATTTCTACTAATTTACCAACACCTTCTTGATCAATAGATGCAAATGGATCTTGGTCTAGTATTCCTTTTTGATAATAGTCTGTTAAGAATTTAGAGGCATCATCTCTAGAATAACCAAAAGTCATCTGAGTTAAGTCATTCGTACCAAAACTAAAGAACTCTGCTTCTTCAGCAACCTTGTCAGCTAAAAGTGCGGCACGTGGTATTTCAATCATAGTACCCACTTTATAATCTACTGTAACCCCAGCTTTTTCCATTACTTCTTTGGCAGTTTCTACCACAATCTTTTTAACATATTGTAATTCTTTTACAACACCAACAAGTGGAATCATGATTTCTGGATGAATTGTAATACCTTCTTTTTGAACATTAATTGCTGCTTCAATTACAGCTCTTGTTTGCATTCTAGCAATTTCTGGATATGTTACTGCTAGACGACAACCACGATGTCCCATCATAGGATTAAATTCTTTTAGAGAGTCTACTTTATTTTTCAAAGTTTCATAAGTAATTCCTAAACTTTCTGCAAGCGGTCTCATTTCCTCTTCTGTTTTTGGTAAGAATTCATGTAGTGGCGGGTCTAAGAAACGAATAATGACACATTTTCCATCCATTGCTTTGAATAATCCTTCAAAGTCATCTCTTTGATATGGTAATATTTTTTCTAGTGCAGCTTCTCTTGACTCTACATCTAGTGCAGTAATCATTTTACGGAAATTAAATATTCTCTCTTCATCGAAGAACATGTGTTCTGTACGACAAAGTCCGATTCCCTCTGCTCCAAATTTTCTTGCCTGAGTGGCATCTCTTGGAGTATCAGCATTGGCACGAACTTCTAACGTTCTGTATTCATCAGCCCAGTCCATGAATGTTTCAAAGTTTCCAGTAATACTAGCATCTACTGTCTTAATTTGTTCTGCATAGACTTTACCAGTACTTCCATCTAAGCTAATATAGTCTCCTTCTTTTAAAATACGTCCATCTTTTAAAGTTAAAGTTTTTGCTTCTTCATCAATGACTAGGCTTCCACATCCTGATACACAGCAAGTTCCCATACCACGAGCAACAACAGCTGCGTGAGATGTCATGCCTCCACGAAGAGTTAAAACTCCATGAGCTAGATTCATTCCCTCAATATCCTCAGGTGATGTTTCTAATCTAACTAAAATAATATCTTTTTCTCCATCATTATGCATACGAATAACATCTTCTGCAGTAAAAGCAATCTTACCTGTTGCAGCACCAGGAGATGCAGCAAGTCCTTCTGCAACACATTCTGCATTTTTTAGACTTTCATTATCAAACATTGGATGAAGTAATTGGTCTAATTGTTTAGGGTCCACTTTTAATAATGCTTCTTCTTTCGTAATCATACCTTCTTCTACCATGTCTACTGCAATTTTTAAAGCTGCGGTTGCAGTACGTTTTCCATTTCTTGTCTGAAGCATAAATAGTTTTCCATCTTCAATAGTAAACTCCATATCTTGCATATCTTTATAATGATTTTCTAGTGTTTTACAAATCTTTTGGAATTCTTCATAACATTCTGGCATTACTTCTTTTAATGTATCAATAGATTGAGGCGTTCTAATACCAGCAACAACATCTTCTCCTTGAGCATTCATTAAGTATTCACCAAATAAATGATTTTCTCCTGTAGCAGGGTTTCTAGTGAAAGCAACTCCAGTACCAGAAGTTTCTCCTCTATTACCATATACCATTTCTTGAACATTAACAGCGGTTCCCCAGCTACTTGGAATATCATTTAGTCTACGATAAGTAATTGCTCTATCATTCATCCAACTTCTAAATACTGCTTTTACAGCAGCCATTAATTGTTCTTTTGGATCTTGTGGAAATTCACTACCAGCAAGGCGCATGTATTCCTCTTTATAAATCTTAACTACTTCTTCTAAATCTTCTGCTGTAAGTTCAGTATCAAGTTCTACTCCCTTTTCCTTCTTTATCTCATCAAATTTTCTTTCAAAAGAAGATTTTGGAAATTCCATAACAACATCAGCAAACATCTGGATAAAACGACGATATGAATCATAAACAAAGCGTTTATTATTCGTAACCTCACTAAATCCAACTGCCACATCATCATTCATTCCAAGGTTTAATATGGTATCCATCATACCAGGCATACTAGCACGTGCTCCACTTCGGACAGATACTAATAATGGATTTTTTCTATCTCCTAATGTTTTTCCAGTAATTTTTTCTAGCTCTTCGATTTTCTCATCGATTTGCTGCATAATTTCATCAGATAGCTCTCTGTTATTATCATAATAACTTGTACAAGCTTCTGTAGTTACTGTAAATCCTCTAGGAACAGGTAATCCTATATTAGTCATTTCTGCAAGGTTAGCACCTTTTCCTCCTAATAGATTTCTCATATCTTTACTGCCTTCAGTAAATAAATAGACGTATTTCATTCATTGCCTCCTATTCTCTATTTACTTTAAGTATAACACAATTCAATTAAAAGCAAAGACTTTTTTTCTTCCTGACAAAAGAAAAAGAGTTATTTTACAAACTCTCTTAACTCTGCCTCATCCATAAATCCTACATTTTTCTTAGTCATCTTTCCTTTTTCGAAAATCATAACCGTAGGAATAGACATAATTCCATATTGTCTTGCAACATCCTCTACTTCATCTACATTTACTTTATAAGTATCTAGATTCAACTCTTTACTAACTTTATCTAAGATAGGACTTAACATTTTACATGGTCCACACCATTCAGCATAAAAGTCTATGACTACCTTATCTTTTTTTATTACTTCATCAAACTCTTTTTCGTTTTTTATATAATTCATAATACTTTGTCTCCTTTTCTTACTTTATTATTTATCATATCATATCTTTGCTTCATATTGCCATACATAATTTGATAAGTATCTTCTATAGAATATCTTTGTTCCAAGGTACTTTGCACACTTTTGGCAATATTATCATAGGAATATATTTGTACTTGTCCATATTCTGCATCTGCTTCTTTACAAAAATCCATATCATCAGTTGCAA
>JAGHJJ010000040.1 GCA_017886705.1 Bacilli bacterium | reverse complement strand
TTAAATAAACTACATCTTAGGCTACAAGAATCTACTTCCTTTAAATAAGGACGCTCTACTTGAAAGTTTTTTAAATCTTTTATCATATCAAAACAAGATAAAGAATCTTTTCCTTCATCATAAAGTGACTTTTGCTTTTCTAAATAATGATTATATACTACTCTAGTACAACCAAATGTTTTGTGAATTAACTCTACTTGATTAGTTGTAAGATACAAACGAAACCGATAAGCTTTATACATAATATTCCCTCCTGATGAGAACACTATATAATACATTTGTTCGCATGTCAACTATTTTTTGTCAAATTTTCAAATTTGCATTTTGAGGAGCAAATTCCTAATATACAAAAAAACTACTTTAACTTTATTTTTGTTATATTAAAGTAGTTTTTTATCGCTTTTACTCAGGAGTGTTTTATTATAAAAAAATTTATACTCCAACACTTTTTGTTTCTGGGAGAGTTGATCCTCCATCAATTACAAAGCCTTGTCCTGTGATATAAGTTGACTCATCACTTGCTAGAAAAGCAGCCAACTCTCCTAGTTCTTCTATTGTTCCAAGACGTCCCATAGGAATACCTGCAGCTATTCCATCTACTACACTTTGAGGATTTGCTCCATTAGAATCTTTGGCTATTCCTTCTACCATTGGAGTCATAATATATCCTGGCATAATAGCATTTACGTTAATATTATTTTTTACAAGCTCCATAGCTAGTCCTTTGGTAAATCCCATTAGGGCTGCTTTTGTCGTCGCATAAGCTACTTCACCAGTATCTGCAACCATAGGTCCTGTAACACTTGATAAGTTTACAATACGTCCATATTTATTTTTTATCATATGTGGTACTACTACTTGAGTCATATTCCATGTACCTTTAATATTAATATCAAAATGATTATCTCTTACTTCATCCGTCATTTCTGTAAATGGTTGTAATTTGGCAATACCAGCATTGTTAACTAAAATATCAATTTTTCCTTTTTTAGCAATTACATCATTTACTACTGCATTTAACATATTTTTATCTCTGATATCCGCTTTATATCCTAGTACTTTTGGATTTTTTAATTCTTGTAGAGTTTGTTGTAGTTTGTCTGAATAATCAATAATTACTACGTCTGCTCCATACTTTAAAAATACCCTTACTATACCTAGTCCATTTCCCATGGCTCCACCTGTTATTATTGCAACTTTTCCATCTAATTTCATTTTACACTCTCCCTTATATTATTCCAATATAAGTGTACCATTTTTAGTATTGCTTTTCTAGGCTTTTTTAGTAATTCTGTTAATTTTCCTGTTGCTCTTCAAAATCTTTTTGACATTTTTCAATAATTTTTTTTTCTAATTTTGTGTATTTAGAAATTGTGCTTATATCTAGTCCTTCTTTTAACATCGTCATTACTATTTGTCGGTTCGCTTGTTCTAATCCTTGCTCTAGTCCTTGTTCTAACCCTTTTTCCATTCCTTCTTTTAAACCTTTCTCTATCATTTCTTCCCTGATAGAGTTTTCAATTTTCTGATTATCTTCTTCTGCACTCATAAACACATGAAAATCTGGATCTTCATTTACTCTTTTTACTTCTTCCATATATCTTTCCACCATCCTATCTTTTTTTGATAGAGATTTTAGTTCTTCTAGTCCTAAATCCAGCATAATTATTTCTTTATTTTTCTCTATCTCATGTACATTGTTAGTATACCAAAAACTCATATACTTTTCCATATTGATTTCATAAATGACAAAATTTTCCACATACTTTTTTTCTTCTTCATCCTGCATATAATATACTCTTAAAGCTTTAGCATCTTTTAGGCCGTAACTAAAATTAATTTGTATTATTTTTACATCTTCTCTATAATTTTGTCCTTTTAAAACATGATGTGAATAGATATCACACAAATATGATATGTTCTTTGGTCTTACATATCCCAAGTCAGAAGCATTTACTTCTACTTGAATTCTTCCAATATCTGTTTTTAGATTAAGATCAAAATGTTTTCGTTTTACTGATACATTATCAGCGTTCTGTTCTAAATTAAGATATTTCACCTCCTTTATTTTTACCTTTAATATACCTTCTAACAAATAAATCAATAGGTCTTTATTCTTCTCATTCATAAAGACTTCTTTAAATGTTCTGTCATAGCGACAGGTATAAAATTTTGTGATAACTATCACCTCCTATTGTATTATTAGAAAAAAAGAAAAAGTTCCTGCAAAAAAAGATTTTTTATCTTTCTTATTCTGAACTTTTTTTATTACTTATAAATAAATTGTCCTCTTAGTTTTCGCCTAATTCTTGTCTCATTATTTCTACACATTGTGTTTGATTATAATTTCCTTTCTTTTCTCAGAAAAAAGACTGCCCTGGCAGCCTTTTTTACAGTTATTTAGAAATTACTTCACAGATTAAGTTAGATATTTCTGTTGGATTATCAATTGGAAGTCCAGCTATCATTTTTGCTTCACTGTAAAGTATTTTGGTATATTTCTTAAACTCATCTTTATCCTTTTTATATAACTCTTTTAATTTCTTAGCAATAGGATGCTTTTCATTGATTTCAAGGACTGTTTGTGCTTTGATTCCTAAATCATTTGGCATAGAATCAAATACTTTTTGCATTTCAATAGAAACATCACCTTCACTAGTTAGGCATACTGGATGTGTCTTTAACTTATTCGTAAATCTTACTTCTTTTACGTCCTTAATTTCTTCTTGCATATCCTTTAGTAAATCTTCGTTTTCTTCATTTACTTTCTTTGTTTCTTCTTTTTCTTCGTCTGTTTCTAGGTCTAAGTCTCCATTTTCTACATTAGCAAATTTCTTACCTTCATATTCTTGGATAGCAGTTATTGCAAATTCGTCTACATAATCTGTTAAGTATAAGATATCATAATCTTTTTCTTTTACCTGCTCTACTTGTGGAAGAGAATCAATTTTAGCAATAGAGGCACCAGATGCATAATAGATTTTTTCTTGTCCCTCAGGCATAGCGTCTACATATTCTTTTAGTGTAATTAATTTATCTTCTTTTGAAGAATGGAACATAATCAAATCTTTTAATTTGTCTTTATCTGCACCATAGTTATTATATACTCCATATTTTAATTGTACTCCAAAGGTCTTGAAAAATTCTTCGTACTTTTCACGGTCTTCTTTTAACATTGTCTCTAATTCTTTTTTAATTTTAGATTCGATGTTTTTTGCAATTAATCCTAGACTCTTTGATTTTTGCAATATTTCTCTTGAAATATTTAGTGATAAGTCTTCACTATCTACTACACCTTTTACAAAGCTAAAATAGTCTGGTAATAAGTCAGCACATTTTTCCATGATTAGTACACCTGATGCATATAGACTTAATCCTTTTTCATAGTCTTTTGTATAATAATCATATGGTGCATGACTTGGTATAAATAACAATCCATTGTAAGAACACATTCCTTCTACAGAAGTATGAATTACTTTTAATGGCTTATCAAAATCATTAAACTTATCCATATAGAAATTGTTATACTCTTCTTCTGTTACATCACTTGCTTTTTTCTTCCATAATGGAACCATACTGTTAATAGTTTCTACTTCTACTTTATCAACATATTCATGTTTTTCTTCATCCTTTAATTCATGTTTTGTTACTTTCATCTTGATTGGATAACGAATATAGTCAGAATATTTCTTTATTAATTCTTTTAAATTATATTCTTCTAGATAGTCACTATAATTATCTTCTTCGGTATCTGGTTTAATATGAAGAGAAATCTTTGTACCATTTTCTTTCTTATCACACTCTTCAATACTATAACCTTCAGCACCAGTAGAAATCCATTTATAACCTTTATCACTATCTACAGATTTTGTTTCTACTTCAATACAATCACTTACCATGAATGCAGAATAAAAACCAACACCAAACTGACCAATAATATCAATTTTATCCTGTTTTGTCATATTCTCTTTAAAGCTTAGAGAACCAGATTCAGCAATGGTACCAAGATTCTTATCTAGCTCTTCTTCTGTCATACCGATACCATTATCTTCGATTACTAAAGTCCTATTTTCCTTATCATAATCAATATTAATTTCTAATTTATCTTTTTTTACCTTTACCTTCTTATCTGTTAAGGAACGATAATATAATTTATCAATCGCATCAGATGCATTTGATATTAACTCCCTTAAAAAGATATCTTTATTTGTATAAATAGAATTAATCATTAAATCTAATAATCTCTTAGATTCTGATTTAAATGCTTTTTTCTTCATTTTTACATCTCCTTTGTATACTTTATTTATAACACCATAATTAGCAGTTGTCAAGATAGAGTGCTAAAAAATATTTTAAGAAAAAATCATGATTTCATGACTTTCTCTAATTCTCTTTTCAAAATATTATTCTTATCTTCTAATATTTTTACATCTTTATCTTTTAATGTAGACATAGGAAGTGTTACTATTTCATTATGTTTAATTACTTTTAGACCATCTTTATTAATAGATAGACATAAATAATTATATTTTTTATCTTCCTCATCTATATATTTTATTTTATAAAATCTTTCTTCTTGTTTATTTTTAATCGCTTTTAATACCTGATAAGTACTATTACTATATACTAGTTCTGCTTGATCACAGAATATATTTAAAATTTTTCTGTTATTATTATATTCAATAATAATTAAATGATCTTCTACTACTGCATAATATTTTCCATTTACATATTCTAAGTAGTCTATCTTTTTTTCTTTTAATTCTTTCTCATCTTGCAGTACTGGGAAATAATTTTTTAAATCCATCGTATCTAAATCACAATTAAGGGATGTTTGATATTCAATACTTTCATTCGTATTCATAATTACAGATAAAATTTCTGTTGCTAACTCATTCATAATATTAGGACAATGTTCAAATAACATCACAATTGCTTCAAATAGAAATTCCCAGCGTTTTGGTAAATATCTAGTTGTATAGAAATCGTATTTTTTCTTATTCATATAGACATCTATTTCAATTATAAAATTATTAATATGTTTATTTCTATTATCCCTAGATACTAATTCCTCATATTTAGGTAATTCCTTTTTAATTTGTTCAGTTATATAAATAGTACTTTTTACTTCCATAAATTGATAGCAGCAATATTCTTCTATTTTATTATCTTCTACTACATCTAGTGGAATATATAATACTTTAAATTTATCTATTGTACGACTATATAATAATGATATATAAAAATTAGAATTATTATAGTCTTTGATTTGGAGCTCTATTATTGGAGCCTCATGTTTCTTTTTTAATAATTTTCTTATTAGACCTATTTTTTTATCGAATTGCATACTCTCTTTCCTTTTCTCACTTCTTATCCCTATTATAGCATGAGTTGGTTGATTTTCCTAACTTTTCCTACATTTTTTACTTATTTTGTCATCAAAAATGTTAATTATTAGTTTACACTATTCTAAACTTTCTACCCAGTCTATTATTTTTTGCCATGTAGCAGGTCCTACTACACCGTTTTCTGGTAGGTTATATCTTTTCTGAATAGCTTTTATTGATTCTTCAGTTAACTCATCAAAAGTACCATTTACACGTACTCCTGGTATTTGATGTGTTTTTTCACAGATTATATATAAAAAGTTTTGTAAGTTTAGAATATCATCACCAGTCATTCCTAGAGATAAGAAGATGCCAGGATATAGTTTGTCTTCATAATATAAGTATTCTTCTGGTATTAATCCTTTCGTTCGATTGTAGGATGTTACCAAAGCATTCCAGGTATTTTTATCGACAATACCATCAGCTTCTATATTATTACTTGTTTGGAAGGCAATTACCACTTCTTTAGTGTCTTCTGTAAATTCTTCTCCAGATAAGTTAAGTTTTGGAATATCTATGTCAAAATAAGATAAGAAATTTAATAAATAATTTAATGGTCTAATATAGGGTCCTGTGTCTCCAATTTGTAGTGTTTCTCCATAAGGAAACTGTACTTCTTCGATACTAATTCCTTCACTTGCTAGATCTGCTACTTTTTTTACAGCATTATATAGATATTTTACTTCGTACCAGGTTGCTTTATCTACAGTACCAGTTACTGGTAGGTCAAATATTTCTTGAAAGGCTTTGATGCTTTCTTCCATATCTGTTGTAAAAAAGATGTTTTCATCTTCTATTTTAGGAATAGCTGGATAGTTATTGCTGATTCTATTGAGTTGGACTTTTAATTGCCTTACATAGTTTCCTGCAGAACCTAGTCTAAAGGGAAATCCTGGATAAGATGGAATATTGGGAGAGACTGGTGCATTATAGATAATTCTAATATCGTTACCATAGTACCTTTTTAATATTTCCGTAGGTGATAGTCCTTGTCTTGCTAGTTCTACACTTCCCCATTGAGAAAGTCCATCACAGGTTGTATTAATGCCATCACAATAAGCGGCAAATAGAGGTTGAACTTGGTCACCTTTTACAATATAGTTATTGAATATATCATCTACTATTTGAGAAATATTTTCAAAAAATTGAGAATCCTCTTTAAATGTTTGGTCATAGGCAGGAGATGATGTAATATCGAAATTATATCCAAGTGACGGATACCATTCATTATAAACTCTATTTAGAGCAAAAGAGATTTGTGCTAGTATATTGGCTTTGATGGCATCTGCTGGCCAGGATGGATATATTTCATTCGAGGCTACATTTTTTATATATTCTGGAAATGGTACTGTAATTGTTTTTCCAGCTTCTTCAGGGGAACCTATATGAACTGTGATTTCTGTAGGGACTACGGGAGTTCTAACTGCCATTTTGATTTATTCCCTCCATTTCTACATCAGGAATCATTTTAATATATTGAATTACTCCTGTATCACCAAATATTGCCACATCGTACTTCTTAATTCTTTCGTATCCTTCGTGAATTGCTGTTACATCATACATAGTATACTGGGCGGTATCTCCAGGTTTATAATTTTTATCTTCTTCTTTGGATGGTAACTCGATATCACTAATCATTCCACTAGAGTCTGTTAACCCTCTAAAAAACAACACTTTGCTTCCATCAATATCCTTGGTTATTAATATTTCTGTATCTGGGATTGGTACTGCTTTATAGGCGGTGAATACTTCTACTTTCAATCTACCTGTTGATGGATTTTCTTCTATAAACTTTTGATAGCTTTCAGTCTTCTTAAATTCTCCTAAGGTGGTAAAATTCATTATAATTCCCTCACTTTCAATACTTGACCAATTTCTAAGTTAGTCGAAGTTAGATTATTTAAATTCATTAAGTCAATTACTGTCGTGTTATAACGTCTAGCAATATCATATAAGTTATCTCCTCGTTTTACAGTATATGTTTCATATTTTGGTTCTACATAGCCTTCTCCAAAACATTCTTTTACTGGACCTGGTGTTGTTTCTTCTTTTTCTGTTGGTATTTTTAAAATTTGTCCCACTGATAGAATTGTCGTTGTTAAGTTATTGGCGTTAACTATTGCTTCTACTGTTGTGTTATAACTTCTAGCAATGCTATAGAGACTGTCTCCAGCTTTTACTTCGTATTCTTTATATCCTGTTTCAATGTTTTGTGTTGGTATTTTTAATATTTGTCCAATAGATAATAAGTTTGATGTTAGATTATTTGCTTGTTTTATCGTCTCTACCGTTACTCCATATTTATTTGCAATATTATAAAGATTATCTCCTTTTACTACTGTATAAGTGATATAGTTGCTGTCTGGTTGATTATTCGTTCCTTCTACTGGTACTTTTAATTGCTGTCCGATACTTAAAATATTAGAAGATAGGTTATTTAATTCTATTAGTTCTTGTACTGTTATATTATATTGATTAGCAATTTTATATAGAGTATCTCCTGCTTTTACCGTATAGGTTGCGGTATTGGTGTTTGTTGGAATTGATAGTACTTGTCCAACTGTTATTGTGTTACTAGTTAAATTGTTTACTCTTTTTATGGTCTCTACTGGTACATCAAATTGTTTACTGATACCATATAAGGTATCTCCTCTTGTCACTGTATAGTTTTTCATACTTCACCTCATTTTATTATATGACTATCATTATTTTCTTTATTCTTAGTTATTTAGGTAAATTATTATCTCTTTTTTTAGGTTATAAACATATCTTATTAATGAAAGGAGGAAATCTATGCTACCAAATTGGAATCAAAATGATTGTTGTGATAATGATCACAATCAAAGACCAAACCGTCCTAAGGTAATTTTCTGCCTTTGTCCTACTGGTGCTACTGGTATTACAGGTGGAATTACTGGACCTACAGGTGCGACTGGTGCTACTGGTCCTACTGGTGCGACCGGAGCTACTGGACCTGCTGGAAGTGGACTTACTACTTTAGGATATTTCCCTGATTTTGCATCTTTTATTGCTGCTCATCCTACTGGAAATCCAGGAGACTCTTATGTTGTTGGCGGTACTCTTTATATGTGGGATGCTGCTACTGCTAGCTGGGCTGCTACACCTATTGTTCCTGGGCCAACTGGACCTACAGGACCTACGGGTGCGACTGGTGCCACGGGTGCTAGCGGTGCAACAGGTGCAACTGGAGCCACTGGTGCTTCCCCTAACCTAACTATCGGAACTGTTTCTACAGGAACTCCTGGGGGTACTGCTTCTGCAAGCATTACTGGTATATCTCCTAATTTTGTACTTAACTTAACTATACCTCAAGGACCTACGGGAGCATCTGGTACGGCTGGTGCTACGGGTGCGACTGGTCCTACAGGAGCTACTGGTGCGACTGGTCCTAGTGTTACCGGGCCTACTGGACCTACAGGTGCTTCTGGTGTTACTGGTCCAACGGGTGCGACCGGACTTAGTGTTACAGGACCTACTGGACCTACGGGTGCCACTGGTGCGAGTGGAACTGCTGGTTCTGCATTTGTTTATAAAACAGATGATAATTATGGATATTTATTAACTAACCATCACGTTGTAGATGGAGCAGATAAAGTAACGGTTACTATGTCGGATGACAAAGAAGCAGAAGCTACAGTATTAGGTGGAGATGAATACCTAGATTTAGCAGTACTTAGAATTGATAAAAGTAATGTATCTATGGTTGCGAATATTGGAACAAGTGAAGATATGAAATTAGGAGATACTATCTTTACAATTGGTACACCCATGGGAGAAGAATATA
>JAGHJJ010000039.1 GCA_017886705.1 Bacilli bacterium | reverse complement strand
TTTGCTGAAGCAGGAGACAATGCTGGAGTATTATTACGTGGTATTTCTCGTGAAGAAGTTGAACGTGGACAAGTTCTTGCTAAACCAGGAAGTGTTACACCTCATCACAAATTCAAAGCTGCAGTATATGTATTAAGCAAAGAAGAAGGCGGACGTCATACTCCATTCTTCGCAAACTATCGTCCTCAGTTCTATTTCAGAACTACAGACGTAACTGGTGTTATTTCATTACCTGAAGGTGTTGAAATGGTAATGCCAGGTGATAACGTTAATATTGAAGTTGAATTAATTCACTCAATCGCACTTGAACAAGGAACTAAATTCTCTATTCGTGAGGGTGGACGTACTGTTGGTGCTGGTAACGTTACTGAAATCGTTGAATAATGATGAAAAGAACCGTAAGGTTCTTTTTTTTGCATAAAAAAAGCGCTGTTTAACGCTTCAAATTATTTAGGTTTTTGTGTAGGGCTTTTACTTTCCATCCTTCTAATTCATCTAGGTATGGTTCATAATAGTCATTTAGAACATAAGTATCTTTTCTAAAGTAAAATGCAAAAGCTATTTCTGCAAAGGAATTGGGTCCTATATAGTTTTCAATACCATTTTTAGTGGCGTTTACTATTAATACAATTTCATTGTTGGGATTGCTAATTCTATCAAAATGAGCACGTGATGCAATTTCTTTTGGTAGTCCTTGCATACATTCGATTGGAAGTAGGACTTCATAATCTCTTTTTTCTAATTCATTCTTTATCTTTATTATTTCATCTTTTACTTTCATACTTCCACAAAGTACAATTTTAGGTTTTTTCATGGTCTATTTCCTTTCTATTTGTTCTTTCCTAGACTTTTATATAAATTATAAGTAAAGTTATTCAATATAATATCAAATTCTCCAATATATTCTGTAATAATAGAATTAAATCCTAATTTCATTTCGTTTAGTCCGCTAAACTTATTTCTTCTTTCAAATTCTCCTACGATAGCGTTTAGATTTAAGTATTTTAAATGCTCTTTATTATAATCATCTATCATTCTCCATTTTAATAGGTATCCTGGATTTAAATTAGAATATTTGGTATCAAAACCATCTATATATAAAAATGCAGAATTATCATATTTAATTACAATGGCACCAGCAACAATAAGTCCTTCTGGATACTGTTTTAGTAACTCTGTTGCTTGCACCATACTATTTTTATAGGTATTTAATAATTTGTCAGACTCCATTTTTTTATTTAATAGACCGTTTTTTAATTTTGGAGAGGTATTTATATCTTGAATTTTTTCTGCTATCTGGTCATTTCTTTCCATTTCTCTTTCATAGGCACGTCTACTATTAATTACATAGATTTCTGTATTTATTTTAGCATAATATACTTCGGCATCATCTCCATAGTTACTAATTAATTCTCTATAGAATTCAATTGGTTTTGGAGATTTTCTTTTTATAAAATTATATAAAACATTAATGTTTCTACTTGGTTCTTTATAACATTCGATTCCTGAGTTAGCAGCTTTTCGTATTTTATGTCTTGTTCTTTTATCAAAGCTATTAAATATTGTTCTTATATCCTTGTTTAAAAGTACTAAAGCTTCCCAACGTGGTTTTTCTCCTTCAAAAAATAATGTTTTTCCTTGATGAATAAAGCCAGCACTTTCTAGATTAGCAGTGATTAAGTTTATTTGATTGTTGAAGTTCATGATATTTCCTTCATGGTCTCGTACTGTCATGGGAATATAAGGGTCAATTTTTAGGAGCATGAATCCTTGCTTTCCTAATATTTTTTTTAATTTTTCTGCTAGTTCTTTTACTTGATTAGGATTCTCATAATTAAATAATATACCTCTAGGAGCATAGGCAATTTTATGTCCCATGAATACTTCTTTATAGATAATTAGAGAGGCGCCAATTAATGTATTGGTATCGTCTGTGATTCCTAAAAAGTGGACATTGAAACCGAATTTTATCATGGTGTTTCCATATACTGATGTTTGGTAATAATTACGATAACGATGTGTTTTTGCATATCTATCAAATTGTTCTGGACTGATAGTTACTATTTTCATAGACGCGTCTCCTATTCTCTGTTCATTATATCATATTATACTAATATCTTTCAATATATAGCGTCTAATTTCGGTGGTCAAATTTGGTCTTTTATAGTATACTTATAGTGGTGATATTATGTTTGAAAATCAGAAAATATTAATTTTAGGTTTTGCTAGAAGTGGCTATGAAGCTGCGAAGGTTTTAGCTAGAAGAGGTAATGAAGTTATTTTAAATGATGCTAAAAAAGAAGAAGAGTTAGATCAGGATAAAATACAAGAATTGAAGGATTTGGGAGTTCAATTTGTTTTTGGTTCTCATCCTGATAATTTGTTAGATTCTTCTTTTGATTATTTGATTAAAAATCCTGGCGTACCTATTCATCATAAATATGTATTAAAAGCAAGAGAACTTCATGTGGAAGTTATTAATGAAGTAGAAATGGCATATCGTTTGTTTCCTAAAAATATTACTTTAATTGGTATTACTGGGACTAATGGTAAAACAACTACTACAACTTTAACTTATGAAATTGTAAAGAGAGCTTTAGGAGATAGAGCATTTCTTGCTGGAAATATAGGGTATCCTTTATCTAGTATTTTAAATGATTTAAAAGAAGGGGATACGGTTGTGATGGAAGTTTCTTGTCAACAACTTGAAAATTTATCTACATTTCATCCCGCTATTGCAGTTATGACGAATTTAAGTCCTGCCCATGTTGATTTCTTCGGCTCTTATGATGCTTATAAAAAAGTAAAGGCTAAATTATTTCAAAACCAGACTAAAGATGATGTTGCGATACTAAATATTGAAAATGGTGATGTATTAGAAGAGACTAAAAATATTTTATCTACTACCAAGTATTTTTCTAGTAAGCATACTATTAACGGGTGCTATTTAGAGGGACGAGATATTTATTATTATGGTGAGAAAGTATTAAGTCGTGATGATATCTTTATTGCAGGAATACATAATGTAGAAAATGTTATGGCTGCGGTTATGGTAGCGAAAGAACTTCATATTTCTAATGACATTATCTTAGATGTTGTACGTAATTTTACGGGTGTAGAACATCGCTTGGAGTATGTTGACACTGTGGAGGGACGTAAGTTTTATAATGATACTGAAGCTACGAATATTAAGTGTACCCAGATTGCTTTATCTTCTTTTGATGAACCAGTAATTTTAATTTTAGGAGGATTAGAACGAGGACAAGATTTTTCTCAATTATCTCCTTACATGAACCATGTAAAATGTATTGTTGGTATTGGACAATGTCGTAATAGAGTAGTTGATTTTGGAAAGAGTGTAGGTATTCCTACTTATAGTTATGAGTTTTTAAAAGATGGATTTCAAAAATGCTATCAGGAGTCTAGTTCTGGAGATGTCATTTTATTAAGTCCTGCTTCTGCTAGCTGGGATCAGTATAAGGAATGTGAGATTCGTGGAGCGGAGTTTAAAAAATATGTTTTCGATTTAAAAAAAGATGTGCTAGATAATAATTCGTGATATAATAGATATTGTGAAAGGATGATGTTTGTGAAAATTAAAAACGTAAAAGCTAGAGAAATATTAGATTCTCGTGGTAATCCTACTGTTGAAGTAGATGTTATTTTGGAAAATGGTGTTAGAGGACGTGCCGCTGTACCAAGTGGAGCATCTACTGGTGAAAGAGAAGCATTAGAGATGCGTGATGGTGGAAGTCGTTATAATGGTAAAGGTGTTTTAAATGCTGTTAAAAATGTTAATACTATTATTCGTGATAAAGTAATTGGTATGGACGCTGCAGATCAAAAAACACTTGATTATGCTATGATAGAGTTAGATGGAACAGAGACTAAATCAAAGCTTGGTGCTAATGCTATTTTAGGTGTTAGTATGGCTGCTTTAAAAGCTAGTGCTATCAATGAAGGAAAAGAATTATATGAATATGTTGGTGATGGTAAGACTTTACCAGTTCCTATGATGAATATTATTAATGGTGGAGCACATGCTGATAACAATTTAGATTTCCAAGAGTTTATGATTATTCCACAAAGAGATACCATTCATGAAAGAGTTCGTGTTGGAGCAGAAGTATTCCATGCTTTAAAGAAAGTTTTAAATGATAAAGGATACTTTACTGGTGTTGGAGATGAAGGTGGATTTGCTCCAAACTTAGGTTCTAATAAAGAAGGCTTTGATTTAATTATTGAAGCAATTAAAAAAGCTGGATATGAGCCAAGAAAAGATGTTTGTATTGCTATTGATGTAGCAGCTAGCGAGTTCTATAGTGATGGAGTATATCATGTTGATGGAAAAGAATTAACTACTGATGAATTAATTAATTTTTATGAAGAATTAGTTAATACTTATCCAATTATTTCTATTGAAGATCCAGTAGATGAAAATGACTGGGATGGATTTACTAAGGTTACAGAACGCTTAGGAGATAAAATTCAATTAGTCGGAGACGATTTGTTCGTTACTAATAAAAAATGTCTTCAAATGGGAATTGATCATAAAGCAGGTAATGCCATTTTATTAAAAGTTAATCAAATTGGTACTATTACTGAGACACTTGAAACTATTGAACTTGCTAAAAGTCATGGTTATAAAACTATCATTTCTCATAGAAGTGGTGAAACTGAAGATACTACGATTGCTGATTTAGCAGTTGGACTTGATTTAGGTCAAATTAAGACTGGTTCTATGTCTAGAACAGATCGTATTTGTAAATATAATCAATTAATGAGAATTGAAGAAGAATTAAATCAATAATAAACAATACCTTATCGGATGATAAGGTGTTTTTTTTCTTGCGATAATTTATAGCGTTTGTTATAATATATAACCGTTAGGAAGGGATAGTTATGACGAGAAATTATAGATTAAAGGCACTTGTTTTTTCTAGTGTTTTTCCTTTGGTACTTACTGGTTGTTTTTCTAATGAAGATATCCAGTCTAACTCTTTGGAAGAACGTTCTATAAATACAAAGGATGATTCATCTAAAGAATTTGATTATGCTAGTTATTTTGATTCTATTGATGTTAAATATGATAATTGTCAATTTTATATATCTGATGAAGAAATATTAGATATTGTAACTGCTGCAAAAACAAAAAAAGAATGTTCTTTTATTTTTGATGGTAATATTTCTAAATTAAAAGAAAAAATTCAAAATAATTCTCTGCAATATGTAAGTAATCATAGTGAATATATTTCGATTTTTTTTGATTATTCTAGTGATGGTCAATTACGTGAAATTCAGGATGTTTGTACTTGTGCTTTTGATATGGTAGTAGAAAATTTAATTAGTTATGCTACAAATAATTTAGATGAAGATATCTGTCGTATGCAAACACTTAGTATTGTTTTGGGTGATACTACTAAGATAGAGAATAAGACTCAGTCTAGATTTGAAACTGGAATTATCCCTGCCGTTACTGATGAAGATGAGAATTTAATTATTTTAGATTATCCTTCTATTGTTGAAGCTTGCCAAAAAGAGTTATATAGTGATGTTGTTGATGCTATTACTTTAACCTTGGAGCATGAATTAAATCACTGTAGGCAGACTGCTTGTTCTTGTAGAATGAATGCTTCTCAACAATATCAATCTATTGACTATAATAGTCCTTTTGTTAGTTTCCTTACTGAGGCTTCTGCAGAGTCAGAATTATATAATCTAGAAAAAGTGAAGGATTGTGAAAAAAAGACGACTTATGATTATGCCTATATTTTAGAACGAGAATCAGAATCTTTGTTATGGTTACTTGCTTTATTTCGTGAAAATGTAACTATTTCTGATTATTATAATGCTATTTTTGATGCTGATCTGGAGAAACTTTATGATTATTTTGACCTTGAAACGGAAAATGATTATTTAGATTTTTATTGTATATTATATGCAATCGATTCTTCTTATGGTAGAACATCTCTTCTTTTTGATTATTATGATAAAGATGTTATTAATGGTAATGAAAATAACGCGGCAATAGGGTATGCATATCGAAACGATATTTTTAATAAGGTCCTATCTGATATGGTAGAGTATACTCAAAGTCATAGTGATTTTTCTTGGAAAGAAAACTTGACATTATTTTATATTGTAAAGTTAATTGTATTAGACCAAACGTATGAATTAGAAAAAATAGGTGATGATGATTATCAATATATTTTTGATGCAGACTTTTCTCAGCATTTTTGGGATTCTAATTTGAAATATATGGAGTTTTTAAGTGATTACTATGAATTAGATTTGAATACTATTGTAGAAGAAGAACAGATGATATATGATAATGTTGTTTCCTATATGGAGTCTTTTTGTGCAGGGTATGCTGTTTCTTTAGATGATGATTTATCTCAGTCTTTAATAAGTGAGTTTCCATTACTTCAGCCTATTTTATTTTCTTCTTATCTTTCTGATAATGCTTATACTGAGTTTATTAAAGAAAAAAATTTTTCTTATCAAAAAGTAAAATAGTATGTTAAAATATTGACTTTTTTATTAAAATAGTTTATTTTAAGTGTATCTGTTAAAACCAAAAGAAAGACCATAATGTAGTTAGCTCTTATATCAGTGATTTGAGGATAGTGTGAACTCAATTATAACCTAATTATATTCCTACCTTTCTGGTGAAGTTTTACTTCCGGTGTTCTTGCATCGTTAAATAATTAAGTAATAAAGGATGGTACCGTGCATAAGCACTCCTTTGGTATCATCCTTTTTATTAGGAGGAATTTTATGAAAAATGAAGCTATTACTAGTAGAGATGTTGATTTTGCAAGATGGTATACTGATGTAGTAAAAGCTGCTAAGCTTTGTGATTATTCTAATGTAAAGGGATGTATGGTAATTGAGCCTAATGGATATGCTATCTGGGAGAAGATGCAGGGTGTTTTAGATCAAATGCTTAAAGAAACAGGTCATCAGAATGTTTATATGCCATTATTGATACCAGAGAATCTATTAAAGAAGGAAGGAGAATTAATTGAGGGATTTGCTCCTGAAGTTGCCTGGGTAACACATGGTGGATCTAAAGAGTTAGAAGAAAGACTTTGTGTTAGACCGACTAGTGAGACTTTATTTAGTGGTTATTATAGTAGCGTTGTAAAGTCTTATAGAGATTTACCAATGAAGTATAATCAATGGTGTAGTGTTATGCGCTGGGAGAAGACTACAAGACCTTTTTTAAGAAGTAGAGAGTTTTTATGGCAAGAAGGTCATACTGTTCACGCTACACAGGAAGAAGCAGAAGCTGAGACTAGATTAATGTTAAATATTTATAAAAAGTTTTTTGAAGATTATTTGGCTATTCCAGTCATTACTGGTCGTAAGACTGAAAAAGAGAAATTTGCTGGAGCAGAGTATTCTTTAACGATTGAAGCGCTTATGTATAATGGTGTTGCATTACAGTCTGGTACCAGTCATTACTTTGGTCAAAAGTTTTCTAAAGCTTATGATATAAGTTTTACGAATAAGGACAATCAGTTAGAGTATGCTTATCAAACTTCCTGGGGTGTTACTACGAGAATGATTGGAGCTTTAATTATGGTTCATAGTGATGATTTTGGATTAGTATTACCTCCAAAGATTGCACCAAGACAAGTAGTTATTGTTCCTATTGGTAATGTCGATGATAAAGTTAATGAAGTTTATTGGGCATTACAAGATAGTCATATTTTTGTATATGTCGATGATTCTAAGAAGTCTCCAGGATTTAAGTTTAAAGAAGCGGAAGTAAATGGTATTCCTGTTAGAATTGAAATTGGTGAGAGAGATTTAAAAAAGAATGTGTTTACTGTTGCTAGACGTGATACGCAGGAAAAGATGGAAGTGTCTGCGGATATAGATATTGCAAGTTATGTTTTAGAGTTAATGGATAATATTCAAAGTAATTTATTTACTAGAGCTAGAAAAAGACGAGATGAGATGACGTATGAAGCTCAGACGGTGGATGAAATGAGAGAGATTATTGAAAATCATCCAGGATTTATTATTGCTGACTGGTGTGGTAATCAAGTATGTGAAGAAACACTTAAAGAAGTTGGAGGTTTAAAATCTAGATGTATTTTAGAAGGAGAGACTGCTACTCATAAATGTGTTGTTTGCGGTCGAGATGCTAAACATAAGGTTGTTTGGGGAATTCAATATTAATTTTGTATTTATTTTTAGTTAGGAGGATATTATGAGGTTACAAGGAAATTATTTTTTTACACAGAAAGAGGACGTTAAAGATGAGGAGTCTGTTAGTGCTAATTTGTTAGTACGTGCCGGTATGATTAAGAAAGTTGGTAGTGGAATTTATACTTTCTTGCCATTAGGACTTCGAGTTTTAAAAAATATAGAAAATATTATACGGGAAGAGATGGATGCAATTTCTTCTAATGAACTTGTAATGCCAAGTATTCTTCCTGAAGATGTTTATGCAAAAAGCGGGAGACTAGATGCATTTGGTGATGATATGTTTCGTTTAGCTGATCGTTATGGTAGACGTTATGTATTAGGTCCTACTCATGAAGAGATGTTTGTAGAAGTTGCTAAGGATGTAATTCAGTCTCATAAAGATATGCCAGTTAGTTTATATCAGATTGCTAATAAGTATCGTGATGAACCTAGAAGTAGGTATGGTTTGATTCGTACAAGAGAGTTTATTATGAAAGATGCTTATACGTTTGATAAAGATGAAGAGGCACTTGCTAAATCATATCTGGCAATGTTTGATGCTTATCATAGGATATTTCAACGTGTAGGACTTGATTATGAAGTAGTACGTGCAGATACAGGTGCCATGGGAGGAAGTTTGTCAGAAGAGTTTCAAGCAGTTTGTGATATTGGGGAAGATACCTTAGTTATTTGCGATGATTGTTGTTATGCTACCAATATTGAAGTTTGTGAATGTAAGAGTTCAGCTTCTATAGATAGTCAAGAAGAGTTATCTAAAGAATTGTTTTATACTCCTAGCGCAGGAACAATAGAAGAATTAAGTCAAAAATATGAAATTTCATCTGATATATTAGTTAAGACTTTATTATATAAAGTGGATGGTAAGTTTTATGCCTTTTTAATTCGTGGAGACCGAGAATTAAATGAGACTAAGGTATCTA
Organism: Bacilli bacterium; assembly: GCA_017886705.1. Taxonomy (GTDB): domain Bacteria; phylum Bacillota_I; class Bacilli_A; order RF39; family UBA660; genus Faecimonas. Next base: position 15,023 of record JAGHJJ010000039.1, on the reverse strand, counting down.
AATTATTACAAGCAAAAGAAGTGGTTATGGCAACACCTGTTGAGGATGAAGAAATTACTCATGCTAAAGTAGGATTTGCTGGTCCTATTGGATTAGATATTCCTATTATTATGGATTATGAAGTTTTATCTATGAAGAATTTTGTAGTTGGGGCAAATAAGACGGATTATCATTATATTCATGTTAATTTATCAGATTTTAAATATGATATGGCTGCTGATATTCGTATGGTTAGTGAAGAAGATGTTTGTCCTCATTGCGGTGGTAGACTTAAGTTTAAGAAAGGAATTGAAGTAGGAAATACTTTTAAACTTGGTACTAAATATTCGGAGGCTTTAGGATTATATTATACAGATGAAGATAATCAGTTAAAACCTGTTGTCATGGGATGTTATGGTATTGGTGTTGCTAGAGTCTTGGCTGCTTATGTGGAGCAACATCATGATGATGCTGGTATTATCTTTTCTCAGGAAATAGCACCTTATGAGATTTCTATTGTTATCGTTAATATGAAAGATGAAGAACAAGTTGCTTTAGCAGAGGAGATGTATCAAGAGTTGCTTGCTCAAGGTAGAAGTGTTTTGTTAGATGACCGTAATTTGCGAGCAGGTGTTAAATTTAAAGATATGGATTTAATTGGTATCCCTATACGTATTACTGTTGGAAGAGGTGCGAGTGAAGGTATTGTTGAGATAAAGAATCGTGATTCAGCTGACATAGTAGAAGTAAATAGGAATCAAGTGTTAAATTTTATTCGTTAATACTGTCTAATGTTTATAAAACTACGATTGTTTAGTTGCATTCTTTATTAAAGTATGGTATCATATTGGTATTGTTAACGGAGGTGTGCGATGGAAACAGCGCTCTTAATTATTTCGATTTTATTAATTGTGATTGTACTTTTACAAAGTAGTAAAGCAGAAGGTGCAGCACAAATTATTTCAGGAAATACTTCTGAATTATTTAGTCATCGTAAAGAAAGAGGATCTGAACTTTTTATAAGTCGTCTTACTTTAGTATTAGGATTAGCGTTTTTTGCAATTTGTTTAGTATCTATGTTTATTTAGGCTCAGTGATTGAGTCTTTTTTCTTTCTATAAAAAAATCTAGTGTTAATGATAAAAATACAGTATAATAAAGATAGAAGGTGATACTAATGAGAGATGATATAATAAATGTATTAAAAAATAGTGATAAAGCTCTTACTATTTATGAGTTGCAAGATGCTTTAGATTTACATTCTGTTGAAGAAGTTAGGGAATTAAGTGAAGAACTTCGTAAGATGGAAGAAGAGGTTATTATTTATTGTTCTAATAAGGGACGATATATGATGTTGGAGAAAAGTCATTTGCGTAAAGGAGTTTTACGGGCTAATAAAAAAGGTTTTGGATTTGTAGAAATTGAAAATATGGAAGATGATGTCTATATTGCTCCTGAAAATATGAATGGTGCTATTCATGATGATATTGTTTTGGTAGAAATTACTAGTAAAATGAATTTGGATAGATTAGAGGGTCGTATTTTAAAAGTATTAAAGAGACAAGTAGAACGTTATATTGGTGAGATTAATTTTGATCAAAAGGGTGTAGGTCATATTAGACTTGATGATTCTAAGATTAAGTTAGATATTATGATTGCTAAAGAGGATTCTTTAAATGCAGTTGATGGACATAAAGTTGTTGTTGAACTTATTAAGAAGTTAAATAATAATTCTAAATATTCTGGAAAAGTAGTTGAAATTATCGGTCATAAAAATGATCCAGGAGTAGATATTTTATCTATTGTTTATAAGTATAAAATAAATACTGAATTTCCAGAGGATGTGAAAGAAGAAGTTAAGAATATTCCAATGGAAGTTCGTGATATTGATTTAGTTGGTCGTAGGGATTTAAGAAATTTAGAAATCTTTACGATTGATGGTGATGATACTAAGGATATTGATGATGCTATTTCTATTGAATTAATGAATAATGGACATTATAAGTTAGGTGTTCATATTGCTGATGTTAGTTATTATGTAAAAGAGGGAAGTCCACTTGATAATGAAGCGATGGAGAGAGGAACTAGTGTTTATTTGGTAGATAGAGTTATTCCTATGCTTCCTCATGAACTTTCGAATGGAATTTGTTCTTTGAACCCTAATGTTGATAGATTAGCAATTTCTTGTGTTATGGAATTTGATCATGATGGAAAGCAGTTAGATTATGAAATTTTCCCTAGTGTTATACGTTCTCGTATTCAAATGACTTATAAAAAGGTCAATAGTATTTTAGAAGATAATGTTGTTCCCGAAGGTTATGAGCCATATGAGAAATCACTTAGACTTATGGAAGAGCTTGCTCAAATACTTAGAAAAATGAAAGTAAAACGTGGATATATTGATTTTGAAGTAGATGAAGCTAAAATTTTGGTTGATAAAGATTGTAAGCCAGTAAATGTTGTTTTGAGAGATCGTGGAGCAGGGGAAAAGTTAATAGAGGACTTTATGATTGCTGCTAATGAATGTGTTGCGACACATATTTATTTCATGTCTTTACCATTTATTTATCGTGTTCATGAGGTTCCAAAAGAAGAAAAATTACGTAGTTATTTAAGTTTTGTAGGAAGTCTTGGTTATCAAGTTCCGGGTGACTTAAAAGATACTAGTCCTAAGACTGTACAGAAGATTATTAAATATTTGGAAGATAAACCTGAGTTTAAGATATTATCCAGTTTATTACTTCGTAGTATGCAAAAAGCAGTTTATAGACCTGAAAATTTAGGTCATTATGGTCTTGCTAGTCAATGTTATACTCACTTTACTTCTCCGATTCGTAGATATCCTGATACTACTGTTCATCGTTTACTAAGAACTTATTTATTTAATAAAGAGTTAGATATGGGAACGATTCGTAAATGGGAAGAAAAATTAATTTATATTTCAGAGCATTCTTCTTCTAGAGAACGAGCAAGTGTTGATTGTGAGCGAGAAGTAGAAGATATGAAAATGGCTGAGTATATGGAAGGTCATATTGGGGAAGAGTTTCAGGGTATGATTTCATCTGTTACTAGCTTTGGAATGTTTGTAGAACTTGATAATTTAATCGAGGGTCTTGTTCCACTTCGCGATATGAAAGACTTCTTCCATTATGATGAGGAACATATGACATTAACAGGTGAAAGAAGTCATGTAAAATATACGATTGGTGATAAGTTATTAGTTAAAGTAGTACGTGCTTCTAAGGAAGATAAAACTATTGATTTTGAGGTAGTAAGGAAGTTGTAGTATGGTTAAAAAGAAGGTTAGAAGATTAAAAAGGGCTGGGAAAATACTAGTTGGATGTGGTGTTTTACTATTAATGTTAGTTGTTTTTACTGGTTATTATTGTCTTTCTAACTTTTCTTTATTTTCTTCTCCTGATAAAGATTTGAAAAATGTGAAAATGGTAGAAGTGATTGAGAAGTATCCTAAAAAATATAGTTTTGATTTATTTATGGTAGGAGATGCTTTGATTCATAGTGCTATTTATGAAGATGCTCTGTTATCTGATGGTAGTTATGATTTTAAGCCAATGTTAGAGTATATAAAACCTATATCTTCTAAGTATGATTTAGCATATTATAATCAGGAGACAATTCTTGGTGGAAAAAAGTTAGGTTATTCTAATTATCCTAGATTTAACTCTCCTGATGAAGTAGGGGATGCCTTTATTGATGCCGGGTTTAATCTTGTTTCACTTGCAACGAATCACACGATGGATAAAGGAGAAGAAGGTGTCCTACATTCTGTTAATTACTGGTCAAATCAAAAAGATGTCGTATGGGATGGACAACGTAGCTCTCAAGAGGAAAGAGATAAGGTACGTGTTTATGAATGTAATGGAATTAAATATGCATTCTTTTCTTATACGACTTGGACGAATGGTTTAGAGACACCAGTAGGGAAAGAATATCTAAATAATGTATATTCTCCAGAAAAAGCTAAGAATGATATCGACAAAGTTAAAGATAAGGTAGATGTTATTATTGTTGCGATGCACTGGGGAGTAGAGTATTCTATGGATGTGTCTAGTGAACAAGAAGGTATTGCTAATTATTTAGCTTCTTTAGGAGTTAATCTTATTATTGGTAGCCATCCACATGTTGTAGAACCTGTTCAATATATCAATGACGGAAAAACACTTGTTATTTATTCTCTGGGTAATTTTATTTCTGATCAAGTAGGAACTGAAAGATTGACAGGATTAATGATGGAAGTTACAATTAATAAAGTAGAAACAAAGGAAGCTACTGTTGTTACAGTAGATAATCCAAAAGCGGAACTTATTTATACTGATTCTAGTTATAGTAGTAAACGTAATTTTAAGGTTTATCCTTATTCAAAATTAGATGATTCTATATTACCTAATTATATGAGCTACTATAATGAATATAAAAATATAGTTAGTTCACGTTATTCTGATCTTGTTTGGGGATTAAGTAGGAGTTGATTTTGTGGAAATATTAAATAGAAAAGCAAAACATGATTATTTTATAGAAGAAGTATATGAAGCTGGTATTGTGTTAACTGGTACAGAGATTAAGTCTATTCGAAATGGTGATTGCAATATAAAAGATTGCTATGGAATTATTCGTAATCATGAAGTTTATCTTTTAAATATGTATATTGCTCTTTATAAACAGGGAAATATATTTAATCATGAGGAAAGTCGTAGTCGTAAATTGTTACTTCATAAAAAAGAAATTAAAAAGTTAGAGGATGCTCTTCAGTTAAAGGGTCTTACTTTGATACCAGTTAAGCTTTATTTTAAAGATAATCGATTAAAAGTATCTTTAGGTGTTTGTCGTGGTAAAAAAGATTATGATAAAAGAGAAACTATTAAAGATAGAGATATGAAGAGAGAAGCTTTAAAAAATATTAAAAAATACTATTAAAAAAGGAAAAGTTTAATTTGACTTTTCCTTTTTCTGTGTGTTATTACTTTTTCTTTTGGTATTTGGTATTTTCTTTTTTGTTGTTGTGCTAGGCTTTTTATCATGATATTTAATTGTTCTAGAAGCACTTTTTACTGGTCTTACTCTTTCTGGTTTATGTTCTTTCTTTGCTTCTTGTGTTTTTTCTGGTTGATGTTTTTGAATTCTTTCTGTTTGATTGTTAACCTTTGGAGTAGTTCTTTTTGCTTCTCTGACAGCTTTCACTTTTTCATTTTCCATTTTAGAAAGCGTTGCTAAAATAATAATACCAATTCCTAATACAACTGTAATACAGTCAAAATTATTGAATATTTTTTCTATAAGATAAGTATAAGTTAAGGATATAATTCCGATTGCAATAAAGATAATACCAATTATACGTACATTTTTTAGACTACCCTTAATACTGGCAATTCCCCCTAGTATTGCTACTATTAATGTAATGTAGGATAATGTTACAATTACTGCTTCGCCATGTTCATGGCCTGGTAGAGGTCCTATGATTATCCCTAATAAGCTTAATGTTCCTAATATAGCATAACCGATTCCGAATAAAATCATTATTACGCCTAAGAGTTTTAAAGCTCCACTTCTTTCTTCTTTCAACGTATCAAACTCCTTTCTAGATAATTATAGAATATCATTGTTCTACATTTTTTTCTATATTTTTTCTTTACTTATTAAAAAAATTGATTTATTTTGTGTAAAAGTTTACTATATTACAATAAAGCAGTTATTATATAAAAAAACTTTAAAGTTATCTAAGTGTTTTTAGATTGACTTTAAAGGTATGGATTTTCTTTATTTATCTACTGGTGCAAGTAATACTTTACCAGTGCCACGATATACGTTTACTAATCCTTCTCCAGAGGCTGCTGATCCTATTAGGCTTTTTCCAGAGCGTTCTACTGTAAATTCTAGGCTTCCGCTCCAAGCTATTGCCATATTTCCATCGATTTTTACGGTGTCATTTTCTAGTTCTATTTCAATAAGTTCTTCTTGTGGACAAGGAGATTCAATACATAAAATACCTTGTCCTTGAACACCTAAATTAAATAGTCCTTCATTACCAGCAACTGCTGATGAAATATTACTACGCATGACAGCTTTTTGTTGTAGCTTAGATTCACATGCTAGGAATAATCCATCGTCTAATACTATAGAATTGTTCCATTCTTCTAAGTTTATTAAAATAATATGTCTATAAGTAGGTTCTAATACTATTTGACCGTCTCCCGTATATTCAGGTTTAATTGCAGATTCGCCAGTTACTTTTCCTCTAACTGCTTTAGAAAATAAGTCTCCGACACCTTTTAGACCAGTTGTTGCATTTACATTACCTACCATCCATTGCATTGCTCCTGCTTGTACTGTGACAGGCGATGTTTTTAAATTACAAATAACTTGTCTTTTTCTGACATTCATTAGGTTACTAAAATAACTTGTTTGAGCGGTCATTGGAGTTACACTTAAGTCTCTTAAATATTCCACTACAGTAAATGGTCCTTTTGTATCTAATACTTTAATGTCATTATTCTCTAAGAAATTTTTTATCTTGTACATACTTTTTCTCCTTTATCATTTTATAATTTTATTATATTGAATTATTTTTTTGAATACAAGCTTTACTTTTTTATTTTTTCTGTTATTATGAATTTAAGGAGGAGTATATGAAAGCAGTTAAAATAGTATTGATGGTTATAGGGGGTATTGTTGTTTTTGTTGGGGTGTTACTTTTCGTTATTTTCACGTTTGTTTCTTCATCTTCTAATAAATTGGTTTGTGAATCTAAAGAAGGGGATATTACACTTATGTATAACGATAAAGAAATTGTAGGATATAGTGCGAGCAATATTACGTACGATTTAGATCAGCAACAAGATTATGCTAAAGAGGTTGGAATAGATTCTTATATGGATGAGTTTTCTACTTGGTTTGAATCTAATACCTCAGGTACTTGTACAAAAGAAGAAAGATAGAATATGACTATCTTTCTTTTTAAATATTATAGGAGTATAAGTTTTCGATAAGTTCTTCTCCATTAGGCAATGTAAGAGGGCATGTGTCTAGTAACTTTCCTCCTAAATGTTTGTAAAATTTATTTGCAGGATTCTTTTTTAAGCAACCAGTAATCATTTTTTGATATCCTTGTTGTTTTAATTCTTCTTTCGCTTTTTCAAAAAGGACCTTGCCGAATCCTTTTCCTTTTATACTATTTAGTAAATATAATGCTCCTAATTCACCATAATTGGAATATTTGTTATATTTTGTTTTGCGGATTCTTAAAATTCCAACATATTGATTATCTACTTTTAATAGAAATCTTTTGCTATTATCATGCAGATTGTTTTTTAGATTTATAATTGTTTTTTGTATTTCTTCTTCTTTATTTATTAATTCTAAAAATTCATCATTAACTATTCCTTTGTATGATTGGAGCCAGGCTAGAGCATTTACTCTTGCATAATATTCTATATTACTTGAATTTACATTTTCTATTATGTATTTATTCATATTTATCTTTCCTTAATTTCTTCTTTTATTTTGTTAATGAATTCTTCTATATTCATGGAAATAGTTTCTTCGCTTCCATATTTACGGTAACTGATTAAATTGTTATCTCGTTCTTTATCACCAATAATTATTGTATATGGATTTTTCATGATGTTACTTTGTCTAATCTTTTTGTTCATGCTTTCTTCACTGTCATCATATTCTACTCTAATATCTTCTTCTAGTAGCTTTTCTTTTAGTTTTTTACAATAGTCATTATGATAATTCATATTTACTGGTATGATATTTACTTGTACTGGTGATAACCATAGAGGAAGTACTCCTTTTGTTTGTTCTAAAAGTAGTACTAAGAATCTTTCGTAAGAACCTAGGACTGCTCTATGAACCATGACTGGAGGTACTTTTTCACCATTTTCATTAATATATGATAAGTTAAATCTTTTTGGAGTAGAGAAGTCTAACTGAACAGTTGGTATTTGAATTTCTCTTCCTAGAGCATCTTCAAACATAAAATCTAGTTTTGGTCCATATAGAGCTGCTTCTCCTTCACATCTTTTAGCATTTAGACCTAATTCATCTGATACTTCTTGTAGCATTTGTTCACATACATCCCAGTCTTCTTTATTACCAATATAATTTTCTGGATGATTATAATCTCTTACTGATAAAGATATCCAGTTATTTTTCCAAAGGCCCATTCTTGTATAGAATTCTTTAATTAAATTGCACATGTTTTTTACTTCTTTTTTTACTTGGTCTATTCTACAGAAAGAATGTCCATCTTCGACAGTAATAGCGTAGACTCTGGATAGTCCACTTACTGCTCCTTGTAGTTCTGCACGATATTGTTTATCTGATTCCATATATCTAATTGGTAAGTCTTTATAGCTTCTAATTTTAGATGCATATATTTGAGTATGGTGAGGGCATTGTACTGGTTTTAATACGAATTCGTGACCCTTTGGAGAGGATACTCTAAATAATTCATCATTAAACTTGGCAGCATGGCCAGAAGTTTCAAATAGAGAAATATCGGCAAGAGCAGGACAACTTACTTTTTGAAAGCCATATTTTTTACAAACTCGTTCTATTTCTTTTTGTAATTCATCTTTAATAATTGTTCCTCTTGGAGTATATAGAGGAAGTCCGGGACCCACGTAGTCTGAGAAACAAAATAAATCTAGGTCTTGTCCTATTTTTCTATGGTCTCTTTCTTTTGCTTCTTGTAGGAAGTCATTATATTTTTTTAATTCATCTTTGTTATTAAAGCCTTTTCCTGATATTCTTGTAATCATTTTATTGTTACTATTTCCATCTAGGTAGACGCCACTAATTCTTATTAGTTTTACAAAGGCATTTTTCTTTAACTTTCTTATTTCTTTTTCTAATTTCTCAAAATCATTCTCACTTATTTTATCTTCTATTTTAAATTCATAGTAGAATTCCTTTTCGTTTGCGTTTATATTTTCATGTTTTATATTTTTATAATTATTTTGTATTACTTTTTGTAATAATTCTGCATATTCTTCATTTATCATTTTTTTCCTTCTTTCTAATTTTTATTTCTTTTTAAAAGGGAGTAAATCGTATCACTTTCCGTCATTTTATCATCTCCTTTAATACAAAAAGGATGATACCTTAGGAGTGCATTATAGCACGGTACCATCCTTTGTTTTTCTTAATTATATAACCGTTATCCGGGAGGACCATTTCTTGCTCAACTAATAGGTAGTAGCAATTACGTTTATTTGTTATCTTTCACCAGATGATAACTCTCTTTGAAATAAAACATTAATTGTCATGTCCTATATTATCGCTTTTAATAAAAAAACTATTACTTGATTGTAATAGCTTTCATTTTATTATCAAAACTAAAACAATCAAATTTTCGTTGATTTTGTTGTGCTTATTTTGGTTGTCGTTTGATTGTTTTTCATAATTATCTCCCTTTCAAAAAGTAACTTAATACTATCACAATTATATGATTTTGTCAATTCGTTCTGTTTTGATTATATATCAATTATAAACATATTTTAAAATAATGAGTTTTATTTTATAATTTAATAGGAGGTATTATATGATTACTAGAGAAAAGATTGTTGATTCTATCGATTATGTAGTTAATCAGTCTAATTATGTATCCATTAATAAAGAAAATATTTCTTCAGTTTTGCCTTTGTTATCAGAAATTCGGAAAACTTCTTGGCTAAATTCTGATGTTTTAGATTTAAGTAAGTTAGATGAAGAACAAGTTATATTGTATTTTTTACTTTGTGAGTCCTTTAATTTTTGTTTCTGGGATTCTGATATTAAGTGGAAGATAGAGTATCATGGAGAATGGTATTCTGGTTCTTATGGAGTTTTTTATGCGGTTGCTAGGGCTATAGAAACTGGGAAATTATCTTTAGATGTTTCTTGTTTAGAAAAGTTAACTATAGAGGATTTAGATGATATTTTTTATGGAACAACGTCAATTCCACTATTAAAAGAGCGTTTTGATATTTTACAAGGTTTGGTTCGGGAACTTAAGAATGTTTCTAGTTTAACTGAGCTATTTGATGTTTCTACGGATATAGAGTTACTTGATAGAATTGTTAGCGTTTTTCATAATTATAGGGATATTAGTTTATATCATGGAAAAGAGGTTTATTTCTTTAAGCGGGCTATTTTATTAGTAGGGGATTTGTCTTTAAATGTAGATTCTATTTCTAAAAAAATTAAAGATAATAATCAGATGTTGGGATGTGCTGATTATAAGATTCCTCAAGTATTACATTATTTTGGTATTTTAGAATATTCTAAGGAGTTATCTTTGTTAGTTGATAGTAAGCAAGAGATTCCTAAGGATAGTGATATGGAAATTGAAATTCGAGCTAATATGCTATATTGTATTGAATTAATTAAAGAAGAATTAGTTAGTCAAGGAAAAAAATTTAATTCTGTTGAAATCGATAATGCTTTATGGTTATTAAGTAAAAACCCTTCTGTTAAAGATAGACCACATCATTTAACTAGAACTACTAATTATTAATATTGGGAGGTGGATTATGATACCTAAAGTAGCATTTCGTCCTATGACGCTAGATGAAAATATCGATGTCATAGACTGAGCTTATTTTGAAAATAATGGTTCTTTAGATGTACATAACTATGTTTTAGAATATTATCCAGAACTTTCTAATTTAGAAGGTTGTGATAAAGATATTATTTTAGATAGAATTAGGGATGTGGTTTCTAGGGATTATTACTATTATGAACAAAAAATTAAAGATGAAGTGATAAGATATCAAGATATTTGGGATAAATATAATGACAATTATATGTTGGATGTTTCTAAATATTTAGACTGTGATTGGGATGATATTTGTTCTATTAGTGCTAGTGTTGGACTTATTCCTGTGTTTCCTAGATATTTAGATACACATAGTTTTTGTCTTTCTACTAATATTAGTGAAGATAAATTAATAGAGACTGTTTGTCATGAATCATTACACTTTTTATGGTTTTTAAAATGGAAAAGATTATTTCCAAGTACTAATCGTAGAGAGTTTGATTCTCCTTTTATGCCCTGGGTATATAGTGAGATGGTTGTTGATCCAATTTTAAATTATATATTTAATTCTGAGAAATCGGGTATTTCTTTTCGGTCATATGATAGTTTTTATCATTATCAATATCATGGTAAGAATGTTATGGAGGTTTTGCAAGACATTTATCGTGAAAATACTTCTATAGAAGAAAGAATAATTCATGGATATCAGTACATTTCTGAAGCAGTAAGTTCAATTAAAATTAATAATTATCTTTCACAAAATGTATTACATCCTGATTATCTTTTTCATGGTAGTCCTTCCGTATTGGATACTTTAACTTTACATACTTCACATGATAGTAATCAAAGCTTGGATAATGTGGATACGTCAATTTTTCTTACCTCTTCTTTGTTAATTGCTTCTTGCTATGCATTTAAAGATAAGATAAAAGAAGAAAGTGAAAAAAATAATCTCGATTGGGACTTTCAAATATCGTCTACAGAAACAGTACCTATTATGACTATGGAGAATGTAGTTATCCCTGATGATTTATCTGGTTATATTTATGTATTTCCTTACAATGATTCTTTTAGGAATGAACCCGAAGATTCTTTACAGTATAAAAGTTACAAAAATTTGCAACCAATTGATGTTGTCTTAATACATTATTCTGACTTTAAGAAATATTATGTACTAAATAATAAGAGCAAATCATTATAATGTTTGCTCTTTTATATATGTTTTATTAAGACTAATGTTTTTTCTTTTCCGTATAAATTGTAATCTTCTAATGATTTTTTATTAACGTAATCTTCTAGCTTTTCTTTGTTAAAGTGTAATATTTCATTTATAAAAGTGGTATCTTTTAGAAAATTTACAAAACCATCACTATAGATTGCAATTATATCATTTTGCTCTAATGCGATTTGCCCTGTTCTTATAAAATGTTCTGCGTTTTTTTCTCCGGTTATTGCTCCATAAGATACACAAATTCCGTTTTGCATATTATTTGGATTGTTTCTAAAGTCTCTTCTTACTATTATTCTTGCTTCTGGTAAGTTCCAAGGAATATTAATTTTATTTATGTAAGGGTCGCTATAAAGTTCTTTATCATCTTTTGTTTGAAATTTTATATTTCCATTATTATCGTATACAATAATTCCACAATCACAAATATAAGCATATTCTAATATATTATCCTTTATTTGGATACTGGCTGCTACTGCACCATAATAGTCATTTTGTAGGTAATCACATTGCTTTATATGTTTATTGTTCAGTTCTTTTACTGCGTTGTTACAAGCTATTAATCTTTCTTTTATCGTTCCTTTACTTTTTTTGAAAGCCTCTGTAATTGTTTTGGCTGCTAATTCTCCTCCAGATGGTCTAGGATATAATTTTAGCATTTCAGTAAAAGAGATACTATTTAAATCACTAATTCCTACGGGATCTCTTGTGATTCCATCTGCAACAATTGCTTCTTTATCTGTGGCATAAAACTGGTCTTCTATAGGAAAGTTACAATTTAGTGTTTTGGTATTTTCAAAAGTATTTTGATATATTAACATGCTTTTCTCCTTTTATTTGTCTAATTCGTTTAAAACCGATTCTATATCATACCAATTTTTTACTCTGATTATATTTTTTTCTTTTAATTCTTTTTCTGTGATTGTATTGTTACTCCAAGAGTTAAATAATAGATTAATTTTTCCATTTTCTAATCCAGATATTCTATCATCTATTCTGATATCAAAGTTTAATAATTTTTTATTTTGAGTGAAAATATATTTGTTGGGATTAATAAATGGTAATTTTTCTTTTAAATATTGGAATTTATTTTTTAAATTTTCTTCTGGATTTATAATATCCTTTCCCCAGATATAAGAAGTTACGATATAAATATCATATTTTTCATTTAGTCTTTTTAATACTTCATAACAACCGTCCAATAAGGGAGCGTTTTCATATAAGTTTTTATATTGATAAATTTTCTTAAATTCTTCTTCTTTTCCTTCTATTAGTTCTTGTCTGTAATAAACTTTACTATCATTCACATTAATTTTTTTCCCTAAAAATTCTTCTAAAAAATTAGTAAAATTTCCATCTGTAATTACATCGTCCATGTCTACCATTATTGTTTTCATTTGTTTTTCCTTTCTGATTGTTAATTTCAAGAGTATTTTTGCTATATTTTGTAAGTTTGTAGTACTCCTTTGCTTGTTATTATAACATGTATTATTTTTTCTATAAAGTATTTCCTATATTATGAATATATTTTAATGAGGTGATAACTTGGGCTCTATTTTGTCATTAAAAGATATAAAAAACGATTTTGGTTCTACTAGTGTACTAAAAGGTGTATCTTTTGATATTCCAAAAGAAAGTATTTTGCATTTTTAGGTGCTAACGGTGCTGGTAAAAGTACGTTATTAAATATTATTATGCAAATATTGTTACCGACATCTGGAGAAGTATTTATGAATGGAGAAGTTATTTTAAAAGAAAAAATAGGTGTTGTGTTTCAAGAAAATACTTTTGATGAAGAGTTGTCTATTTATGAAAACATGATGCTTCGAGGAAGACTATATGGTATAAAGAAGAAAGGGTTAGAAAAGCGTATTTTAGAACTTTCTAGAGAGTTAGGAATGGATTCTTTTTTATATCGTAAATATAAGGTTTGTTCTGGAGGACAAAAAAGGATTGCGATGATAGCAAGAGCTTTAATTATGAATCCTTCTATTGTTATTATGGATGAAGCAACTACGGCTATAGATATTGAAACTAGAAGAAAGGTCTGGGAATTTTTATTAAAATTAAATAGAGAAAAAGGTGTTACTATCTTCTTTTCTTCACATTATATAGAAGAAGCAGATATTGCATCTAATATATGTATTTTAAAGTCTGGAAAAATTATTTTTAGTGGAACCTATCAACAGTTAATATCTAATTATAGTAGGAAACAATTAAAAATTAATTTTAAGGATGAAGTTATAAAGAGAGAAATTTCTTCTGTTAAAGGTGCGCTTAGTTATTTAGAACAATTGGATGATACAAAAATAGATACTTTTTCTTTGCAGAATAGTAATTTAGAAGATATCTTTTTAAGGTTAGTTTATCATGATAACGTTAGTTTATAGGCATTTAAAGTTATTTTTGAAGAATCTAGCTAATATTGTTCTTAGTTTTCTATCTTCTTTGGTTATTCTTTCTCTTTATTTTCTGTTTGTTCGAGATTTTACTATTAAGGCAGTTGGTGATTATGGTTTTATTAGTAATTATAATGATTTGTTTGTTGACAGGTTGATGACATCGGGTTTATTAATCGTGATTGGAGCAACTTCTGTATTATCTATTATTTTTATTTTTGTTAAAGATCATTATAGTGGTGTTGTTAAAGATTTTTTAGTAACACCAGTATCTTATATTAAGATTGTTTATTCTTACTTTTTTGCTGCTTTTATTGTATCGATGGTAATTACATTATTTGTTTATTTAGGAATTGAGTTGTTTTTTTGTTTTTGTATATCAAGATATTAGTAGTTTTTCTCCTGTGATTTTTTCTATTTTTATTATTTTCTGTTCTAATATTATTTCTAGTTTACTTATGTTAATTGTTGCACTTATGATACGTAGTTTTACCTCGTTTTCTACCTTTGAGACGCTTTATGGTGTCGTGATAGGATTTTTTACTGGTGTTTATATTCCTATTGGATATTATCCTACAATTATTAGAAATATATTTTTTTTATTTTCCATTGTGTCAGACTACTAGTTTACTTAGAAATATTCAAACGGATTCTATTACTAGTATTATTTTGAAAGGCTATCCTCAAGGTCAGCATAACTTGTTATATGAGACTTTTGGAGTTCATCTTTCTTTTCATCATCAGACATTTTCAATCAATGAACAATTGTGGATGATATTTATTGTTATTGTTTTACTTAATTTAGTACTTTTATTTCTTCTTCAGATAAAGAGAAGACATTTAGCTTAGTTAAATGCTATTTCTATATCAATATCTTC
>JAGHJJ010000038.1 GCA_017886705.1 Bacilli bacterium | reverse complement strand
TAGTAAATGTTACACTTTTATCATAATAAAGTATGAAAAAAGCACAACCTTTGTTGCACTTAATCCTGCAAAAATATTAACTTTTATTAATATCCGTATAGTGTTGCATTTACTTTTTCATTTCACCTTTTTAACTTTCTCAAATCTCTTACTCGGATGATTTTACCAGGGTATGGTTTTATTGTTTTATTATCTACTATATTGATTTGACTAGTAATTCCAAATTTGTTTTTAAACTCTTGCTCTACCTCTATTTTATAACTTGCTATTTTTTCTTTAGGAACATTTATTAAGTTTTCTTTATACTCAATATTAATTGTTAAGATATCTTTATACTCTTCTTTTGATATGACAATTTCATATTGATGATTAAAATAAGGATGCATAAAAAGAAAATCTTCTATTTGACTTACAAATATTTTTACACCTTTTACTTTTAACATATCATCTGTTCTTCCCAAGAATTTTACTATTCTTGGACTAGTTGAACCACAAGGACATTTTTCTTTACTTAATTTTACTAAATCATTTGTTGCATATCTTATTATTGGAAAACATTCATTATATATTGTTGTTACTACTAATTCTCCTATCTCATTTTCTGTTGGTAATTTAGTTATTGGATCTATTAATTCAAAATAATAATTCGGATTTAGATGCATTCCATTTTCGTAAATACATTCCATTCCTAAACCAGGTCCTAATGTTTCTGTCATTCCATAATCTTGTGTTACACTAACATCTTCTCCCCAGGCATCTTTTATCTTTTTTCGCATTGTCTCTGTTAATAATTCACTACCTACTCTAATAATTCTAATTGGAAGTTTTTTCACATCTATTTTTAATTCTTTGGCTTTTTCATATAGATGCATTATGTGTGATGGACTAGATAGTAATACAGTAGCTTGTAATTTTTGCATATAAAATAGTTGCATCTCTGTTGACATTGCTCCTGTAGGTATTATTTTACATCCTAAGTCTTTTAGTCCTTCATAAAAACTAAATCCACCTGTAAACATTCCAAAACCATAACATATCTCTACTGTATCTTCTGATGTAATACCTGCTTGCTTGGCATCTTCTTTGATTGTCTCTTTTCTAAACTCTATATCTTTTTCTGTTAATCCTACGATTAACGGTTTTCCTGTTGTTCCACTTGAGGAATGATACATTTTTATTTTTGATGTAGGGACACAATTCCAACCATTTGGATAGTCCTTTAGTAAATCTTGTTTGGTTGTTAAAGGTAATTTTTTAATATCTTCCCAGGAATTGATATCTTCTGGAGTAATACCTTGCTCTTGCATCTTTTCCTTATATATTTTATTTTTACGATATACTCTATTTAATTCTTTCTTAAAATCTTTGAATTTATTATCCATGTATTACCTCCATTTTATATTTTTTATAGCTTTGTACTTTATTTATTATTCTTGTCACTACGATTGTAAGGATAAAAGCACATAAAAATAAAAGCAATGTTCCTACTATTCTATTATCTAGTAAGATTTTTTCAGTTACAAAAGTTTTTAAAATCATGCCCTGTGTCAAATAAATATATAATGTATTTCTACCTAGTGTTGTTAACATACTTTCTTTTTTAGGTACTAAGTTTAAAAATGCAATACTAACAATTATACTTACTATATAAAATAGTAGTCGTTCTCCACAGGCTAATATTATGTTTACATTATCTATATCAAAATAGCTATACTTTCCTTTTAAAATTTTAATAGATAAAATACTATTATAATTTAGAATGACTATTAATATTATTATTGATAAAATGATAGTTATTGTTTTTACTTGTTTTGTTTTTATTTTTGATAATAGATTTAAGTCTTTAGCATAATATCCTAAAACATAGAAAGGGAAAAATACAAATGTCCTTGATAGTGATAGAGTTGAACCTATTATAGGAATAAAACCTACTACTAATCCTATTATTATTGATATTGGAATCATTATTTTATAACTTACTTTTTCTAATATCCATTCTGCCTTATTATAAAAAATCATTGTAATTAAAAACCATAGTGTATACCTTGGTATTAAGTAATTTAGATTAAAATCTATGATTTGTAAAACAAAGGCATAGTATATTGTTATAATAGTTTGCCATAATAGATATGTTTTTAATAAATTTAGTATTCTTTTCTTTCTTGGTGTTTTACTTTTGGATTGAAAATAAGTTGATATAAAAAAGAAACATTGTAACATAAACAGTGCTGCAAACTTAAAAAAATCATCACTATAGTTATAATATTTTGAACATAGACTTAATACATGTGCTAATATTATAAATATAATTAATATTCCTTTTGCATTATCAAAATAGGCTATTCTTTTCATTGCTTCCTCCTTTGTTTCATTCTATGTAGGTTTTGTTAAAATATCGTGAATTTTATGTGGTAAAATTGTGAAATTTAAAAAAGTGAGTTACAATCTTGTTACTCACTTTGTATTTCTTGATAGAAGCATCCTACGAAGTTTTGACCTATCTCACAATCAGGGTTCTTTATTTCTTCTGTATGAGAATAATAGTCTTTATTACTGTATGTATCAATAGAGCTTACTGTTATATGACTATTTGTTATTCCTTCACTATTTAATTGTTGTATTATAGCTTTTGGTAAGTCTATATAAAATATATTGTCTTTTTCTAGAATGCAATTTTTCCAAATTTCTTTTTTGGTTGCCCAGCTTGGATATTTATCATATTGATAACTTTCTTTTTTAATACAGCTTCCTATATAGACAGCAATATCTTCTACGTTACTATTATACTCTTTTTTTAAAGCTTTTATTGTCCATTTAGGTACTTCTCTATTAATCTGATTTGCTCCGCAGTGAGATATAGCTACTACTTGTTGTTTTGTATCTTCTGCAATGATTACTGGACAATCAGCCATTCTGTGTCCTACTACAATATTAGGAAACTCTGTATCTATTAATAGAATATCACAAATCAGTTCTTCATCCCAGTAATCTTCTTTCGTAAGATAATCTTTTGTTATTCTTACATATTTCCCGTCAGGATATTCTTCTTTAAACTCTACATCTTTTTGTTTTGGCTGTAGAATGTGATTGCCATTAAAGTGATATTTTTTTCCAATTTTTTCTTTTACTGTTTTTAAAGTTCTTTTTCGGTCTTTTTCATTATAGGTTGTAGGATAAAATTTCTTGGCAAGAGACATACATCCTTCTTTTCTATTTGTTTCAAAAATAATTAATTTATATTTCATTTATTGTCATGTGCCCTTTCACTTACCTTACAATAAATCTATTCTTTATTTCAGCTTTGCTGATGATTAGCTAGGCTCTTAATTAGGCGTTTTCCATAAAAATTTTCTACACTTTCTACAGATTTCCTATCTAAACGTTCTATTTCCTTTAATTTTATATTGCCAACTACTTTACTATGGTATTCCATATCATTTTTTTGGTTTTTGTTGCTCTTTTCTATTTCTTGTAAACTTCTTAATTCATCTGTTCTCTTTACTAAATTATCTAAATTTATATTTACTAATGGTTTACCTAGTTCATCTATCATTGCCTGTTTTATATTTGATATTTTTTCTGTTACTTGAGTATTTCCTTTATATGCCATTATTTCTGGCAAAAAACTGGTATCACCATTTAATAAACATTCAACATAGTTTGCTAAAAGGGGATGGTAATATTCATCATAGTCTCTTAAATAAATTTCAGTATCAGATCCATCATCATATTGTTTTGTTCCTACTAATATTTCTGTATAATTTCTAATATCATTATTTTTAAAATAAGCGGCACTCATTATGCCTTCTGCTTGATACTGATAGTGAATTATCCTACTACATTTATCTATCATTTCTTTTTGGATTTTCTCTAATTCTTCTCTATTAATTTCTACTTCATACTTTACTATATCTTTTTCTTCTTCTACTATACAAATCATCGTATTTCCCCCTAAACATTAAATCTAAAGTGACATATATCTCCATCTTGCATGATATAGTCTTTTCCTTCTAATCTAGCACGTCCTGCTTCTTTTACTTTTAATTCACTACCATATTCTATTAAATCATCATAAGAGATTACTTCGGCACGAATAAATCCTTTTTCAAAATCTGTATGAATAATTCCAGCACATTGTTTTGCATTCATTCCTTTTTTAAATGTCCAAGCTCTTACTTCATCTTTTCCTACCGTAAAATAAGTTGCTAGTCCTAGAATGTCATATGTTGCTTGAATTAATTTATCTAATCCTGACTCTTCTAATCCTAGTGCCTCTAACATCTCTTCTTTTTCTTCTTTTGTTAATTCACTTAAATCTTCTTCTACTTTGGCACATAAACTTACTACTTCTGCATTTTCCCTTGTTGCATATTCTTTTACCTGTTTTACGTACTCATTATCAGGATTTCCTAGTTCACTTTCTTTAATGTTTGCTAAATAGATGATTGGTTTTAATGTTAAGAAACTGTATGATTTTAATAGTTTTTTTTCATCTTCCGTAAAATCTACTTGTCTTAATGCTTTGTTTTCTTCTAAGGCTTTCTTTGCTTTTTCTAGCGCTTCTACTTCTGTTATGTCATCTTTATTTTTTGTAGTTCTTGCTTTTTTTGCAACTCTTTCTAGTCTATTGTTTACTACATCTAAATCTGCAATTGCTAATTCTAGGTTTATTGTTTCTATATCTCTTATTGGATCAATATTTCCATCTACATGGATTATTTTTCCATCATCAAAGCAACGTACTACTTCTACGATAGCATCTACTTCTCTAATATGTGATAAGAACTTATTTCCTAGTCCTTCTCCTTGGGATGCTCCTTTTACTAGTCCTGCGATATCTGTAAATTCGTATGCTGTTGGAATAAATCTATCTGGTTCATACATACTTTTTAATTTATCCATTCTAGCATCTGGTACTGTTACAACTCCTACATTGGGTTCAATTGTTGCGAATGGATAATTTTCTGCTAATATTTTTTGATTTGTGATTGCATTAAAAAGCGTTGACTTTCCTACGTTAGGTAATCCTACTATTCCTGCTGTTAAACTCATATTATCTACCTCTTTTCTTTTTATATTATAGCATATCAAATAAGTTTTTGCATAAATCTGATCTAAGAAATTCTTTATATTTCTGCATTTGTTTTTTGGTTTCATTTTGTTGTTCTGATAAAATTAATTGATAATCAACATAGATTGGTGAATGAATAGTGGTAATTTCTGAAGATGGAATCTCATATTTAAAATGAAGGCCTTTATTATTAAAACCATGAACTAAGAAAAAAGATTGAGCATTAGAAATACATTCTAAACTTATATTGCATCCATCTGTTTTAGCATAATCTTTAATTGTCTCTAGTAAATAACTTCCATATCCTTGCTTTCGTTTTTCTGGAATTATAACAAATTGTCCTATATGATATTCTTTTTCACTATGCCTATCAATTGTTGCATATCCTATAAAATTATCCTGATCTTCCATTATTAATACATACTCTGATATAGTTTCTTTGTTTATGACTCTTGTTAAAAAGGATTCTTCTTCTATAAGAGAAGGTTTCATATCTGAATTTATTCCTACACAACCAAACGTTTCCTTTTGAAATAAATTAAGATAATTTCCTTTATCTTGCTCTTCTATTGGCCTTATTATTATTTTTCTTTTATCCATATGTTCTCCTTTGTCGTTTATATTATATTATAAATTCTATTTTATGCAAGAAAAAAACACCTTATGGTGTTATAGCGTTGGATATACTCCTGGACCTATTGGTAGACCCGTAATATACCATCCTACTACTATTAAAATCCAAGCTGCTGAAATAATTAGAAAATATGGTGTTATCATTCTTAAAGATTTTCTTATCGTAATAGGTCTTGTTTTGTTTAGATTGTATATATTTAAGTAGCCAATATAAATTACAAAGGATGCTAATACTGGAGTATATCCATTTGTCATAGAAGTTCCTACTCTCATTACAATTTGGGCAAATTGTGGTGAGATATTTGCTTGCATAAACATTGGTACTACAATTGGTGCAAAAATCATCCACTTTGCTGCTGGATTTGTAAGAAACAAGTTTGCTATTGCAATTAGAATCAATGTCACTACAATTAATGGAATGCCACTAAATTCTAAATGTTCTAGCGCATTTGCTAACCATGCAGTAATTATTGTTCCAATATTTGTTTCCTTAAAAACTGCAATAAATTGGGATACTACAAAGATTAAAAGAAAAATGTATCCTGTTTTACTGAATTTCTTTCCCACTTCTTCTATTAACACTTTATCATTTTTTATGGTCTTAGCACCAAAGCCATAGGCTAAACCAGTAATCACTAATAATAATGTTACCAAATAAGTAAATCCTGATTGGAAATAAGAAGTATCACCAAACAACTGATTCAAATATGTTTTTTCTGTCATATCTAGTAACATTCCAGAGTATGGTAGGTCTGGAATTAACATATATATAAAGAATAGTAATACTATAATACATGTAATTAAAGCAAACCTTAAACCTCTTTTTTCATATTTTTCTTTTTCAATTTTCTTTTGTTCTTCTTCTTCTAAATCAATTACTCTATATTGTTCTGTTTTAGCAAATTCTTCTTCTTTTTTATATTTTCCTAATTTAGGAGCAATAATTTTTTCAATGATGAATGTTCCTATAATAGATATTAATACAGATGTAGCAATTATAAAAAATAGATTTGATGTTAATGAGATATGCATTCCTTCATCAATTAACCATGATGCTGTTTTAGTATAATCCATTAGGGATATTTCCATAGATCCTACAAAGATAGTAACTCCGTAACCAAATGCTACTCCACAAAATGCTGTAATAATTCCTAGAAGTGGATTTCTACCATTCATAAAATAAATTAAAGCAGCTAATGGAATTAATATTGCATAACCCACTTCATTTATCAATGATGATATTGTTGCGATAAAGATGATTAAAAAAGTAAATAGGCCTTTAGGCATCTTTGAAAAATATCTTTTTGTTAATGTTTCTATTAATCCGGTTGCTTCTGCAATTGTAATTCCTATTAAAGCTAGCAACAATGTTCCTAAAGGAGCAAAGCTAATAAAATTAGTTGTTGCATTACCTATAATAAATTTCATCCCGTCGAAACTAAGTAAATTTTCTACTGCTACTAATGTTGGTTCTAATTCATTTGTATTTGGATTTACAATATTATACGTTGCTTGCATTTCTAAAGCAGATAATATTCCACTAGCAACCATTGTTAATATGATTAGACATAAAAATACAGTAATTGGATGAAAATAGAATTTTTTGAGTTTTAATTTTCTTTTTTCCGTCATATTTTTATCCTTCCTGAGATATAATCTTCTTTATTTTTTTATTAAATTCAATTCTTGGTATTAATACTGTTCTTCCACAATTGAGACATTTTATTTTTATATCTGCTCCTACTCTAGTAATTTCCCATTCATTGGTACCACAGGGATGTTGCTTTTTCATGATTACTTTTGTACCAATTGTGTATTTGTTATTTTCCATTATGCACCTCTATCTGTGGATAAGATACTTTTATGTTTCTTTTATCTAGGCCTTTTTTGAATTCACTACGCAAAAATCTTTGGGCGCCATATTGTTCATTAGACTTCGTTTCTACTACAATTCTATACTTCATATTAGAATCATCAAATTCATCTAATCCCCATACTTGAAGTTCTCCTGTTGCATTTGGTACTTTTCCTTCTAATTCTTTTTTGATTTCTTCTAAAGCTTTAGATACTTTTGTAGGGTCTTCTTCATATGATATTCCTAAGTCAATAATTGCTAGCGAATCATGTAGACTGTAATTAATTACTGTGTCTAATTTATGATTAGCAATAATTTTAGTTGCACCTTTATAATCTCTAATTCTTGTTGTTTTTAATCCTAGGAAAACAACTTCTCCCATGAACCCGTCATATTCAATTGTATCTCCTACTTCAAATTGATTTTCGGTAATAATTGAAATTCCGGCAATGAAGTCTTTGGCTAAATCTTGGAAAGCTAATCCAATAATTGCTGTTGTAATACCAAGTCCTGCAACAATCGATTTTACATTAACTCCAAAATTAGCTAATATTGCTAGTATTACAAGTGCACCTATTACATATTTTATAATATTTAGTATGACTATTCTTATGGTATTAGCACGTTGTTTTTGATGACCTTTTAATTTTGGTGTCTTTGTTAAAGCTTGATTGATTAACTTTTTTGCTATTTTATAACAAATAATTCCAAGAATTATATATATTATTGGATAAATTATATGTTTAAAATCTATTTGTATTACGTCAAATATTTTCAATTAGGATTACCTCCTTGTCTCTAGATTCATTATTTCTAGTAGGCGATTTAGGTCATTTCCATTTACAAAACTAATTTCTATTTTGTTAGCTTTAATTTTTACTTTGGTCCCTAATTTATCACATAACTCTTCTTCTAAATATTGATATTCATTTGTCTTTTTTGTATGTTTTTGAATTTGATGTGTTCTTACAAATTTTTCATTAGACTGAGTTATGTTTTCTAACTCTCTGACACTAATTCCTTCTGTTGTTATTTTATCGGCTAATTCTTTTTGTTGATCTTCATTTTCTAGTTTACTTAAAACTCTGGCATGACCCATGCTCATTTTATTATCAGAAATCATTGTTTGAATTGATGATGGTAAGTTTTGTAAACCTATCATATTGGTAATATAACTTCTACTTTTACCTAATTTTTTAGCTAATTCTTCTTGTGTTATATTTAGTGTTTCTATTAATTTCTTGTAAGCACGAGATTCTTCCATTGGATTTAAGTTTTCTCTTTGTAAATTTTCTAGAAGGGCAATTTCCATCATCTCTTCATCAGAAAAGTCTCTAACAATAGCAGGAATTTCATCTAATCCTGCTAATTTAGAAGCTTTGACACGACGTTCTCCTGCGATAATTTCATATCCTTTGATACTCTTTTTTATAATAATAGGTTGAAATACACCATGTTCTTTGATTGAATCAGCTAATTCTTGTAATGCTTCTTCATTAAATACTTGTCTTGGCTGATATGGATTACTTCTAAGTTCATCTAATTTTACCTTTATTATTTCTTCTTTTGGTGTTTCTGTTAGAATTTTTTCTTCCATTTTATCATAAGCAATTGGTTCATTATAGAATAATTCTTCTAATCCTCTTCCTAAAGCTCTTCTTTTATTATTTTCCATTTCTTTCAATCACTTCCTTTGCTAGGTTTAAATAAGCTTCACTACCACGACTTTTAGGGTCATAGGCTATAATTGGTTCCCCGTGTGATGGAGCTTCAGTTAATCTTACTAATCTTGGAATAATTGTGTTATATACTTTTTCTTTAAAGAACTTTCTAATATCATCTACTACTTCAAATCCTAAATTGGTTCTAGAATCTAGCATTGTTAGTAGAACACCTTCAATATCTAGGGTTGGATTTAGACTCTTCTGGGCTAACATAATTGTTTTTAATAATTGTGTGATTCCTTCTAGAGCAAAGAATTCACATTGTACTGGAATGATTACAGAATTAGAGGCTGTTAAGGCATTTGTTGTAATGATTCCTAATGATGGTGGACAATCTATAATAATATAATCAAAACTATTTCTTATATCTAACAAGTGAATCTTTAATTGTTCTCCCTTTAAAAATCCTGATTCCTGTTTGCTTTTTTCTACTAATTCTATATCTAGTCCTGCTAAATTAATTGTTGCTGGTAAGACATATAAGTTTTTATATTTTGTTTTAATCATAGCTTCTTCTATTTTGCACTCTCCAATTAAAACATCGTAAACACTACGCTCTATATCTCCTTTGTTAATTCCAACACCTGTAGTTGTATTACCCTGTGGATCTAAATCTATCAATAATACTTTTTTACCTAATACTGCTAATGATGCAGAAAGATTGATACTAGTTGTTGTTTTTCCTACTCCACCTTTTTGATTTACTAACGATATCACCTTTCCCATGTTTATCACCTGTTTCCATTTTTACTAATATATTGTATCAAATAAATAGTGTTTTTTAAATGCTTTTCGCAAAAAAAGTAGATTTTTTGAAGAGACTAAACTATCTTCGTTATCTACTTTGTTATTCTGCTGTTTTGTCTAATTTTATGATAATTTGATATGATTTTGCAAAATTCATCTCATCAATATCTGCTTTTACTCCATGTCGATTTAACTCTTCTACTAAATTTCTTATCATATCTATTGATTTTTGGACAGTAAACTGTTCATTCTTCTTTTTGTTAATTTCTGGTTTTGTTACTTCACCAAACAATGTTGTGTTTAACTTATTTGCTTCTATTTGATTTAAAGAAACTGTATTTGTATTTTTAGTTTGTACTTCTGAAGGTAAATCTACTGGAATTAAATCTGGGGTTTTAAAATAATCTTCATTTTTAACTTGATTTTCTTTATTTCCATCTGTTTTTACGATTTCTTCTGCCGGTGTTATAAATCTAAAGTTTTCATGTTCTGGATTTTGCGAAGTAGGTATTGGAGCAGAATTTAGATTTAATAGACTATCTAAATCAGCACTTGGTTTTTCACTTGGTGCATTAATATCCACGGCATTAGCTTTTATTTCGTTTATATTTGGTATTTGTTGGTTGCTACTTGGATTAAATCCTCCTATTGGATTATTATCTTGATCATCATCGTCATCGTCGTTAATTTCGCCATAATTAATGAATCTAGGCATATGTTCTTCTGTTGTATCTCCGTCTGGTGGAGCTATTTTTATTTTTCCATAATCTGAAGTATCTTCTGGTAGAGCTGCTGTTGGTATTAATGGACTACTATTTACAAATGATGTTGATGTTATTGGACTGGATGACATATTCATAGCTTGATTATTCATAGATTCTCCTTTCTCTTTAGGATACATATCTTTTATTTCTTGTTCTAACTGGCGAACTGTCATTTTTTCATTAATTACTCTTTTTAGCATTTCATTTTGCTTTTTCTTATCTGGGATGTTTAATAGAGTTCTTGCATGTCGTTCTGAAATTTGCTCTTTTAATAACGCTGTTTGTACTTCATCAGAAAGACCTAATAGTCTAATTTTATTAGCCACTGCTGATTGACTTTTTCCCATGGTTTTGGCTAATTCTTCTTGTGTAATTTGATCTATTTCTAATATTTTTTGATAAGTTCTAGCTTCTTCTATTGGATTTAAGTTCCTTCTTTGAAGATTTTCTAATAATGCTACTTTTGAACTTTCTTTATCATCTAAGTTTCTAATGATTGCTGGTATTTTAGTAAGTCCTGCCATGGCAGATGCTTTATATCTTCGCTCACCTGCGATTATTTCATATTTTCCGTTGACGTTTCGTACAATGATAGGTTGTATTACACCATGTTCTTTTATTGAGACAGCTAATTCTTTTAGTGCTCTTTCATCAAAAACTTCGCGAGGTTGAAATCTATTGGGTATTATATCATCTAAGTATAGATAAACAATTTCATCTTTTTGTTCTTGATTCATCTTCATCCCTCACTTTATTCTTTATTCTTTCTAGTATTCCTATAGTAACATTATAGACTATTTTCTTTATGCTTTCAAGAATAAGTTCATAAGAAAAAGAACTACCTTGTTTTTCAATCTATATATTTTTGATTATATAGATTGTTTTTTTTTGTAGTCCTTTTACTATCTGTTCTCTATTACTATTAAGCTACGATTACTATTTTCTTTTGGTAATAAAAACTTATTTATTTTGCTTATTTTATATTTTTTACTAATTTTTTTCTTTACTTCTTCGGTTAGTTCTTCATCTATATTTCCTTTCATAGCAATCAATTTTCCATTTTTATTTACTAGGTGCATCGTATATTTTAGTAATTTTTCTATGTTTGCTACAGCACGAGCTGTTACTACATCAAAAGTCTCATGATATTCTTCTCCTCTTGTATGAATTGCTTTAATCTCTTTTAACTCTAATTCTTTTATTATTTTATTTAAATAGTTTACTCTTTTTAGAAGAGAATCAATCAAAGTTATTTTTAAATTAGGATAAAATATTTTTAAAACAATCCCTGGAAATCCGGCTCCTGTTCCAACATCACATAGTGTATCTACTTTAGAAAGGTCTATTTCTTTTACTATTGTTAGACTATCATAAAAATGTTTTAAGTAAACTTCTTCCTTCTCTGTTATTCTTGTTAAATTGATTTTTTGATTCCATTCTATTAATAATCTATAAAATTTCTCTAATTGTTGCATTTGTTCTTTGGCTGGTGTTATTCCTAATTTTTTTACCTCTTCTATAAATTCTTTTTCTGTCATTAGGCATTCCTTCTTAGATATACCATTAGTATAGATATATCGGCAGGATTTACTCCACTGATTCTTGATGCTTGTCCTATTGTTGTTGGCCTTACTTCTGCTAATTTTTGTCTTGCTTCGCTAGCTAAATTAGGAATTGTATCATAATTAATATCTTCTGGAATCTTTTTTTCTTCTAGAGATAACATTTTTTCTGCTTCTTTATTGGCTTTTTTGATATAACCTTCATATTTAGCATTAATTTCTACTTGTTCTAATTCTTCCTTTGTGTAATCTAGCTTAATAAAATGTTTTATATTTTCTAATGTTATCTCTGGTCTTTTTAAGAAATCATATAGTGATATTCCATCTTTTAAAGGTGTGGAAGGAATTGTTTCTATATATTCATTAACTTCTTTTTTAGGGGTTATTCTTGTTGATTTTAATAACTTTTCTATTTCTTTTATGTTTTCTTTTTTCTTACAGAATTCTTTATATTTTTCTTCGTTAATTAATCCTACTTGATAACCATAATCTCTCAATCTTAAGTCAGCATTATCATTTCTTAATAATAATCTATATTCTGCACGAGATGTTAAAAGTCTATAGGGATCTTTTACTCCTTTGGTTACTAAATCATCAATTAATACACCAATGTATGATTCATTTCTCTTTAATATTAATGGTTCTCTTCCTTCTAGTTTTAAAGAGGCATTTATACCAGCAATTAATCCTTGACCAGCTGCTTCTTCATATCCACTAGTTCCGTTTATTTGTCCAGCAGTATATAAATTCTCGACTAATTTAGTTTCTAGAGATCTTTTTAATTGCATTGAATCAATTGCATCATACTCTATGGCATAACCATATTTTAATATTTTAGCGTGTTCTAATCCTGGAAGACTATGTACCATTAAATCTTGAATTTCATTTGGCATACTGGTAGAGAATCCTTGAAGATAGATATCATCATAATAAAGGCTTTCTGGCTCAAGGAATAGTTGATGACGTTCTTTATCGCTAAATCTTACTACTTTATCTTCTATAGAAGGACAATATCTTGGACCGATTCCTTCTACATATCCTCCATACATACTTGATTCTTTTAAATGTTCCTTTATTATTTCATGAGTTTTTTCTGTTGTATAAATCAAATGACAAGAAATTTGGTCTTCTGGTTTACGATAAATTATATTGTCAAAAGAGAAAGTATGAGTAATATCATCTCCTTTTTCTTCTTTTGTTTTACTATAATCGATAGAATTTTTATCTATTCTTTGTGGCGTTCCTGTCTTTAAACGTTTGATGGTAAAGCCTAGTTCTTTCAAACTGTCACTTAAAAATTTAGACTCTTTTTCACCGTGAGGACCGGAAGATTTACGATTTGCACCTGTTAAAACTACAGCTTTTAGATAGGTTCCTGTTGTTAAAATTACAGCACTTGCTAATATTTTCTCGCCATTTTCTAGTTCTACACCCTGGATTTTTTTATCTTTTACCAGTAATTTTTCTACCATTGCTTCTTTTATTTCAAGATTTTCAGTAGAATTTAGTGTTTTTAACATTTCTTTCGGATAAATAATTTTATCTGCTTGAAAACGTAATGCTTGTACAGCAGGTCCTTTTTTAGTATTTAACATTTTTGTTTGAAGAGCTGCCTTATCAGCATTTTTTCCCATTTCTCCACCTAAAGCATCGATTTCTCTAACTACGATACCTTTTGCTGGTCCTCCTATAGATGGATTACATGGCATATCCGCTATGTTATTTATATTTGATGTTACTAATAGTGTCTTATGGCCTAGTCTTGCAGATGCTAAAGCTGCTTCACAACCTGCATGACCGCCTCCTACTACAATTATTTCATATTTCATTTTCTTTCACCACTTAGTACTAATAGTTTTTCAGTTTGAGGCTTTGACGATTTTTTTCCTAGGTTCATTTTATAATATTGTAATTCTAACCCTTTTCCTACACTTTGTGTTGAAAATCTTCCTTTTGGAAGTGGTAATCCTTCCTCATTATATTTTTCTATCCATTCTCCGAGAGATAATATAGTATCTTCATTTTTTTTATTTTCATGTGCAGATATGTTTGAATTTTGCAAGTGATGCTTTTGATAATATAGTAATTCTAATACTTCTCCTAAGCTATATTTCGTTGAAATTTTTCTATTTGGAAGTGGTAACCCTTCATCAATATACTTTTTTATCCATTCTCTAGTATATAATATAGAGTTTCCTCTTGTTACTTTTGGACCTCCTGGTCCTAGGTTTTCCATAGAATATCTTAATTCTATCATTTCTCCTATATAATAATTTTCAAATTTTTTAGAAACAAGTACATGGCTATTTCCATCTTCAATGGCTTGTTTTATCCATAATTGATTAAATAAAATAGAGTTTTTCGTAGTTATTTTTTTATCCATTATTTTCACTTCCTATTCTTATTTCCCTACACAAAAGTTTGCAAATAAATGATCTAGTATTTCTTCACTATAGGTTTCACCTATAATTTCTCCTAATAAATCAAAAGTTTCTTTTAAATCAATTTCTATCATATCTATTGGTAAGTCATTTTTTAATCCTTCTTCGGCATCATGTAAGCTTTGATATGCTTTCTTTGCTAGAGATATTTGTCTTGCATTTGTTAGATATGTATAGTCTTTAGACTTAATATTTTCTAATTGAAATAATTCAATTATTTTTTCTTTTAAAGCTTTAATTCCTTCTGTTGAATTTGTGTTGGTATATACTATATTTTTCAACTCTTTAGAATTAATATTTATTTTCTTTTCTAAATCATTTTTATTTATTACTATAATTCTTTCTTTATCTTTGGTCTTTTCTAATATTTCTTCATCTTCTTTTGTTAGACTTTCGTTATTATTTAATACAACGATTACTAAATCGGCATCATCTATCATAGATAGGCTTTTTTCTACTCCTAATTTTTCAACTATATCTTCTGTTGAGCGAATTCCTGCTGTATCTATAATATTTAATAGAATACCATCTAGATATATTTCTCCTTCTACAATATCACGGGTTGTGCCAGCAATATCTGTAACAATTGCTTTTTCTTGCTCTAGTAATTTATTTAAAATGCTACTTTTTCCTACATTAGGACGTCCAATAATTACTGTTTTTATTCCTTCTTTAATTAAAGTTGAGTTTTTAGATTCTTTAATTACTTTCTTTAAATCTTCTTTCATTACTTTTAATTCTTGTTCTATTTTTTCTTTTGTTACTACTTCTATATCATAGTATTCCGGATAATCAATATTTACTTCGATGCTTGCTAATAATTGTTTTAATTTATCTCTAAACTTTTTAATCATATTTGATGTTGTTCCCGTAAGTTGAGATAGTGCTAATTTATTAGCTTCTTCACTTTTACTATCAATGATATCCATTACTGCTTCACTTTTTACTAAATCAATTCTTCCATTTAGAAAGGCACGTTTTGTAAATTCTCCAGGTTCTGCTAATCTTGCTCCATGGGTTAACATTGTCTCTAGAATACGCTTTGTTGATATAATTCCTCCATGACAGTTAATTTCTACTACATCTTCTGTTGTATATGTTTTTGGAGCTTTCATAATAGATACTAATACTTCGTCAATTACTTCATCATTATCTATAATGTGCCCGTAATTAATGGTATGACTTTCTACTTTTGTCAAATCTTTACCCTTAAAACAGTTATTTACAATTTCTATTGCCTCATTTCCGCTTAATCTTACAATAGAAATTGCTCCAACTCCTAGTGCTGTTGAAATTGCTACAATAGTATCATTCATGGTCTCACTTCCCTTTTTCTTCGTATATTATAGCACATTATTTTAAATTCTCTTCATTAAATTTAAAAAAGACGATTGCCACGCCTTTTTGTTTGGTTATTTGCTAGTTGGAAATATTATTTGACTTTTAGTATCATTTATAGTTTCTTTTACTGGTTCCCAATTGACCTCTTTTAATACAGTAATACTTGCTATTCCTTTTTCTTGATTAATTCCTATACATGAAAGTCTATAACCTGAAGGAAAATGTATCGGATCAAAGGATATACTTTCACCCTTTTGTGTTTGTTCATAATATTCATCTGCTGATACTGGCTCTTTTTCTATTCTATAAAATTTTTCTGGGAAAAGATATCCTAATTGTATTAATTCTTCTATTGAATTAACTTTTTTTTCATTATTAGACAAAAAAAGAAGATTTATTCATCTTCCTTTGGTTTTATTACTACATAACGATTTGGTTCTTCTCCTTCACTTTCTGTATATACCTTTTTATTGTTTGCTAAAGCGTTATGTATAATTCTTCTTTCATAGGAATTCATAGAATCCATTTTGGCTTCTATTTTTGTTGTTGCTACTTCTTTAGCAACGTTTTTAGCAAGTCTTACTAATTGTTTTTCATGTTTTTCTTTATATGAATTAATATCTATTAAAAATTTATAAGACTCCCCTATTTCCTTTTTTATATATTGACTTACTACTGTAGATAAGGCTTGAAGATTTTTACCATTTTTCCCAATTAGTAATGCATCATTGTCAGAATAAATTGTATATGTTGGAATATTATCTTTGGTTTTTACTTCAATATTAGCAGTAAATCCTAAATCTTTAAGTAATTTTGATAAGTAATTTTTAATTTCTTTTACTACTTCTCTTTTTTCTATTACTTCTATTTCTACTTTTTTACTTTTAAATAGTCCACCTTTTTGAACCTCTGTTTCTTTTATAATTAGGTTTTCTTCTAATTCTTGTAAGCCTATTTTGGCATTTTCTAAAGCTTCTTCTTTTGTTTTTCCTACAAATCTATGCTTTTCCATGTACTTCCTTACTCCTTTTTACTACAATATTTTGAATAATTGTTAATAAGTTGGATGTTACCCAGTAAATTCCTAATGCAGATGGCATGAATAATGCTGTTATTATAATAATTCCGCTCATCATGATTGGCATCATTTTCATACTCGGATCTGTAGTATTTCCTGTTAAATTCATTTTAAATGAATAGAATGTGGTAGCAGCAATTAATAACATTAAAATGATATAAGCTATAAATGTTGATGAGGTTATTCCTATCATAGGAGTTGTTCCTAATTGCATTCCTAAAAACTTATCTTCAAATATTGCCGGTGTTCTTTGTACTGCTTCGAAGAAAGCAATAAATAATGGTAATTGTAACATTGCAAATATACATCCTGACATTGGACTTATATTATATTTTTTATATACCATCATCATTTCTTGACTTTGTCTCATCATAGATTCTTGATCTTGTCTATCTTTATATTTATTAGTAATCTTTTCAATTTCTGGTTGTGCTTTTTTCATTAATTCAGATTGTAATGCAGTTTTTCTTGTTATTGGAAAAGCAATTAATCTAATAATAATACTAATAATGATTAATGATACAGCGTAGTTTCCTACTAGTCTACCTAACCATAATAAAACAAAAGCTAATGGTTTTACAAAAATACTTGTCCAAAGTCCTTCATATTTTCCTGATGTTATTTTAAATTCATCACAAGTTGGTAGTTTATCAACTTTGACTCCGTTTTCTTTATATAGTTTTATATTTTCTTTATTTGTTGGTTGACAAATAATATTTTCTGTTAAGTTTTGACCTGTTTGTTCGTTTTTTACTGGTTGTTTATCGTCATCTACTAATGTTGTCGTACAACCCGTTGTTATTAATAGTAATAATAATATTACTACGATTTTAAGTTTATTTTGCTTTTTCATTTTTTGTCCTTTCCTTCATTATAAGGGACTTTAACTTTTGATTTAGTGTTTGATAG
The DNA here is from genome assembly GCA_017886705.1 of Bacilli bacterium. Classification (GTDB taxonomy): domain Bacteria; phylum Bacillota_I; class Bacilli_A; order RF39; family UBA660; genus Faecimonas. The sequence continues at coordinate 6,108 of JAGHJJ010000038.1, read as the reverse complement.
TCTAAATTTTTTCCCTTCTCTCTTAATATTATAATATAATCTTTGTTGTTTACATAGTCTTTTTCAAAATTATCTATGATAGAACGTATTTGTCTTTTTTTTCTATTTCTATATACAGCATTTCCTAATTTTTTTCCTACTGAAATTCCATATCTTGCATAATTAAGATTGTTTTGCATGGAATATACTATAAATATGTCATTTTTGTTTCTGTATCCTGTTTTTATTATTCTATCAAAATCATATTGATGTTTTACTATATACATTTTTTTCATGTAATCACCTTTTCATAAGTAAAAAACCACTGTTTTAGGCAGCGGTAAATTATTTACAAAGACTTTTACGACCTTTGCGACGACGACGATTTAATATATTTGTTTTCTTACGTGCGAAAAAACCTAATTTTTTTGATTTTTTACGATTATTTGGTTGATATGTTCTTTTCATCTTCTTCCACCTCCAGACATAAATCTACATTATTATAATAATAATATCACATTTTTGTCAATCATAAGTTATTTTTTTTATTTTTTTCTTTTCCACATAATCCACAGGGTTGTGGTTTATTTTACTCGCATGTGTGTATTTAAATTTGTGGAAAATGTGGAAAAGTTTATTTTTCCTTTTATATACTTACTATCTAATTGTGGATTTTATTGTGTATTGTGTGTGAATTATTTTTTTTTTAATTTTTCTATTTCTTTTTTACACATTTTGAGCTAAACTATTGGTATCAATTTTGCTTGTGGGGAGATGGTCGAATGAATGTAGATATTTTATGGTCAAAATTTCTAACTGAAGTTAAAGAAGACTTAACCTCACTTTCTTTTGAAACATGGTTTAAGGATACTAAATTATATAAATTGGATAATGGAAAGGCCTATATTATTGTTCCTATGCCAATACACAAAAAACATTTAGCAGATAATTATTCAGAATTAATTTTAAACCATTTAAATGATATTACCGGTACTAATTTTGAACTTGTTTTTTTATTAAAAGAAGAGATTGAAGAAGAGGAAAAAGTAGGGAATATAGAAGAATTCCAAGTAAAAAGTGAGGAGGCTGGCGTTCCTAATCATCAAATTCAATCTAATTTAAAAAGTAAATACACCTTTGATAACTTTATTGTTGGAAATAGTAATAAGTTTGCTCACGCTGCGGCATTATCGGTTGCTGAAAATCCTGGTAATATGTATAATCCTTTGTTTATTTATGGTAATAGCGGGTTAGGTAAGACGCATTTAATGCATGCTATTGGTAATTACATTACCGAAAATAGTAATAGAAGAGTGCTGTATGTTACATCGGATCAATTTATTCAAGATTTTATTGGTATTAACAAGAAAGATGATAAGGGAACAAACTTTAATTATGTTGATTTCTTTAAAAATAAATATAGAAATATAGACGTACTTATTATTGATGATATCCAGTTTTTAGGTGGTGCTACACAAACACAACAAGAATTTTTTCATACTTTTAATACTTTATATAATGATAGTAAGCAAATTATTATTTCATCAGATCGTTCTCCTGATGATTTGAAATTACTGGAAGATCGTTTAAGGACAAGGTTTTGCTGGGGATTAACAGTTAATATTTTCCCGCCAGACTTTGCACTTAGAACGGAAATATTAAAGAAAAAAATAATTGCTGGTAATTTCGAAAAAGAAATTCCTGATGATGTAGTAGAGTATATAGCGTCTAATATTGGTACTGACGTTAGACAATTAGAGGGTTCTATTACTAGATTAATTGCTTATTCTACTATCATGGGTGGTGCTGAAATTACTTTAGATTTGGCAATTGAAGCTTTAAAAGACTTTATCAGTAAGGGAATGGGTGAAAAGAACGATATTCAACGAATACAAAAAATTGTATCTGAATATTTCCAAATTTCTGTTGAAGATATACGTAGTAAAAAGAGAAGTTCTAACATTTCTTTTCCAAGACAGATTGCAATGTACCTCTGTAGAACTATGACTAATGAATCTTTTCCAAAAATTGGAACAGAATTTGGTGGAAAAGACCATACTACAGTTATGCACTCTGTAGAAAAAATTGAAAAAGAAATAAAAGTTAATAAAGATTTAGCAAATATTATAGAAAAATTAAAAAAAGATATTGGCGTTGTGTAAAAAATTGGAAAAACTTGACTTTTTCCACAAGAAAAAATATGATAAAATCATTGATGAGATTGCATAGATTAAGTTTTACACTGTTTTCCACAGTAATAATAAAAATAATAAAAAAAGAAAGAAGGAATATATATGAAATTAACAATTAAAAAAGATTTATTATTGAATGCATTAAATAAGGTATCTAAAGCTATTTCTACTAAGAACTTAATTCCTGTATTAGCTGGTATTAAGTTTGAATTAAAGAAGAAAAGATTAACTTTAACTGCTAGTGATAATGATATTACTATTCAAACAATGATTGAAGCTACGAATGATGAAGATTTTAAAGTAGAGCAAGAGGGTAGTATTATTATTCAAGGTAAATATATTTTAGATATTGTTCGTAAATTACCAGATAAATATATTAATATAGAAGTTATTGATGAATTAAAAATTTTAATTTACACAGAAAATAGTGAATTTAATTTAAATGGTATTAGTGAAAGTGAATATCCTAATATAGGTTTAGAAGAAAGTAAGAAGAAAGTTAGTATTAATGCTTCTGTATTTAAAGATATTGTTAATCAGACTGCATTTGCTTCTTCTAATGAAGAAAGTAAACCTGTGCTTACTGGTATTAACTTTAATATAGTAGGGGATGTATTAGAGTGTAATTCTACAGATTCTTATCGTTTAGCTAGAAAAGTTGTTAAATTAACTGGAGCTAGTGAAGAAAATTATAATATTGTTATACCTAGTCATAATATTTTAGAGTTTTCTAGAATTATTGATGAAGAAGATGGGGATATTGAGTTACATATCTTTAATAATAAGATATTATTTAAGACAGGAAATTTAAAATTTGAATCTCGTTTAATTAATGGTACTTATCCAAATACTTCTAATTTATTACCTGATAGTTCTTATTTAGTTGTTAGTACTAATTTAAATGCCTTCTACGATGTAATTGATCGTGTTAGTATATTAACTAGCGATAAAGAGAAAAACATCGTTACATTGGAAACTAGAGGGGATATATTAGTGCTTAAGAGTTCTTCTGTTGAAATAGGTAGAGTAGAAGAGAAGATGCCTATTTCTAAGAATAATGATGAGGATATTAAAATCTCATTTAGTGCTAAATATATGATGGAAGCTTTAAAAAGCTTTTCCACAGAAACTGTTGATATTCATTTTGTTGGAGAAATTAAACCTATTTTAATAAAATCTAGTGAGGATGATACTTTAACACAACTAGTTTTACCAATTCGTACTTATTAAAATAAAAAAATTCCAAGTTTTTGGAGTTTTTTTTTAAATTTCTCTAATAATATATGTGAGATGTTACAGAAAGTGACAAATCTCAACAATTTCTTTTGTTATTCTAGTGACAATTTCATGTTTAGGAGGGGGAAATTTTATGGAATATGAAATTAATAAGGGAACATTAGCTATTATGCCTAATGAAAATGAAAGTAGTTTGGTTTATGAAGATGAGGATCGTTTTTTGATAGAACAGTCTCCATTTCAAATTATGGAAGAAAGTTGTATGTATTTTGGTAGTACTTATGAAGGAAGAAAAGAGAGTGCTAGATCTATTTTAGGTGCTGAATATAAAGTTCCTGTTATTGTTGAAGATACTGATAATTTAATTGTTTTTCCAACGACATCGCCAAAATCAGATGATTGTATTTGGATTTCTTTGAAGAGAGTTAAGAATTTTGAAAGAATAGATAATAGTAATACCAAAGTTATTTTTGATAATAATAAGGAAATTATTGTTCCAGTTTCCTATCGTACCTTAGAAAATCAAATATCTAGAGCTTCTAGATTAGACTTTATGATGAGAAAGAGAAAATCAAATTTATAAAAATGATTCACAAAATCACTTTTTACTATCTTATTTGGTCATTTTATGCTATAATATTACTGTATGTATAGGAATACCGAAATAGGGGATAGGTGATTATATGGGTCTTTTTTTTAAGTCTGATTGAAAATCACTAAAATTAATTTAGTAAATTTTAGAAATTATTCATCTGCATCTATTAAACTTGGAGATGGTATGAATATTTTTGTTGGAGATAATGCACAAGGAAAGACTAATATCTTGGAAGCTATTACTTTTTTAGCTCTTACTAAGTCACATAGATTAGGTGTACATCCTAATGTTATTATGTTTAATAAAACGAAAGCTAAAATAAAGGGAGTTGTGAAAAAAGATCGAATTATTTCTAAATTAGAGATTGATATGTTAGAAAACGAAAAAAAGTTGTTTGTTAATCAAACAGAAATAAAGAAAGTTGCTGATTATATCTCTAATTTAAATGTAATTGTTTTTTCTCCTGATGATTTGGAAATTATTAAAGGTTCTCCAAATATTAGAAGAAACCTATTAAACATACAGCTTTCACAAATTTCTAAAGTTTATTTGAATATTTATAATGAGTATAATAAATTACTGCGTACACGTAATGAATATTTGAAAGTTTTATTTCAAAATTCTATTGCGGATTCTTCTTATTTAGATATTATTACTGATAAACTAATAGAAAAAGCGGTGTTTATTTATCGAAAAAGGAAAGAATACATTGATTTAATTAATGATAGTATTGATACTTATTATAAAGATATTAATGGTGATCAGGGTTTAGTTGTGGAATATCATCCTAATATTGAATTTCAGTCTTATAAAAGTGAAGATATTAGGAAAGCTTTAAAACATTATTATAAGAAGAATTATAAAAAAGAGTTAAATTATGGCATGACTTTGGTAGGACCGCATCGAGATGATTTTTCTTTTTTATTCTGTGGAAAAGATTTAAAGTTTTTCGGGTCGCAAGGTCAACAAAAAACAGCTGTTCTTGCTTATAAATTGTCTGAAATTCCAATATTTGAAGATGTTTTGAAAACTTCTCCTGTATTACTTTTAGATGATATTTTTAGTGAGTTAGATTTAAAAAAAAGAAATCGACTTTTAAAGTTGATTCATTATGGTATTCAGAGTGTAATTACAACTACTGATTTAAAAAATATTAATAAGAAATATTTAGAGGATGCTTATATATACAGCGTAAAGAATGGAAATGTTGAAAGAAAGTAGGTATAAATATGAATGAGGAAAAAGTAGAAAGAGAATATGATTCTTCAGCCATACAGGTTTTGGAAGGATTAGAAGCTGTTCGAAAAAGACCTGGAATGTATATTGGTACTACTAGTTCTAGAGGTCTTCATCATTTGGTATGGGAAATTGTGGATAATGCTATTGATGAATCTTTAGCTGGATATTGTACACATATCGAAGTAGAAGTAGGAAAAGAGAATACTATTACTGTTAAAGATAATGGTCGTGGTGTACCAGTAGAAGTTCATCCTAAAACTGGTAAAAGTACTGTTGAGACAGTGTATACTGTATTGCATGCTGGTGGTAAGTTTGGTGGAGGTGGATACAAAGTATCTGGTGGACTTCATGGAGTAGGTGCTAGTGTTGTTAATGCATTGTCTGAGTGGATGGAAGTACGTGTTTATAAAAACGGTAATGTTTATTATCAACGTTATTCTAACGGAGGACATCCTGAGGAAGACCTTAAAGTTATTGGTTCTTGTGATGATGATAGAACTGGTACTACCGTTACTTTTAAGCCTGATCCTGATATTTTTGAGGAAACTACGGTTTTTGATTACGACATTTTAAAAACTAGACTTCGTGAGCTTGCTTTTTTAAATAGAGGACTTCGAATTTCACTTTATGATTTAAGAGAGGATAGTGTTTCTGACACTTTCTGTTATGAAGGTGGAATTAGTGAGTATGTGGCTATGTTAAATAAGGATAAGAAGCCAATTCATGAGACCATTATTGATTGTACTGGAATTGAAAATGATATTTCTTTAGAGGTTGCACTTCAATATAATGAAACTTATAATTCTAGTATTTATTCTTTTGTTAATAACATTAATACACCAGAAGGTGGAACTCATGAAGATGGTG
>JAGHJJ010000037.1 GCA_017886705.1 Bacilli bacterium | reverse complement strand
TCAACTCCTGAATTAAAATTTAAAGCTAGCGATGATATCAAATTTGCTATTATAGAAAAAATAGGGGAATATGCCAAAAGTAAAGAGTATAAATATTTAGATATTGATGGTATCAAAGTATTATTTAAAGATGGCTGGGCCCTAGTACGTGCTAGTAACACCGGACCAAATATCACTGCTAGATTTGAAGCACAAACAAAAGAAAGACTAGAAGAATTACAAAATGAATTTACAAATGTCCTACAAGACTTATTAAAATAAAGAGTAAAACCAATATATTTTAAATATTGGTTTTAAATTAGTTGACACACGAACAAATGTATTATATAATAATAATGCAATACAATAAAATAGATAGGAGAAAACAAATGAATTTTTATGTGGGATCAGGCATGAAAAATTGCGAACTAGTAACTTATTATGCAGAAAAGTTAATAGAAAAAGGATGGCATCAAACCTATGACTGGGTAAAAAACGTAAATGAGGATGTTTCCATAGACGATATGAGAGAATATGCAAAATTAGAAAAACAAGGTGTAGCGGATGCTGATGTAGTAGTTATCTTATTACCAGCGGGAAGAGGAGCACATATTGAGTTAGGTATGGCTCTAGCCTTAAGAAAAAAGTTGTTCTTATGCGCACAAACAGAAAATGAGTTTAGCTTAGAAAATACAGTGGCTTTCTATGAATTACCAAGTGTAGAAAAATTGATAGGAACAAAAGAAGAAAATATCGCTGAAATCATCAAAGTAACGTCCCAAACTAAATGTAAGGTAAAAGAAAAAACACGCTAAGTTTAGTATCAAAAAAGAATTGTCTTGAAACTAACTTTACTTTATGTTATATTGAAATAGACGTTAGCTTAAAAATCACATAGTAGTACGACAACTACATAACCTATGTACTTATGTGGTTTTTTGCTGTTACTTAGTTTTTAAAGAATAAATAGGAGGTAGTATGGCAATAACAGAAGAAGAGTATAAAAAAGAAGAAAAAATTTTATCTAAAGTTCGTAAATTATTAAAAGAAACCCTAGAAGACTTAGGTGGAGATGTTTTCCAAGACGAAGAAGACCTCACGGAATTTAAAAAGATGCTCTGGGAAAATGCTAGTAGTTTTGATAAAGGAGAAATGAGCCAGGTAATGGCTGCTACTAGTCAAGAAGCAGAGCGGGTATTACAAAAAAGACAGTATTTTAAAAGACTAAATCAAATAAAAAATAAACCTTATTTTGCATCCATCGTATTTAAAGATGAATATAACAAAATCTGGAATATTTATATTTCTCTTACTTACTTAAAAGATGATAACTTTAATAATATTTTATATGACTGGAGAAGTCCTATTTGTAGCTTGTTTTATGACTATGAAGTAGGACCATGTTCCTATATGGCACCTGGAGGAGAATACAAAGGAGAACTAAAAAGAAAAAGACAATACAAAATAGAAAATGGAAAGCTCCTAGGAGTTTTTGATAACTCCTTAAATATCGATGATGAAGTATTGCAAGATGTCCTAGCTCAGGAGTCTAGTGATAAGATGAAAAATGTGGTTAATACCATTCAACAAGAACAAAATCAAGTCATTCGTAATTTAGAAGATCATAATTTAATCGTACAAGGAATTGCTGGTTCAGGGAAAACTACTGTTGCGTTACATAGAATCGCGTTTCTCTTATATCGTTTAAAAAATCTTTCCAGCAACAACATTTTAATATTTTCACCAAATCCTATCTTTACAGAATACATATCGGATGTTTTACCATCTTTAGGTGAAGATAATACTCTACAAACCACATTTAATGATTATTTATCTTTCTCTATTACTGAATATAAAGATGTAGAACCATTTACAGACTTTATCGCAAGATACTATACTTATCAAGTACCAAACATAGAACTAATTAAATATAAACAAAGTGATGAAATTATCAAAGACTTAGATAAGTATCTAGAAAACTATATTTCCAATGCCAAGTTTGTAGAGTCTTTTTATGAAGGAGAAATTCATTATGTAGATAAAGACGAATTAAATGACTTACTTCATCATAAATACGACCGACTTCCACTATTTGAAAGAGTAGATGAAATTGCGAAAAGACTATCTGCAAACTTTTATCAAGGAAGTGGTAAAAAGAATGGAACATTTCGTAAGTTATTAAAAGAACATGCTAACTTCAAAAGAGATTTTAAAGAAATCTATCGCGGGTTCTATCTTAGTCCCTATTGTAAAGTAACACTAACAGAACGAGAAATTGACAAATTTATAAAAAGAAAAATTTTATATTATGAAGATGCTTTATTGTTTTCCTATATAAAAGGAATACTAGATGGATTTCCTTATGAATGGCAAATAAAACAAGTAGTAATTGATGAAGCTCAAGACTATAATAAACTTCAATATATCATTATCTCTAAAATATTTCAAAAAGCTGATTTTACTATCTTAGGAGATATAAATCAAAATATTAATCCATACTATCATTATGATTCACTAGAAGAACTAAAACCAATATTAAAAAATGAAAGTAAATATATTGAATTGTTAAAGACCTATCGTTCCTCTCCAGAAATTATAGATTATACCAATAAAATATTAAACTTAAACCATGTAAATGCTATTCGTAAAGATAATTATAAACCAGTAATATTTAGAAGACATTTAGACAATTTAAAAGAACAACTAGAAAAAGACATCAAAACCTTAAAAAGTACTTATTCTAGTGTCGCAATCATTACAAAAGACGATAGGGAAGCAGAAAAAATATATACAGTAATAAAAGATATAATAGATATTTCTTATATACAATTAAATACTAAAATAGTAAAGCGTGACTTAATCATAGTACCAGCCTATCTAGCCAAAGGCTTAGAATTTGATAGTGTTATTTTATATAATGACCGAGAAAATTCTTATAAAAGCAATGAACGTAATTTACTATATGTTGCTTGCACTAGGGCTCAACATGAGCTTTATATTTATAATTAAGACTAGGTTTTACAAAGAATTAAAAATATGGTATTATGATAAAAATAAGGTAGGATAAAATTCTTTTGAGGTGATGGATGTGTTTAAAAAATTAGTGAACAAAGTACAGGAAAAATATCGACAAAAACAAGAAGAGGGAGTAAAATACCAAGAATTATTAACAACATGTGCGTCTCTTCCACATTTTTATCCACTGCCTTATATAGACAAAAAATTATTGACAATAAGTTATCAATTACTGATGGATATGTGTCCAGATTTAAATGAATCTGATGCTGTTATTGTTCGAAGTCTTATTCCTTTAGATGAGATTTGTTTTTCTTGCTTATATGCGACGGAATGTAAGTCAAATTTAAAATTTTATTTTGTTGTGACTACTAAGTATTTATGGCTTATTAATAAAGAAGGGTATTTAAAATATCGTTATCAAGACTTTACTGTTGATATTATTAAAAGTGGTTTGTTATCTAAGACTTTACTTCTTGGAAATATGCTTTTTAATGTTAATGGTACTAATGATATTCTTTTAGAGTTTGTTAAATTATTTCAAGACGTTAATTATCGTGAAGAATTGATACATAAACAAGAACAAATATTTTGTGATACTATTCCTTTTAGTTTTTATCTTAATGATTTAGCTTCTGGTATTAGTATAGGACAAAATCATGAAATTGTATTTCATACTAAAGAATTTCACTATAAGTATTATATTCAGGATATCAAAAACTATGAGTTATTATTGGATGATATAGTAGTTAGAGAGAAGAGGAGTAATCGTAAATCTTTACTAACTGCTAATAAAACTAGTTGTTATCAAATGAATTTACGAGTGACTACTAGTGATAGAGTTTTTTTAATTCCAATTATTGAAAAGACAGCATTTATGACTTTGTATTCATCCACTAGTAACATATTTATGGAAAATAGGGATTTTGCTGATAAATTAGTGAATTTATTAGATGATTTAGATGAGAAAATGTTAAATGGAGAAATATAAAAAACCATAAAGATTATTTTTCTTTATGGTTTTCTTTTGGTATTTTGAAATAGAAACAAGATCCTTTATTTTTCTTTGAAGTAACACCATATTCATAATGGTGCAGTACTAAAGCATTTTTAACAATTGATAATCCTAGACCAGTACCTACTAAATTACGTTTATGTTTTTTCTTGTTTTTATAGTATTTATCCCAGATGTAAGGAAGGTCTTCTTCTTTAATACCTTTACCTGTATCTTTAATTTCTACAAGTATACCATCTTCTTTATTGATTATATTGATAATTACTCGATTATCTTCTCCAGTATAATTAATTGCATTATTAATTAAATTGTAGATAACTTGTTCTAATTTCTTTTTATCTGCATGAATTTTAATTTCACTATCTTCATGATTAAATTCAAAGATATAATTTTCAGTCTCTTGTAAAAACTGATATCTATGAATAATCTCTTCTGTAAGATGAATTAAATCAAAATCTTCTTTATTTAGTTCATTAATATTAGATTGCATACTAGATAACTCCAAAATATCGTTAACTAAGATAGTTAATCTATCTACTTCACTAATAATAATATCCATATCTTCTTTTTGTTTCTTTTTACTCTTAGCATGTAAATCTCGACTCATCTCAGCATAAGCTTTAATCATAGTAAGAGGAGTCTTTAAATCATGAGAAACATTAGCCATTAAATCTTGTCTTAGCTCATCAGTTTTCGCAAGTTCATCCCTAGCATAATTTAAAGTAGAAGCAAGTTCATTTAATTCTTTAATATCTTCTTCTGACTTAAAAGATACTTGAAAACGTCCTTCCGCAAGACCTTTTGCAGCTTGATTCATTTGTACAATTGGTTTTGAAATATGATGTGAGATAAAATAAGCGATAATAAAGGATAAAATTAAAACAATTGCAGTTACATAAATTAATTGTGTTTGTAGTATATCAACAGTACCATCAATAGGATCCATAGAAGTATTAATAAATGCATAAGTTTCTCTATCAAGTCGTACTGCTTGTATTAAAGTACGGTTATCAAACATTGGATTAATTAGTTCGTAAGTTTGTCTGTATTTGTTACTTTTAATAAAGTCTTTTTTATAACTTAGACTTTCTTGTTTACTAGAAACACATCCCTTACCAAAATACATAGATGAATATAAAGTACTTGCTTTTTCATTGACAATTTCCACACAAACACTTTTATTCATAGCTGCCCGGTCAATAATATCAGCAATATCCTCATCGTCTTTATATTGTTCAATCGTATTTGCAACAGATGCAATATCTTTTGTTTTACTAATTCGATAAAACTGATTTAAAAAAAGAACTTGGAATACCCAGAGGAATCCCAATATTAGTAGTGAAAATATTAAAAAGTATTGCCATATTTTAATATGTAAACTATTCTTCTTCATTTTCTTCAATAAATTTATAACCGATACCTCTAACAGTAATAATATGATTTCGATATGGTCCTAAATTATTACGTAGCATTTTTATATGAGTATCTATAGTTCTATCATCACCAAAGTAATCATAGCCCCATAGTCTGGATAGCAATTGTTCTCTAGATATGGCAATTCCTTTATTTTTAATTAAATAGGTAAGGATTTCAAATTCTTTCGGAGTAACGTTTATTAGTTTATTATCTATTTTTAAGGTATGTGCGGAAAAGTTAAGTTCGAGAGTATTGAGTTTATATATATTGGGTAAATTTTGGTTGGAACGATTATAAATTGCTTTGATACGAGCTATTAACTCTTTTGGTGAGAATGGTTTGGTTAAATAGTCGTCAATTCCTAGTTCGAATCCTCGAAGTTTATCAAATTCTTCACCTCTTGCTGATAGTACAAGAGTAGGGATTCTTTTTTCTTTAGGAAGTTCTTCAAGTAATGTGTAACCGTCCATTTCTGGCATCATAATATCTAATACCATAAAATCATAAGCATTGGCTTGCAATTTTTTTAAAGCTTCTTTTCCGCTAGCTGCTTCATCGGTAGTAAAATGATTTGCAGCACAATATTCTTTAATGACTTCGCGAATCATTGCTTCATCATCGACAACTAATATTTTCATTTGAAATCCCTCCCTGTAGTAATATTATACTAAATAATGTGTAAATTGCGTGAAAAATCAACAAAAAGTTTTTTTTTGCAAAAATATAAAATTTATATTATAATTTTGGGAGATAGGAGTGGTTTTATGACGGATGATACTTTAGAACAGTATAGAAATTCATTTTATGAGTCTATTCTTTTATTGCAGGATGAACAAGATATTTTGGAATCATTACCAAGCCCTGAATATCAAAGCTTTTTTCCTTTAATGGAAGGACTAATTTCTAAGCTTGTGGAGGAGTGTAGGGAATTTCAGAGTTTAGGAGATGATTCTGATATTTTAGATGAAGTAGAAAGTTTAAAGAAAAAAATTAATATATGTAGGAGTAGGCTTGAAATAGTAAAAAAACAAATTGCAATAGATAATATAGAAAGTCAAGCGACTTGTTCTAAACGTCATTTGATTTTTGCTCAAACAACTTTTGGTTCTACATTTTTGCAAAAAGATTTAAAAGATATTCCTAAAGAATATTATGATAAGGTGTTAGCTACTTTAGAAACATTAGAGTCTGGTGATTTTAATTCTAATACAGAAAAAGTAAGACAACTTACTAATAATAAAAAATTATTTGGTTTGTATGAAATTAAAGAGTTTAAAATTAGATTAGTTTATCGAGTGTTGGACGGTGATATGGTCTACGTTATGCAAACTAGAATGAAGAAAGATGACAATTCTTCTTTAGACCAAAAGGATTTAATCAATCGTAATCGTAATACAAATGATGAATTTAAAATGTTGCAAGAAAGAGTTCAAAATCCACATGAAAGAGATTTGCTAATCATGGAACATGAAAATATTCGTAATGAAATTTTTGATGAATTAGAGGCTGGTAAAAGAGATGGGAAAGGTGGTAAAAAATGATGGATGATTCTAGAAAAAAGATAAAAAATGCTCAGGGATTAAGAAATTTGGAACAAACTCGGTTAGCATATTCACATGAAATTCTTGCTAACTTGGCAGAAAACCCTTCTTTGGTAGATGATTTAATAGAAGATTTAGGAATTACCGATAGTGAATTGTTTGATAATTTAAGTGGAACTACTAAAGGAAATATTACTTTTTATGATCAAAGTCTTTCTTCAATTCGTGTTCTTTCCAAAAGTAAGGAATCTAATATATCAAATAGGGCTAGAAAGTAAGATGATATCTTACTTTTTTTAATGAATAGAAAGTTACTGCTAAAACGTTGATAGAAATCGCAATAATTAATCCCCATAGACCTATTTTAAATAAAGATAGTATTACTAGTAGTGATGATCGTATGATGACTCCTATCGCTGTTGCAATCATAGCGTCACGACTTTTTCCCATGGCATCTAAGGCGGAAGAAAGTGGAGATTGAATATATTGAAATAGACAAATAGGAGCTAGAAATCTCATGTATGCAGTTCCTTCTGTTGTGTGATAAATTATTTTTAGTGGTAATTCTGGTATTATAATAAAGAAGATTGTTACAGGTATTCCTATTAATAAAGAATAAGTGATTGCTTGTTTTATTTTCTTTTTTACTGATGTATAGTTTCCTTTTGAATATTCTCTAGAGACTATTGGTAGCAGTGCTTGGGAGATTGCCATTGTAAAAAATGATGGGAGTAATAATAGCGGCATTACATATCCTGATAGTATTCCATATTCTATAGTAATATATTTAGAAGGATAACCTACAGCTATTAGGGTTGATGTTAAAAGAATGGGCTCTAAAAAATAACCAATACTACCAAATAATCTTCCAGTAGTATTAGGGATACCAATCGACAAAGACTCTTTCATATAATCTTTCTTAGGAATTAAATCTTCTTTTTTTAACTGAATCTTTTTTGGTAAGAATAAAAATAATACTAGAATTGATACTCCTTCACTAATAACGTTAGATAAAATAATATAACAAACAGCATATTCTAATCCTTTTGGTAAGAAAAATGGAATACCAATTATCATAAGAGTTAGCCTGACAATATCTTCTAATAAATTAGAAACGACATGTGGTACCATTTTCTCTTTTCCAAAGAAATAACTTCTACAAATGCTAGAAAGGCTGGTAAAAGGAATCACAACTGCAATAGCTAGAATAGGTAGATAACATCTAGGATCATGTAATAGATTATTTGCAAGTACAGGAGCAATTATAATAATTGTAATAATTAATAGCAAATTAATAAATAAACTAATCGGTAAAATAGAAAAGAATAATTTAATATTATTTTTTCTTTTTTCTGCAACCAGTTTAGATAAAGCTGTAGGAAGACCAAATTGTCCAATACCAATAAATAAAGAAAATGTTGGTAATACCATCATATATAATCCTAAACCTTCGGTACCTATTAATCTACTCATCATGATTTTAATAAACATACCAAGTAATTTAGTAAGTAGGCCTCCAATTAATAAGACAATGACTGAATTTATAAATTTCTCTTTCATAGTAAATTATATGAATAAGAAAGAAAAGCTATTAAAAAATAAAAAAATAGTTTCAAAATGAGTAATTTATGATATGATAATAGTGATAGTAGAACAGTTGAGTGGTGTCAAAGTATGTCAATCGAACAATTGTAAAAACTTGTAAATGTATTTTGTCAATTTTATAGAAAAAAAGAAAAAGTTTATAGAATTACTTTATTCTTTTTTCTATGAATGTTAGACTAGTAGTAGAGGTGGAAAGAATGAACGGATTAATCAAATTTTTGACAACAGAGGAAATGATGGTGGTGTATGCACTTGTAGGAATTGCATCCGTTTTATATTTGATTATATATATACTTGATAAGAGTTATTATAAAAGGAAACAACGTCAAAATACAAAGGAATTACGTAAAATTGTAGATGAGGTTTCTGAGAAAGTAGAACCTGAGGTTAAGGAAGAGATAAAACAAGAACCAGTAATAACTCAGGTAGCAGAGTCAAAAGAAGAAAATGTCGAAGTAATGCCAGTAGTAGAACCTGTGATAGAAAATCCTAAAAAAGAAGAGACAATTGAAATTCTATTAACTCCACAAGAAAGTGTAGTTACTCCTGAAATAGTACCAGTACAACAAACCGTAATAGAGGAAGAACCAAAAGATGAAAAACAAAATGTAATAGAAAAGCAAGAAACGTCAGTTGTAGAAAAGATAGAGGAACAAAAAGAGGTTGCACCAGAAGAAGAATTACAATATACTAGTATTGAACCTAATCCTACAGAAGCTCAGGCAGAACTAATGCGTCTAACAGAAACATTAGAAAAAGCGGAAGAAGAAGTTAAAAATATTGAATTAACTGCTTTCGAAGAGGAACAAGAACAAAATGCTATTATTAGTTTGGATGAACTAATGGAACGTGGTAAAGCAATGTATGAAAATGGTGAGTTTGATAAATTAGAAGATGAAGGAAATGAACCAATTAGCTTACAAGATTTAGAAGAGAGAATGAAAGAGGCTAAAGAAATTGTTACAGAAATAGAGGAAGAGCCTATCATTACAGAAGTAATGCCAGTAGCCGAACAAATGGTATTAGATGACTTCCAAACTGTGGAAGTAGAAAAAGAACCAGTATCACCAGTCGTAGAGAAAAAAGAAATATATTCGGAACATAAGAAGTTTAAGAGTAGTCCAGTGATTTCTCCGGTATATGGTATTGAACATCCAAATACGTCTAGTGCTACTGATATTGAATTGGAAAATACAGCAAATTATGAAAAACTAGATGAAGAAATTAGAAAAACAAATGAGTTCTTAATGACATTGAAGGAATTACAGAAAAAATTAGATTAAGGAAGTAGCAAACTCGATGAGATTAATAGTCATCGAGTTTTATTGTTAAATAAGTATCTTTTTGATATACTATAAATAGATAAGATAGGTGATAAGGTATGAAGAAAAGTAAACTCTATCAATTAAAAAGTAAGAAAAGTGCTCTTTTTTTCTTGGCTTTAAGAGATAAAACTTATTTTACATTAAAGTAAATAGGTAGGAAATTAGATTTTAATGATATAGAAGTAGATATATATTACTTAGTAGTATATAAATAAAAAAAGGATAATTATCAAGTCCCTAAAAGTAAAAAGGAGAAATGGAGTTGAATTACTTTAATGCTTAAAAAGATAATTTTATATATAATATTACTACTATCTTTCATTGGTCTAATTTATTCTGCTTATAAAATTGTATGCTGGTGTATAGATAATAAAAATACTAAAGAACAAATTGAAACAGTAGAAAATTATATAAAACAGTCGGAAGAGGATGATTCTACTATAAAAATAGATTTTGCATCACTATTAGAAGAAAATAGTGAAGTAAAAGGTTGGATACAGATACCAAATACTAATGTAAATTATCCATTTGTACAACATGAAGATAATTCCTATTATTTAACTCATTCTTTTGATAATAGTTATAATAATGCTGGCTGGATATTCTTAGATTATAGGAATAATATTACTTCATTAGATACCAATACTATTATCTATGGGCATGGTAGAGTTGATGGTACAATGTTTGGTAGCTTAAAAGATACTTTAACTAATGAATGGTTAGCAGATTCTAATAATTATAAAGTAATTATTTATCTTCCAGAAAAAACTTATACTTTTGAAATATTTAGTATATACCATGTAACAACAACAGATGATTATCTAAAAACAAAGTTTAATAGTATAGAAGAGTATGATAAATTCTTAAAATTAATAATAGGAAGAAGTACTTATTCTTTTGAGACTAAAGTAGAAAATACAGATAAAATAATTACTTTATCTACTTGTTATAACGATAAAGAAAAAATGGTAGTACATGGAAAACTTATCATAGAAGACTAAAAAATGGAATGGGATGATAGCTTCATCCTTTTCATCTGGTGTAGTCTAGAAATCTTGTAAAAAACGATAAAATGTGATATAATTTGTTAACAAAAGAGGTGAGGATTTATGAAAAAACACGCCTTAGATATTGCAATTGTAGTTTGTGCTATTATAGTTATTGTTTTGGCTGTTATATTAGTATGGCCTACAGACAAAAAGGATTTATCAAAAAGTACTAAAGTTAAAAATGAAGTAAATAGTGAAGAAAAGGTAAATGAAGAAACAAAAGAAGTAAGTAATAATGAAGAGACTAGGACAGAAGATGAAATAAAGGAAAATAGTTTTCTTGCGGATACTGCTGTTGCTAGTAATGAAGATGAAGTTGTGTCTTATGTAGCTGATGTGGAGTCACAAATATCTACTTTGAATGCGGATAGTACAGATACAACCATGAAAGAAAAGTTAGAAAATACATTTATTACGCTTACAGATTTTATCTTTTATGGTGGTACTATAAAAGGTATGACTTTTAATCAATTAACAGATACAGCTAAAGGAAAAGTACTAGATCTTTATGAAAAGATAGATTCAAAAATAGAATCTTATTTTCCAAACTATAAAGAAAATATAGCTTCTTCTGCAAAAAAAGGATATACTACTGTCGTTACGAAAGCAAAAGAATTAAAGGATGAAATTCTTGCAAAATATAAGGAGAAAGTAGGAGAAGATGCGTATAATAATGTAGTAAGCAATTATGAAGAAGATAAGGATAGGTTTCAGGATGCATATACTCCTTATGTAGAAAAAGGGAAAGATATTGCTTCTGGTGCTATAGAAAAAGGAAAAGAAGTTTGGGATACTACCAAAGATAAATTAGATTCTTGGTATCAAAATTTTAAAGAAAGTAGGGAATAAGTTGCGAAGTGTTGGAGTTTTAACGTTAGGTTGTAAAGTAAATACATATGAAAGTGAATATATTATTCATTTATTAAAAGAACATGGTTATCAAATTAAATCATTTGAGGAAGTTTGTGACGTATATATTATTAATACTTGTACTGTGACAAATACCAGTGATGTAAAATCTAGAAAAATGATTCGTCAAGCAATTAAGCGAAATCCAGATGCTTGTATAGTAGCAATGGGATGCTTTATAGAAGCTAATAAAGATTATTCTATTCCCGGGCTAGATATTGTCATAGGAAATAAAGATAAGTCTAAAATTGTAGAAATATTAGATGAGTATTTTTCCAAAAAAGAAGAAATACGAAGGTTGTATGCTGAACTTCCTAGTCAGTTTGAAGATATGTATATTAATGAGTTTCCAGGTAGAACTAGAGCATTTGTAAAAATACAAGACGGGTGTGAAAACTTTTGTTCTTATTGTATTATTCCTTTTGTTCGTGGAAAATGTCGTAGTAAAGACCCGGATACTGTAATTAAAGAAATAACAGATTTAGTAAATAATGGATATAAAGAAGTAGTGTTAACAGGAATACATACAGGTAATTACGGGGTAGATTTAGATATTAATTTTGCTGAATTGTTAGGAAGAATCGTAAAAATTAAAGGTTTAGAACGTTTACGTATTTCTTCGATTGAAATAACAGAATTAACAGATGAGGTACTACAAGTGATTAAAGAAAATCCTGTTATTGTTAACCATTTACACATACCACTTCAAGCAGGAAGTAATCATGTATTGCGAATGATGAATCGTAAATATGATTTAAAGTATTTTAAATTTCGTATTCAAAAAATTCGTGCTATTCGGCCAGATATTGCTATTACAACAGATATAATTGTTGGTTTTCCAGGAGAAACGGGTTTAGATTTTAGGTCAACTTTAGAAACTTGTGAAGAGCTACAATTTGCTAAGATTCATGTATTTCCTTATAGTGAAAGAAAAGGAACGGTTGCTAAAGAATTACCATTTCCTTTGGATAAAGACGCTAAAAAAGAACGTGCAAGACTTCTTCTAGCATTATCCAAAAAATTGGAATGTAATTATTTTAATTCGTTTGTTGGTAAAGATGTCTCAGTATTAATAGAAGAAGAAAAAAATGGTAAAAGCTATGGACATACAGATAATTATTTGCATGTAGAAATAGATAAAATTCTTCCCAAAAATACATTTGTAACAGCACGTATTACAGAAGTATGTTATCCATATTGTATTGGTGAAGTATCTTTGCTAAAATAAAAGTAGGAGTGGTGATATGGATAATTTTATGTTTCAAAAATTAATGAATGCCCAAAAAGAAGAAGAACATAAACAAGAACAAAACCAAGAAGAAATAGAAGTATTAGAAGAAAATAACGAAAATCAAGAAAGAAAACAAGAAGAAGATAAAGAAGGATATGTAGCAAGAAAAAATCAAAATTAGGAGGAGTTATGGATATCTATATCAAAGGAAATTATCAAAGAAGTATTTATCAAAATAGTAATGGTTACCATATAGGACTATTTAAAGTAAAAGAAACAAATTGTGAACAATTAACCAAATATGTAGATAAAACTATTACTTTTACGGGTTATTTCCATGAATTAAATGATATGGATACCTATCTTTTTTTTGGTCAAATGGTAGAGCATCCCAAATATGGAACCCAGTTTTCTGTTACCAGTTATGAAAGGTGTAAACCAGAAGAAAAAGATGCTATTGTAGATTTTTTAACTAGTGGATTATTTAAAGGAATTGGAGAAAAAAAAGCCAAGGCTATTGTAGATGTATTAGGAAAAGACACATTGCAAATTATATTAGATAATCCTGATAATTTAATTTTAATACCAGGAATTACTAAAAATAATATTGATACACTACATACCAAGTTAAAAGAATATGAAGCAAGTTATGAAATAGTCCTTTATTTAGGAGAACTAGGTTTTTCCACCAAAGACGCTATGCTTGTCTATAATTTTTATAAAGAACGAGTAAAATCCATCATAGAAGAAGATATTTATCAGTTAATTTATAGTATTCCGGAAATAACCTTTAAAAAAATAGATCGAATTGCTTTAAAAAACGGAGTAGAAAAAAATGCTTTAATTCGTATTAAAGCATCTATTCTATATATTATGGAAGAACTTAGTAATGCCTATGGACATAGTTATTTTTTCTATAATGAAATATTTTCTTATCTACCTAGAGTATTATTAGTTACTATTTCAGATACAGAATATCAAGAAGCTCTAGCTTCTTTAATAAAAGATTTAAAAGTAATCCAAAAAGATGAAAAATATTACCTAGAAGAAATGTATCAAGCAGAATGTTTTATTGTAAAAAGATTTCGACTACTTGCTCATAGTGAAGATGAAGAATTTAAAAACCTAGATAGTAAGTTTAGTGAATTAGAAAAAGTATTTGGAATATCCTATAACGAGGATCAAAAAAGAGCTATTTTAGATAGTTGTAGGAAAAGTTTTTTAATTATTACTGGTGGACCAGGAACTGGTAAAACCACAATCATGAAAGGAATTGTAGAGTTATATAAAGAACTTCATAAGTTAACATATGAAAAATTAGTTGATAAAATTGCTTTACTAGCACCAACTGGAAGAGCTGCTAAAAGAATGAGTGAAGCAACACTTCTACCAGCATCTACTATTCATCGTTTCTTAAAATGGAATAAAGATACTAATAAATTTCAAGTAAATGAGTATCATAAGAGTAAAGTAGAGTTTGTAATTATTGATGAAGCAAGTATGATTGATACTGAGCTTTTAGCCAGTCTTTTAAAAGGAATCTCTGCTAACTGTAAAGTAATTATGGTAGGTGATGCTTATCAATTACCATCAGTAGGACCAGGACAAGTATTACATGACTTAATTGAAAGTAAAAAATTGCCAGTAGTAGAACTAAAAGAGTTATATCGGCAAGGAAAAGATTCCAATATTATATCATTAGCTTATGATGTAAGAAAAGGAGAAGTAGTAGATGATGTCTTTAATCAAGATGAAGATTTAACATTTATCGAGTGTGATGATAAAGATGTATTATCTAATTTGATGGATGTATCTCAAACATTTAAAGATCTATCTTATAAGAAATTTCAAATACTTGCTCCCATGTATAAAACGATTCATGGAATTGATGCAATTAATCAAAAATTACAAACAATTTTTAATCCCAAAGAAAGTAGTAAAAAAGAACTAGTAGTAGGAGATGTCATCTTCCGTGAAGGAGATAAAGTAATTGAATTAAGTAATATGCCAGAAGAAAATATCTATAATGGAGATATAGGAATCATTAGTACCATTATGACGCAACCAGTAAAAAAAATTATCATTGATTTTGATGGAAATGAAGTAACATTTACTAGTACTAATTTTAATAAATTTCGTCTAGCATATGCAATTTCTATTCATAAAGCACAAGGTAGTGAATTTGATGTTGTTATTATGCCATTAGTCCAAGGTTATAAAAAAATGTTATATCGCAAACTTGTCTATACAGGAATTACTAGAAGTAAAAAAATGTTATATTTAATTGGTGACAAAATTGCACTCCGTCAAGCAGTTAGTAACACATCATCAGATATTAGAAGAACAACAATTAAAGATTTTTTAGAAAATGGTATAAAATAAAAAGTTTCAACTCATAATAAAAATGAGGTGATAAACATGTCAAAGAAGGCAATGAATAAAATGATCTGGGCTGCAGTATTAGGAGGAATGGGAGTAGCAGGTTATATGTATTTTAAAAAGAATCCTAATGCTATGTCTAATATGAAAGAGATGGCTAAAAACGCAGCAAAAACTACTTATGATAAGTTAGAAGATATTGACTAATCATCAAGAAAAAAGAAGAAAATAGTGTTATTTCTTCTTTTTTTGTGCAGGAGTAGAACTCTCAGATAAGATATTTAATGATTTTGTAATAAACTCACTTTCTTCTATAGAAGAATCATATAATAGAGGATAGGTAGTTAACAAAGCTTCTTTATTATCAGAAGTATATCGCACAAGCATATCACGTAGTTTTAAATAAACAGTAGTCTGATAAACAGAGCTAAGTTCTGGTAAAATTTCATCTCTAAGTGAATCTTGTTGAAGTAAAGTAGTAACTAATAGGGTTGCTATTTTATCTTGCATTTGCTGATAAGTATCAAAAGATCCTTCTTCTTTATGCTCTTCTAAATAATTAATAACAAAGAAAATATTTTTTACTTGTTCCTCTTTATCTTGGTTTTGACTAGGTTGTTGAGTTAATTGGTCAAGATACTGTTGTAATAATTCTGGTTGATAGCATTTATCTGAAGTATCTATTTCAGCTAGTAAATTAAAAAGTTCTGTTCTAAGATTAATTTGTCTATTATATTCTGTATCAAAAATAGATAGATATCCTAATACTGGTTGTTCTACATTTTCTAAGACATGATTTAATTTATCTAGATAATAAGCTTTTTTAGTATCTGGTAGTACTGATAATTGCTTTTTAATATCAAGAATAGTCTTTGTATTACTAGAATATAATCCCGTTTGTTCTTTGATAGCTTTTGATGAAGTTTTTATTTTATTTTTTTGACTTTCTAAGAACTGATTAATTTTTTCTGGTAAGTAAGGTGGAGTAGTATAATAACGGTTAAACTGACAAGAACTTAAGAAATCGGCTAATGTAGTAATTAAATATAGATACTCATTTTCATCACTTAATTTATGAAGATAATTTTCAATTTCTTCGGTGGTAGCTTTTCTATCTTCATGAGAAAAAGAAATAATATTTGTCCTATCTAAATTACAAAAACAATCATTAAGGCCATTAGTTGTAACGGTTTCACAAAAGTGAGCAGAAATTTCATAATTTTCAATATCATATAATATTGGTGTACTGATATCAGTACCAGCAACAACTCCCATTTTACTATCAGAAATAGGTTTAGTATAAGGAAGTTCAAATGTTTTTATAATCTCTTTATTTTCAATAATTTGTTGTTGCTTTCGATAAAACTCTTTTATTTGCTGCCTACGAAGTATATTTAGCCAAGAAAAATATTTATCTCTAACTAGCTCCTCAGAGGATACTGCTTCTTTTAATATATATATTTTTCTCATGATTAATTCTTCGCCATCTAAACTTTTTTTAATATCGTCTATGTTGTATATATCTTTAATATCCATAATTAAAATTCCTTTCTTTTGTATCATTTATTATAATAGAAGTGAAGAAAATGTCAATGAATGGTATTATGTTTGTCAAAATTTGCTTTGCTTCATAAACTATGATATGATTTATACACTTTGAGGGAGGAGTCGGTATGTTCGAAAAAATAAAGCATTCTATTAATTTAGATACAAATTCATCAGATATAGTAAATAATGACTTGGATGATGAAATAAAAAAAGCACAGCAATCTCTAGCACGCTTTTCCTTAAGTGCAACTTTTATTTCGAGCGTTATAGCAGCATCTGGAATTATGCTAGGTGCTGGAATGGATATAGTAGTATCTTGTATCTTAAGTGTAACAGGAAGTTCTTTAATAACAGGAGCAATTATTGGTAGTACAAAAATGGCTAATAAAAATGAATCTCAGTTTCATAAAACATCATTAGCACTAATAAATCAAATGCTTAATAGAGTAGATGATTTAGTTGATGGGAAGTTTCAAGTTTCATCTAAAACAAATCATTTTGCTTCTATTATTTATGGACGTCTATCTGCTGCGAATATTACGTTGAATGGTAATGATACTAGAATGATGAATCAATTTTTATATTTGTTAAACGCTAATTACTATCCACTAATCTTAAAGCATTTTCCAACGAAACAAAGAGAAGATGTAATCATAGAAACAGTTGATCAAGTATTTACTTATTTAATTCAAAATAATATAAATCAATTTAGTGAAAAGGAAATAAAACAGTTTTTTAAAGGATATCAATTATTATCTAAAAAAGAAAAAAATGATTTTTTAAAAGAACTAAAGCAAGGTAGATTTAAGAATATTAGCACACATCAGTATGAATATGCTGTTTTTCTTAACAATATGGATAAAGAGGAAGAAAAACCTATCAATCCAATGTTTCAAATGAAAGAAAAACAGGATAGTTATCAATTAGATTTAAGTATGATATTAGATATAAAACAAAGAATAGCTAGATTATCCCCAGAGTCTCAAGAAAAATATAATCTATGGTTAGATAAAATTATTTCTGAACAAAAACAAGATTCTTTTGGACCTAATATGGATTTCCGCGGACAATTATGTAATTTATTTGCTGAAGTAGATTTTGAACAAAAAGCTATGATTAATCCAAAAGTTTATCATGAGTTTTTTCATCAGTTTTCTTTCTATGTAAGTAGTAATGAATTAGACTCTGACTCTTTTTCTCAGGGATTAGAGAGGTTTTATTCTATGGTTCAATTTTTAGAGATTCATAAATCTAGTGTTGATTTTACAGATTTTTTAGAATTACAAGGAATGGCTACAGAGATATTTTATAAAGTGTTGATTTATCATGACGAATATACTACTGATATTTTAAGAGGTATGACTGATAATTATAGAAATAGTGTTTCTATCTACATTAGAGAACAATTAGAAAACTTATTACAAGAAGAAAACTTACCACAAGATTATCTTTCTATTTATACCTTAAATCAAAGTGATATTCCTATCTTGCAATATATTAATCATGGTATCAAAATATTAAGAAAACACGAAAGTGATTCTGCAATCTCTACACAACAAGAATTAATAAGAAAACATTCAATTGAACATAAAGTAAATTAGAACAAATTAGTAAAGCTAAAAAGTAAGATGGTATATTTAATAAAAAATAGTCATATACAGAAAAGTTGTTCTATGTTACAATGAACCTAAGAGGAGGAAAGAATGTGACAAAAGAATGTGTAAAACCAGAAATTTCTGATTATAGCTTTTTAAGATTATTTAGTGCAACCATTATTTTACAAGAACAAAATCCAATTATTGATAATTATCAATTAGAAAAAGATTTATTTGAATATTATAATAAAGAAGAATATCATTTTTTATTTGAAGATTTGAAAAAGAAAGAAGATATATTAATAACTGATGGGAATTACGTAGAATTAAATGAGGTATTTCAACAAGGTTACGCTTTTGGATTATTACTAATGTTACGAGATAATCATCATATAAAGTCTATTATTAATATTACGAAAGAGGATGCAAAAGAAATATTATCTACCTTTGATGTTGAACAAGTGAATGCTATGAGTAGCCTTTGCAATGAATTAAGCAATAAAAATAATTCTTTGAAAAACATGAAAAAAGAATATAAATAGGAAATATGAAATAGGTATTATGTCAAATATAGTAAAGTTTTTCTTT
>JAGHJJ010000036.1 GCA_017886705.1 Bacilli bacterium | reverse complement strand
TCAATATCATCTGGTCTCTTGAATTCACTACCATTATCTGTTAAAATAATAGGGAAAATTTTATGAAACATCTCATTACCTATAATTGACTTTATTTCTTTGATTTTACTGTTAACACAGGTAATGGTTTGTTCTGAAATTTTGAAAATGAATAGGAACTCGGACTGTTTTAAATACAGGGTTAATAGACAAGACTGTCCAGTTCCGATAATGCCTTCAACAGTATCCATTTCTGTGTAATATGTGATATTGTTTTCCTTGATATATATAGTAAAATCTTTATATGTACGACCAATTCTACATTGGTTTTCTTTTTTTGTAGAGTTAGATTTATTGTGTTTTCTTTTTTTGTATCTTATCTTTCTAGGTAAGTCTATGTTTTTAGTATCGAGATATCCTTTTTCTTGATAGTTATAAAGAGTTCTTTCAGATATATTTAATTCTGGATGATTATTAATGATTAACGCAAAGGAATGTCCTTTATCTACGTCTGATTTGACTATCTTATTTAATTCTTTAAATTCGTAAGTTGTTTTATCAATACCTTCTCTTGATTCTTTCAATAATTTTATGTAATCTTGTTGTGCATATTCTGCACTATAAAAAAATTTGTTCAATCTACATTTTTTAACATTAGGACATCCATTACATACAAAAGGTGCTTTTTCAAGTTTAGGACATTTTTTAGGAATACCATTAAAGTGATTACCTTTTTCTTTATATCTGCGATTATAAATTTCTCTAGATATTGTAGTTACGCTTTTATTAGTGTCTCTACTAATAGATCTTAATGAGTTACCATTATTAAGACCATTTTCAATTTTTATTCTCTCAGATAATTTAGTATGTTTCTTATAATTTGATATATTTGCCACAATTAATTTACCTCCTTTTAGGGGCAATATATCGTGTTATATTATACCATAATTAGCATTATACTGTTTGCAAGACTTATTTGGACACTATGTTTTTTAGTGTCTAACTTAATTTTTCAGTTAACAGTTTTCACTTGTTAAAATAATAAATTCGTAAAAAATTGTAAGAATATGCTATAATAACCTATATAAGGTATAAAGAGTTCGAGTGGTATGAGGTGTTGTATGAAAAAATATTTATTGTTAATTAGGAGACTGCTGAAAAAGTATACAAAGATTACTGTAAACTATATCAGTAGTCTTTTTATTTTGATATACTATATATAAGAAATAATGGTGATATATAATGTTAAAACAAAAAAATCAATTAGAATTAAATTTCAGTAAATATTCAGAATTATACAATATTGTAATTAAACCAGATAATTTTTGGAAACAATTAAATGATATGGTTGATTTTTCATTTGTATATGAAGAATTAAAAGATAAATATTCATCTACAATGGGAAGAACCTGTGAAGATGTAGTAAGAATGTTTAAATATTTATTATTAAAAAGTTATTTTAAATTATCAGATAGAGGTTTGGTTGAAAGGACTCAAACAGACTTATTATTTAAATATTTTTTAGGATATGATCCAGAAGAGACAAAGCTAATTAACCCAAGTTTATTAACTGTTTTTCGCCGTGAAAGATTAAAAGATGAAGAAGAGAATTTAATGGATAAATTAATAAATAAAACCGTAGAAATTGCGCTAGAAAAAGGACTCATAGAAGTAAAAAATAAAATCATAGTTGATTCAACTCATACTAACGCAATGTTTCATCATATTTCACCAAGAGAAGAATTGATAAAACAAGCAAAAGAATTAAGAAAGTCAATTTATAAAATTGATGAGTCTATGCATGATAAAATGCCAAAAAAGCGTGAAGCATCAGGATTGTTAGAAGACCAAATAGAATATACAAAAGAGTTATTAAAGATAGTAAAAGATGATGGTAGATTTACTGCTTTACCAGGAATAAAAGAACAAGTAGATTATTTAGAAGAAACCATGAATGATACAGAGATAGAATTAGAATATTCAAAAGATCAGGATGCCAAAATAGGACATAAAACTGCAGATACATCATTTTTTGGATATAAAACACATATTGCCATGACACCAGAGCGAATAATCACTGCCGCAACTATTACTAGTGGAGAAAAACATGATGGTAAAGAACTAGTTAATCTAATAGAGAAAAGTGAAAATAATGGGATTGAAGTAGAGGCAGTAATTGGTGACGGGGCATATTCTGAAAAAGACAATTTAGAATATTGTGAAGAAAAAAATATTAAAAATGTTAGTAAATTAAGTAAACTTGTCACTCATGGAAATAGTAAAAGAAATAATTCTTTTGAATATAATAAAGATGCAGGAATGTATGTATGTAAGGCAGGACATATGGCAATAAGCAAAAGAAAAAGTGGAAGTAAGGAAAATGGCACACAGGTTGAGTGTTATTTCTTTAATGTGGAAAAATGTAAACATTGTCCTTTTAAAGATGGCTGTTATAAAGATGGTGCAAAGACTAAATCATTTAGTGTAAAAATTAAAGATGATACACATATAAAACAAATGGATTATATGGTAACAGATGAGTTTAAAAAATTATATTCTGAAAGATATAAAATTGAAGCCAAAAATGCAGAATTAAAAAATAATTATGGATATGGACAAGCAAATTCTTGCGGAAAAATCGGTATTACAATACAAGGGGCAACTACGCTCTTTTTAACCAATATGAAACGAATAATCAAATTAAATCAAGAAAAAAACAAAAATATAGGATAAATATTACATTCTATAATATTTAAAATTTTTCAAATTAAGAAAAAACTGATAAATAGAATTATTTTCTACATATCAGTTTTATTTTTGACTACTTTTTCAGCAGTCTCGTTAATTAGCATGTTTTTTTTGCCTACTATAGTATTTGCAAGTTCTGGTGATAATTCTCTTTCATTAATTGAAGCAATTCTTATTGAAGCCTTTATGACTTTTCATGTTTCTGTTTTTGTATTTAATCCTTTTGCTAAAATTTTTTCTAAAGAAAACTATAAAAAAGTTTTTTGGACATCATTTATTATTAGACTGGTAATTCTTTTATATTTTGATTTTTTTGTAACACCTCAAATAGCATTCATAGATTTTTTTGCAGTTTTAATTGGTACTTTTATCATTCGTCCTATATCAAAAACTGTAACGTTTAATAGAAGATATGAAGGTGTAGATAATTCTGTTTTAAATACGGAATTAAATAATGTACTATTATCAAATAATCAGGGAGCGTTTCATTGTACTCATTGTGGAGGAGTAATAAATACAGGAGATAAATTTTGTGCAAATTGTGGAGCTGTTATTGATACAAATCGGGTTGCTACTTTAACATCATCTAAAGCTTTAGTTAATTATTCAAATTTTGATCCTATGTTTAATAATACTGAGGATAAACTGTTAGAAGAATTTATAAATAAAGAATTAAAAAAAGCAGGAATTGATCAAAATAATAAATTAGTTCCTTTTGATATATTAAAAAGAAAAAGTATATTAACTATTATTTTTTCTATATTGGTTTTTGTATACATTTCTTTAATTTTTTTCCATTTTCCAATATATACCTATATTATTGGAATTATTATATTATTTTGTTTCTTTAGGATTACGTCTAAATATGATTTAATAAAATATTTAAAAAAAGAAATTAAAGCTAGACCAAGTGAGAAA
Organism: Bacilli bacterium; assembly: GCA_017886705.1. Classification (GTDB taxonomy): domain Bacteria; phylum Bacillota_I; class Bacilli_A; order RF39; family UBA660; genus Faecimonas. The sequence continues at coordinate 13,732 of JAGHJJ010000036.1, read as the reverse complement.
ATATCAAATATAGTTATGAATGTTAAAAATTCATTTATATCTGATAATTTGAAAGTGTTAAGAATACTATCTATTATCATTGCTTGCATATTACCTCTGATTATTTTTATTAACCCTAGAATCATGTATGAAAAAGTAGAAGGTGGATATGCAGTTAGGTTTTATACGTTTGGTTTAACTAATTTCAAAACAGCTTCTATTCCTGCAAAATATAATGGTCAAAAGGTAGTTAGTCTTAGGGGAAATACATTTTCAAACATGCCTTTTTTAGAAAGCGTAACGCTTCCTAATACAATTACCGAAATTAGAGGTCAAGCTTTTAAAAATGATAGTAGTTTGAGAAGTGTTAATATTCCAATAAATTTAGAATATTTAGGTGGTGGAGCTTTTTATAATTGTTCATCTATTACTAGTATAGAATTGCCTGATACATTAACATATATGGGAGGAGAAGTTTTTTATGGTGCATCTTCTTTATCTAAAATAAAATTATCAGAAAATTTAACGGAAATTAGAGGAGATTCTTTTGAATATTGTACGTCATTAAGGAGCATTGAAATTCCAGATAGGGTTACTAGAATTGGTGGTCATGCTTTTTATGGGGATACATTATTATCTGAAGTATTATTTACCGAAAATAGTAAATTAAGAGAAATAGGCTCATCTGCTTTTAGACAATGTACGAGTTTATATAGCATAACTATTCCAAGTGATGTATATGTTAATGAACGGGCATTTAAAGAAAGTCCTACATCAATCAATTATTTTGATTTATATGATGAATATTATAATTCAAACTATTAGGGGGAAATGAAGTGAAAGTAAATAAATTCATACATTTATTATATGTTCCAACCATGGCTTGTAATATGGCTTGTAGATATTGTTATCTAGAGGATAATACTAAAGATGAATATCATAACATGAAAGCTCTTGATACTTTAAAATATGCTATAGACAAGATGAAGAGTTCCAATGTAATTCCTTTTAATATATCCTTACATGGAGGAGAGGTAACTACTTTATCACATGATGATTTTTATGATTTAATAAGATATATTAGTGACTATTATGAACAAAATAAAGAACTTATTATGAATGCTGGTTTTAAAATAGGAAGACCACATATCAAAACAAATTTATATAGTATAGATAAACATATTGATATTATTAAAGAATTTAATGTTTCTATATCAGGAAGTTTAGATTTACCATTGTCACTTCATGATGAGTATAGAATAACTAAAGGAAATCAAAAAACTTTAGAGAAAATATTTAAAAATATAGAATTACTAGAAGATATTCCTAATAAAAAGAAAGTATCTTCTACAGTTTTTAGAGAGCATTATAGTTATATTGATGAAATTATTGAAGATATAAAATATTTACATAAAAATACATGTTTAGATATGAATGATTTTAATTTTATGATTGGTTTTGATTATAATTCTAATGGTATTCTTCATCATATGAGTGAAGATGAACAAGTAGAATTTTATAAGAGAATGCATAAGGAATTTGATGGAACGGATTTGGATTATGGTGTAAATGGTCCTTGGTTTGATGAGTTTGGTCCAGGATATTGTTCTAACTGTGATAATTGTGGTGAAAAGTTTTTTTTATTAGAAAAAAATGGAGATATTTATTCCTGTGTTAGAGGACAAAAAAATCCTGATTATTATTATGGTAATATATATAATAATAGTGTTGAAGAAATTATGAATACTGCATATAACAAAATATTTAAAAATCATAATAAGGAACCATTTAATGAGGAATGTAGAAAATGTGGTTATTTATATTTATGTAAAACGGGATGTCCATTTGTTAAGAATAATTATAAGTCAAATAAAAGTTATACTTGTAAATTACAACAGTTGATGTATCAAGATAGAAATTATTCAAAAGATGAATATAATGATGAGTTTGTTTATGAATATGTTACTAAGATGAGATTAGAGGATATTAGTAAATATATACCAACTAGAAGAAATGTAAATGATTATCCATTACTTGAAGATATTATTAAATGTGATAAAAATTTAGAGTATATTTATGATGATAATTCATTTATTCTAAAAGTGGATAATCAATTATATAAGTTGGAATCTCAAATTATCAAGAAAACAAGGGATGTTGTTTATTTTACGCCTAATTCAAAAATAGTTATATATATGAAAAAAGATTTAATAAATGAAGTATGTGAATATCCTGAAAATAATTCTTTATATATTATGTTATTAACTGGTAATTTAGTTACTTATGGTGATGAAAATAGAACAAAGCAAAGACATGTTTGTACACATCAAATATATAAAGGTGTATTAGATTATATAGAATCAGATAAAGAGGGATTTTATAAATATGATATTTCTAATCTTATAAAAGAATATAAATATATGTATTCTAATGAAAATTTTAATAATATATTTTTTACAACATCTGCTTTAAGGGATTATCATTATGTGAAACAAAAAAATAATGCATATTATCATATACAAGCTATTAATTTGCCATTTCAAAATATTGAATTTTATTATATAGATAAGGAGTTAAATAATGAATAGAGAACCAGAAACTTATGAAGAATTAATTAGAAAAAAAAGATGTATTGATTTGACTAGGTATTATGAATTAACACAATCTGATTTAGAACAAATATATAATTTTTTAGAGCAAAATCCTAATGGTCAAGTTAGGGCGGGAAAAGAAAATATTTCTTTAGTGATTGGAAATGATCTTGCTAAAGCTACAGTTATTACGTCTAAGTGTACTAATTCTTCTATTGACGGAATTGTCTTAACTAATACGATATTTAATATAATACCGCATTATAGTCCATCTACTTCTAGAAGTTCTAGTGGTGGATTTTCATCAAATAATAATAACAATAATAATAACAATAATAACAATAGATAGGATATGATACTATGGCTTTAATATCAGATAATTCACATTTAAAAAAATTACAGAAGTTTAATATTAATATTAAAACTAAATATATTGTTGGAAATAAAATTTTAGAAAGAAACACAGATAATAGTTGTAATGATGATATAAAAAATGGAATTATATGTGAAAAACAATATTATGTTAATCATAGATTAATACATACTGAGAAATTGTTTGATTCTAGGATGGAATATACATTTATTTCAGAAAGTCAACAAAATGAAGATTATACATGCCCTAATTGTGGAATGCATGCAAAATTAAGGGATTTTAGCTCTGGTTGTCCTTATTGTAAAACATATTATAATATTGATTATACAGATAAAGATTTAGGTGGAAAATATCACTATGATTTAATTCTTCAAAGTAATACGTATAGAATTATTACTGCTATTGTTGACTTGATTATTAGTTTATTATTAGCATTTCTTTTTATTAAATTTACTTCCAGGACATTTAATTCGTATGATATTTCTAAAATATTTATATATGGAATCATATTAGCATTAATTTTATATTATTTCTTTTATATTATTGATGGATATGTTATATTAGGACCAATAAAAAAATATAAGGATAAACAAAATCAGAAACAGATTGATTTTTGGAATAGAAGTAAAATTGATAAAAAAACGTTTTTTAATAATTTAAATTATGAAATTAGAAATAAATATTATGAGTCTACTAATATTATTGATTATGATATTATCGATTTTATAGAACTTCAGGAATATGTTAAAGATGATAATTTATTTGTTAATGTTAAAGCAAATGTTAGAATTGTAACTTTTGAAAATAATAAGATTACTTCAAAGTTTGTTGATGAGGTTTATATATTAAAAAGAATTTATGATGATACATTAAAATTAAATGAAGGTGTCAATATTATTAAATGTCATAATTGTGGTGCTTCCATTGATGTTACAAAGGGGTATTGCGAATATTGCCATACAAAAATTAAATATTTTCAATCCTGGGTTTTAGAAAATTAGGTATTATAGATATTTATTACTTGATAAGTAGGTATTATTTGTTTGCTTAATATAAAAGTATCCTGCTCTTAGTGAGAGGATACTTTTTTTTAATTAAAAATAGATTTGATAAAAAGTTATTTGTTCCAGTTATATCCGGGATTGTATTCTTTTATAACACAGGGATCAATTATTTGATTTATATATGTATCTACATTATGTATTAATATAAAAATATTTTTTGAAAATTTATTTAATTCTTTCATTGGTATTTCAGCTTGTAAAAAATAGTCTTTAAATAAATTTTTAATTTCTTGTTGATTTAGATTTGCTAATTGTTTAAAAGAATATAATTTACATTTATTAATAGTATATATTTCTATTGTTTTTTCTAATATTTTGGAGCGAATACAAATATATTTATTTAAATCATTAGGATAATTCATTAATTTTAGTGAAAACATTGCACCATATAATTTTTCATTATATTCATCAATATTTACTGTTTCATAATATGGATTGAAATCCCAATGAACATTAGCATCTATGATTTCGTGTTTATAGTTTATTCTTTTATTAGCTACTAATTCATAAGGATAGTCGGTATTATTTGGAAGAAATTTTACACTCATTGTTCCTTGTGATAGATATGGATATTTTAAAGAATTTTCACCATCATAGAATGATATTGTATTTGTAACTCGGAAACCTGGATCAAAAATTGTAAAATAAAGTTTTTCATTTTTTAATGAAGGGTAAAGTAAAAATATATGAGCTTCTTTTACAAATTCGTTACCCGCTTGATTTGAAAAATCAGTTGCTTTGCAGCTAACAAAATATGTTTTTAATCCAATTTTATTTAATTTTTTCTTTAGTCTTTTGCAAGAACTAATACATCCAGTATTTTTGTTATAGGTTGCAAATTTCATTGGTTTATCTTTTTTTTCAAATACGTAGGTAATATTATCAAAATTTGATACAAGACTGTTTGTAATTTCATTATTTAAATACTCAACAGCTTGTTTTACTTTAAGTTCATCATATGCTTTAATATTTTTAAAATTTATTTTTCTTTTTTTTATGATTGAGTTATCATTTCTTTTTATTTCCATATAATCATCTGCTTTCTTTTTTTATTAGTAAGGGTGTTTTAATTTTTTCTTATTTGTTTTTTGCAAGGTTGTGGTTCTTATAAAGTCTATATTATATCATATTATGTATTAAATTGCGATTAGATTTTAATTTTTTATTTTCATTTCTTTCATTATTTATAATTGATTACTTTTTTATAAGAAATATATTATATTACAGTTTAATTTTTTCAAAAAATGATATGATATTCTTACGAAGAGGTTATACTAAGAAATTCAATCGTTGACACAGTTTGATGATAATAGTAGAATATGACGTAGTTATTTGATAGGAAGATGACTCATTTTTTTGGTTCTCTATTTTTATTGTTTTAGTATAGCAGTGAATTTAATTAAACGATTAAAGGAGGAAATAAGATGCAACTTAAGAAAGATAATTTGAATGATTTAAAAAAAGACTATCAAGAAGAAAATAAACCAACTAATATAGATAATAATGTTTCTGATGAAATTAATTATTATATGGCTTATGAAAAGAGATATTCACAAGTTTATAATAAAAAAATGATGTGGACATCTAAACAGCCAACACCAGATGTTATTAATTTTTTTCATGAATATAATATTTCTAAAAATAATATGGTTTTGGATCTTGGTTGTGGTGAGGGTAGAGATGCAATTTATTTTTTAGACAAAGGTTATAATGTTTTGGCTGTTGATTACTCTAAAACAGTAATTGAAATGTGTAATAAAATTACCAAAAATAAATATAAGAATAAATTTAGACCTTTTGATTTAATAAAAGATAAAATGGAAGAAAAATTTGACTTTATATATTCAGTAGCTGTATTACATATGTTTATTACGAAAGAACATCGAGATAAGTTTCTAACATTTGTTAAAGAACATCTTAATGAGAATGGAAGATGTTTATTATGTGTTTTAGGTGATGGAATAGAAAGTTATTCTAGTAATATAGAAGATTCTTTTAAAAATGTAGAACGGACAGTAATGAATAATGGTACTAAATTAAATATTGCAGCAACATCTTGTAGAATTGTTAATTGGAGTGAATTAGAAAGTGAAATTATAAATAATAATTTAATAATAGAAAGAAGATGGATTTCTACTGAAATACCAGGGTTTACTACTTCTATGTGTGTTATAGTGAGGAAATGAGAAAATAGCATCAGTAGGATTAATGTATATAGTAATAAAATACTAAATGTTTTAGAGTTGAAGTAGAAATTTGTAGATATAAATGTAGCAGAGAGGTGGATTTTAAATGGAACAATTAAATAATCAGTTTGAATTAGAAAATATTAAAAAGAAATTATTGATGACTTATACTAGATATAATGGTGATAATGTTCCATATACAGATGAAGAATTATCAAAAGCAGCTATACAAATTAAGAATTTTTTTAATCAATTAAATAATATGGTAATATATGATGATAATATGTCTAGAAAATTAAATAATTTAGAATTGTTTGTTGCGATATATGAATTTGTTGCTGATAGAGTTTATGTTGAACAGGATACTAGTCATGATATAATTGGTACTCTAATAACAAATAAAGGAGTCTGCCAAGGTTATTGTCAGTTAATGAGTTTTTTATGTGAATCATTCAATATTCCTTTTTTATATAAGAATTCAGAAACTTTTGATGAAAATAAAAATCCAATAGGTTCACATGGGAATTTTGAAGTTATTGTTCGAGATGAAAATGGATTTTATCATTGTTTGCATTGTGATCCTACTATTGATTCTCCTAAGCATGAAGCAGATATATTAGGATTTAATGCTTTTTTAATCCATGATAGTGATATCAATCGATATTATCATAAACAAATTCTATCGGGAAATAATATTTCTATTTTTTATAGTAATTTTTTAGATGAGCAAAGTTTTGAACACTCAATTTCGTTATTAAGTCAAGTTAATCCAAATGAACAAATGACATCCAGAAAAACAGAAGAAGAAATAATTAATGGACACTTTAACAAATTAAAAAATAATTTATTTGAGTTAAATAATTTTTTTAGATTAAATATTGATTTTAATGGTCTTGATAATTCTCAATTAATTGGTGCATATAGAACAATGTATGAATATTATAATAGTATTGCTCAGCTATTTTCTTCTGATGAGTTAAAACAAGCTATTAAAAATGTAAAAACTTCTGAATTTATGTATCAATATCATTTAAGTTTTGCTGATGCTTCTATGCAAAGTCAGCAAATATTTGAACAAAGAATGACAAAGTCTATTTACCAGCAAGAAAAATATTGGGAAAATGATGGTGGTAAATCTTTTATGTTTATGGAAGTGAAAAGTGGTAGTAGCTCAACAATGAAATAAAAAATCTAAGTTATTTTGAGTTTGTGTTAAAATAAGAGGTAGGAGTGAGGATTATGCAGAATTATTATATTGATCTTGGTTCATCGACAATTAAAGTATATTGTTATGAAGATACATTAAAACTTATAGAAGAACATTCTATTTATTTTAAAAATGACTTTGATAAGGAGAAAGGTATTAGTGAAAGTAATTTAAAAGAGTTATGTGATTATTTCGAAGAAATAAAGGTTAAATATGATTTAAAGTATTATAATACAAATATTTTTGTTACAGGTATATTTAGAAATTTAATACAGGAAAGAAAACAAGATTTAGTTAAGTTATTTAATGAAAAATTTGATTTACATTTCAATATTATTAGTCATGGTATTGAAAATTATTATTTAGCAAAGGCTATGGAAAATAATTATAATGACAAGAAAGTCTTAATTATTAACATGGGTGGTAAAACTACTGAATTAGTAACCTTTGTAGGTGATAAAATAACTGATACAAAAAATTTAACTATTGGTGTTGCTGATTTATTAAATAACTTTGATAAAGTTAATGATAAATATAGTGGTGATACTGTAGAAGAGATGGAAAAATTTGTTAGAGAAAAATTATCTAATATTGAATTAGATGAAGATTATGATTGTGCAATATTTACTGGTGGAGAAGAAAGATTTGAATTGTTAACTGGATTTAATTTAGTAGATAATACTTTATTTGACGATAATATTCATAAATATATGCTTAGTTTAGAAGATTATATTAAAGGTACTGAAAAGGTATTTTATGATATTTCCCTTGATGAATTATATGAGTTAATGCCTAATAATCCTAAATGGATGGATGGTGCAAGAAGTGGTGCCATTATACCTTTAGTATTATTTAAAATGGCAAATGTAAAATGGATTATTCCATCAGATTTAAATTTAATCAATGGTGTTATTAATGATTTAAAGTAAAATTTATTTAGAGGGATGTTATGGTTAAAAATGTTATATCGGTAATAGATGGGGAAGCTGGCAGTTGTGGTAAAGCTAAAGTGGTAGGGGAAATAGCAACAGATAAATCTATTAATCTAGGCGCTTCTGTTACTAATTGCATGCCAAATGCAGGACACACTTTTGTAGATGAAAATGGTAATGCTACTGTTTTTAGAAATATCCCTGTATCATCAGTTAATCCTAATACAGAGTTATTTATAGGTCCAGGGTCCGCTATTGATATGGAAGTATTTAAAAATGAATATGAACAAGTTAGTAAATATCTAGGAGATAGAAAAATTTATGTTCATGAAATGGTTCCTTTAATTGAAGAGCGACATAAACAATATGAAAGGAAATATATCAAGAGTGGTTCAACATTTAAAGGTTGTAATGCTGTTACTTGTGAGAAAATTCTTAAAGATAAAAAATTAGAGTTTTTTAAGACCTTTAGAAATGCTATTGTTTGTTCAAATGATGAGTGGCATGAAAGATTATATGAACATCTTGAAAATCCTTTAGAATATGTAATATTAGAAGGTTCACAAGGTTGTGATTTAGATATTAATCATAGTGGACATTATCCTAATACCGTTTGTAGAGAAGTTTCTACTATGCAACTACTTGCAGATTCTGGAATTTCTGCAGAGAGATTATTACAAACAATTATGGTTATAAGGCCATTTCCAATAAGAATAAGTAATATAACTAAATTTGGTGAATATATTTATTCAGGTAATTATGGTAAAGGTGAAGAGTTAACTTGGACTCAAATTAATCTTGCATCAATGTATGGAAGTTATCCTTGCCGTGGTGATGTTGAATGTTTTCCTAATTATTTAAATATTAAAAGACTAAAGAAAATTATTAGTCATTGTCCGGAAGTGTGTTTAAAACAAGTCTTTGGAGATAATTATAAATCAAAGAATTTAGAGACTATAACATTACTTGAAGCATTAGAATTAGAACGATTAATGTATAAATCTAAGGGATTATTTGAATATGGAACAAAGTTAATTGAACTTCCAATGGTAGATAGTGATTTTCCACCTAATACTATATTTGATCAGTCTGAACAAACGACAGTAACAAAAATGGAGCGAAGAGTATTTGATTTAGATATAAAAAAATTAAAAACAAATTGTCAAATCAATACTCCATCTAGTTTATATTTAAATTTTTTTCAACATTTAGGATTAGATTTTAAAGGTGAATCTGGTAATTTAGAAGATTATTATTTTAATAGATATTTAAGAGAATACTTTGACTGGTTAGAAAGGGAAACAGGAGTTGAAATATCTGCTTTAGGAACTGGTGCTAAAAATGGAGAGAGAATTTTAAAAAAAACATTAGTTAAAAATATACAAAAAGGATGATATTAATTGCAAATACCATCTTTTTTAGTGCTCTCTTTGTATTTCCAAGATGACTAGGGAGATATAAAAAAAGAACCAGTCGTTGACTAGTTCTTGGATTTCATATGGAGCAAGTGGTAAAGTTATTTACAACTTTTTGCTTCTTGGTAAGTAATATCAATTTCTATATTCATTTTAACATAAATTTATATAAAATAAAATACTTGTTGATTAAAAAGCATCAAAATGATGTTATAATTATATATAGAAGGTATGTGATAATTATGAACATTAACTATGATAAAATCCAACAATCAATTAATGAGTATGCTAATTATATATTAACTTGTATTAAAAATCAGTACGGAAACTCCTTAACACTGGAACAATTACAAACTATAAATAATTTATTAAATTCTCAATTTATTATAATTGAAAAACCATCAAATGAAGATATTGAATTTTTTAGTAAACAAGATGGTATAGATAATCCAGAAAATTATAGTGTAAATCATGTCCCATCTGCACATGGTGGAAGAACTAAAGGTGATAATAAAATTCATATATATCCATATTCAAAATCTTTTAGCGATTGTAAAACAGATGATGAAATAATAAAGTCATGTGTTGATAGTATAGTAATTCATGAAATATTTCACTATTTTATAAGACCTAATTTATCTAATAATAATGATACTTTAAAAGATGAATTTGGGCATTTTATAACTGAGGGATTAGTTCAATATTATGCAGAAGACTTTGCAAAAAAATATAGATTAGGTGATCCAAAATCTAATTATGGTAAAAATGTAGAATTTGTAAAAAAACTAATATCTTCTTTTCCAAATGATTTGACACAAACACAAATTGATAAAATTATATTTACGTGTAATCAAGATGAATTATTAGAAATGTCTTCAAATGGTAAAGATTTATATAAAGAATATATAAGTGATGTACAATTTCAAGAAAATTTATCATCTTTTATAGTTGATATGGGAACTGCAATAGGATTTGATAAAGAAGATGATAGAACACAACGCTTTATAAAATATTATAAAAAAATAAGCGATTTAAACATCATTTTTGATGAATTATCTAAGAATATAGATTTAATTTTTAAAGATAATATGGAGTTGAAAGATAGTTATATGAGAAGATTAAGAGACCTTATTTCTGATAAAAAATTGGAAAAAGAAATGTCAAAATATGAAGAACAAATGAAAAATTTTTTACCAATTGAAGAACAAGTAAATAAATTAAGAAGAAGTGGCATGAGTTTAGAAGAAATAAAATCGACACTAGGAGCTGATAGCAATATATTTGAATATGTACCAGATGTTTTATATCATGGAAGTCCTGAAAATTTAGAAGTTATTAACTCGGCTGAAAGCACTCAAAGAGGTAGTTATGTTTATGCTACTGATAATCCAGTTCATGCACTATTCTTTTCGATTTTTAGAAATTCAAGTATTGCTAGAGCTCACATTAATGAATACATAGATGAAAATGGAAATTATAAAGTTAAATATCAAATTGATGAACGAGTTGCAGGAGCTTTAGATGAAATAATATCGGATAGAGATATAACAATTCATGTTTGTAATGGAGAGCAATTTTTTAAACCACAAGGAGAACAATATATTGCTAGAGAGTGGATTTCAAAAGGTGGACAAAGTATTGTTCCAACTGACAGAATACAAGTTAATGTTAAACATTTTTTTGAAAGTTTAGAAAAACAAGGTTTAGTTGAATATAGTAAATATGACAAATCAAAAGATTGGAAAACTGTAATTGATTTACTTGGGCAAAATTATCCTTTTGGATTGGGTACAGAACGAGCAAAAAATATTCGAGAGTTTGATTCAATGTATGATGAATTTATTGGAAAAAATTTTCCTGAACAATTAGAATTTTCTAAACAATTTCGCTTTTTCATACAAGAAGTTATGGCAACTGATTACAAATTAGAAAATCCAAACATAAGTGCAGAAGAAGAAAATAATTATAAGTTAAGGTTAATAAAAGATACAGCTGATAGTTTTTTACTTGCTTCGAAGGATGAACAAGGAAAAATTAAATACGATATAAATATTAATAAATTAAATTCATTTCTAAATCAAGATAGTATTATTCAAGAAGAAAAAGGTAGAAGTTTATAATATTACTATTAATAAAATATGCAATTTCTATTGACTATGTTTTATTTGGTTATTAATTTTTTGATAATTAGTATTAAAAATTATAAGTTTAAAGCAATTTAAACATAACCTTTTTTCAATTTTATGATAATTATATTTTAAAATGCTTTAATTTATAAAACATAAAACATCTAAATATAAAATTTAGAATCTAAACTAATTAAATAATATTAAGAAGATGACCTTATATTTCAAAGTCATCTTTTTTTGTGTTTAAACCTATATCATCAATATCCTCATCATCAAGAACTTCATCTTTATACATATCATTAATAACATTTAAATATTTATCATCTTTATCGTACCAGTTATGAATTTTACTATGTAGGAACGAAATCAATTTATCAAATTTATCTTTCAAATATGAGATAGTTTGTTTTAAATTATTTATAGTAGATTTAAGTTTACTTATTTCTTCCTTGTCTTCATTTATTTGATAATTCAAATCTTCAATAGTCTGTTTTAACTTATAATTTTCTTTTTCTAATTTGGCAATATTTTTCTTGTTTTCTTTAAGTTCAGTATCTACATCATTTAAAGTAATAGATAGTTTATGAATTGATTTAAAGTCATTATTGGTTTTCTCGACTTCATCAATATATTTAATAAGTTTTTCTTTATCTTCTTTTGATAAAATAAGATTATCTTTATTCAATTTAGAAATTTTAAGATTATTAATTTGTTCTTTTATATTATTGGACTTATTATCTAATTCCAATGATTTTTTGTTGGCTTTATCTAATTTATCTTTATCTTGATTTAGCTGTTTTTTCATTCTCTGATAATTGCCCATATCTTTTACATTAATATCTCGATTTCTACCTTGCTGTTTTTCTTTAAGTTCTTCTTTTAAACTATAAACTTTATTAAATGAATTGATACAATAAACTCTCATTTTATCTTGGATTATAGTTAAAGATTCTTTAGTAAATACATCAGATTTTCCAACTTGTCTTGATAAACCTGTTTTACAATTATCTTTATAAGGAACTCCTATAATATGGAGATGAGGACTAGATTCATCAAAATGTATAGTAGCATTTGCCACCTTAAAATTAGGTACAACTTTTTCTAAATCTATAATTTGGTCTTTAAAAACATCAACCATTTTTAATTTGTCTTTTTTAGATTTATTTTCCCAATACTTCATATCTCCAAGTTCAATAATTATTTCACAAGCAAGATCGTGTTTAGTATCATTACTGATTTTATCAAAGTAATTTTCTATTTTTCTATCATCTCGTTTTTGTTTGTTGTTGTATTCTAATTTTGCTTCTTCAAACAATTCTAAATATAAATCTTTCACATCGTTAATAATATCATTTGTACCCTTAATAGTATTTATTAATTCTAATTGATTATCATACTTTCTTAGATTATGATGATTAACTTTTCCAAGTTGTTTAATATTTTGAATAGCATTATTAGATAATGAAGTAGTACCACTAGCATTTTCTTTTGCCTTGTTTCTTACATTTACTTTCTTGTTTTTATCACTTCCTAAATGAAATGAATAAGATAAACCTTCGTTCATATAAAACCTCCTTTTTTACATATCTTGTATGATATTTATACCATGTCAAGATGTATAACCCCCTAGATATCTTGACACAAGTATCAAGATATGGGGGCTAAGGTTTAACACCTTAGAAACCGTCTGTCTTAAAAGTAACTCAAAACTTCGTAATGATTAACTTTATAAGACTGATAAAATAATCAATACTATTGATAATTTTATCTAGGTAAATTATTCATATAATTTCTTACTATAGCAAGAAATTTATTCATAATTTATTTAAACAAACTTTTCCCACTTTCATTTGCTA
>JAGHJJ010000123.1 GCA_017886705.1 Bacilli bacterium | reverse complement strand
GGTTCTATAATAAATAGTGTTGGTGAGTAAAATTGCTGACACTATTTTAGTCTATAAAAAAGAGTCATTTCAGAAACCTATGATACAATGTAATTGCACAATAAAACATCGAAAGGATCTGATTATATGACTCATACTGATTATACTAAAAAAATATTAAATATTAAAGACAAAAATATTTATTTTGAAGATGATTGCTTAGAAATTAAGAAAATAAAAGGCATCCAAACAAAAATTTTTCATGGATATCTAACTTATATCCCTGATTATTGTCCTAAATGTGGTTGTATTAATGAAGGCTTTAACGATATTATTAAATGGAATTTTAAGAAAAATTGTAAAATCAAACTTACTAAAGTTTCGAATTATAATACACTTCTGCTTTTAGATAAACAAAGATTTCTCTGTAAACATTGTAATCATACTTTTACCGCTTCTACCGATATTGTTGATTTTCATAAACAAATCTCTAATGATACTCGTAAATCCGTAACTCTGGATTTAATGACTAAGGACTCTGAGAAAAACATTTCCTTTCGAAATGGTATTTCTACTAATTCCACCAACAGAATTCTTTATGATCTATCTAAAGATGAATTGATTAAAAATAATGGTAAGCTACCTACCTCTTTCGGTATCGATGAGTTTAAAGCTACTAAAGATACCGTCTCTAAAATGGCTTTTATTATCGTTGATCATGATAAAAAAAATATATTTGATATTAATAATTCTAGACTTTCTAATGACATCTATAAATACTTTTCTAGATATCCACGCTCCGAAAGAAATAATGTCAAATTTATTACTATGGACTTATTTAAACCTTATTATAAATTAATGCATAAACTCTTTCCTAAGGCTATTTTAATTCCTGATAGGTTTCATATCATTATTCAAATTAGAAATGCCTTAGATAAAACAAGGCTTAGTTTATGTAATAAGTCAAATCCTAACTATAATAAACTTAAAAAATATTGGAAATTAATACTCAAAAATGAAGATGAATTGGACAAGACTAACAAAAAATATTCTAAAAACTTTAATAAAGAAATTAGTCAATATGATATAGTTCAGTATCTTATAAATACGGATACTACACTAAATTATGTATATAACTTATATCAAGGAATTATTAAATCTATCACTAAAAGAGATAAAGAAAAATTTCTTAATATTATTCATAATGTTGATAATAAGAAGCTAAATAAATATACTAAACAAGCCATTAAAACATTTTTAAATTTCGAAAGTTATATCATCAATGCTTTTGATTACGAATTATCTAATGGAATTGTTGAAGGAACAAATAATGTTATTAAACAAGTTATGCATAATGCTTGTGGTTATAGAAAATTTACACATTTAAAAACTAGAATTATGCTGATTAAAGGAATTTATAATCCTTTGATTACACAATAAAAGAGAACTAATTTCTAGTCCTCTTACGTAGTTCATTTATCATAAGTTTTGGTTTCACCAACACTATTTGACATTGAACC
>JAGHJJ010000035.1 GCA_017886705.1 Bacilli bacterium | reverse complement strand
GATTGGATAAATAATTATCCACGTGCAATGTTTGACTACAAAAGTTCAAACATGTTACTATTAAATCAATAAAATAACTTACATTTAGGTAATTAGATGTGCGGACACTTATTATTTCCATTTATATAAACAGGGTAAACCTGTTTTTTTCATTTACTTGTCATTATTTTTTTTGTATAATATTTGCTAGGTGATGATATGTTTGAAAGTTTAGGAGATCGTTTACAAAATGCGATTCATAAAATTAAAGGTTATGGAAAAATTACAGAAGATAATATTTCTGATATGATGCGTGAGATACGTCTGGCTTTATTAGAAGCAGATGTTAATTATAAAGTAGTTAAAGAATTTACTAATACTGTTAAAGAGAAAGCTCTTGGAGAAGAAGTTGCGAGTAGTATTAATCCAGGGGATTTATTTGTTAAGATTGTTAAAGATGAACTTACGGAATTACTTGGTGGAGAACAGGCAGATATTTGTTTAAAAGGTAATCCTGCTGTTTTAATGTTAGTAGGATTACAAGGTGCTGGTAAAACTACGGCTATTGGAAAACTTGCTAACTTTTTAAGAAAGAAACATGCTAAGAGGCCGTTACTTGTTGCTTGTGATATTTATCGTCCAGCAGCAATTGATCAATTAAAACAAATAGGGAAACAACTTAATATAGAAGTTTATGAAGAAGGAAAGAAAGATCCGGTAGAGATTTCTCGTAATGCGATTGATTATGCGAAGGAAAATCATTACGATTATGTATTAATCGATACAGCAGGTCGTTTGCATATTGATGAGGAGTTAATGGATGAGCTTGAAAATATTCGTACTGCTGTTCATCCTGATGAAATTTTATTAGTTATTGATTCTATGATGGGGCAAGATGCTATTAATGTCATTACTGGATTTCATGATAAGCTACCTCTTACGGGTGTTATTCTTACTAAGTTAGATGGTGATACTAGAGGTGGTGTTGCTTTATCTGTTCGTCATTTAACACATGTACCTATTAAGTTTGTTGGTGTTTCTGAAAAATTAGATGGTTTAGAATCTTTTGATCCAGAACGTATGGCAGGACGTATTCTTGGTATGGGAGATATTGTTTCTTTGGTAGAAAAAGCAACAGAAGCTATTGATGAGAAGGAAGCTGAGAAGACTGCAAAAAGAATGCAACAAGGTAAGTTTGATTTGGAGGACTTTTTATCTACTATGAAACAGATGAAGAAGTTAGGACCTCTAGAGAATCTTTTAAAATTAATTCCCGGAGCTAAAAAGATGGGACTTTCTAATGTGAAGATTGATCCAAAACAACTTGCTCATATTGAAGCTATTGTTTTATCTATGACTCCAAAGGAAAGACGTCATCCAGAGATTATTAAGGCTAGTCGTAAAACAAGAATTGCTCAAGGTAGTGGTAGATCTGTACAAGAGGTGAATAAGTTACTGCAACAATTTGAGCAGATGAAGAAGATGATGAAGCAATTTTCTAATGGTAATATGAAGTTACCTTTTTAATTAGGCGTTTGTCGTTTTCTAAAATTATCTCTTACATATGATAAAATATAGGAGGTAATTATAATGTTTGATCAAAATAATTTTGATTTTGATTCTACTGTTCAGGGTAATAATAATGTAGTAGATAATGATATGAATGTGGATATTAATATGAATAGTCAGATGAATGGTATGAACATGAATATGAATATGTCTTCTGGTATGGGAGCTCCTATTCAAGAAGGTGTTCAACAAAAATGTATTCATAAAACTATCGTTCATGAAGTCCCTCATGTTTGTCCAATTCATACTAGAATCATAAATCATCATGTGTTTAAACATACTTATCGTCCACAATATACTTGTTCTGAAGAGAATGTAGTTAGTAATGTACAATGTGGTTCTTGTTGTCAGTTTAGATAAGTTATTATTTTAAGACGAGCATATATGATATTTTGTTATGCTCGTTTTTGTATTAATTATTTTTTTTAGAAATATATTTAGAGTATGAATAGTGAAATTTTTAGATTAAATTTTGAAGATTTACTCTGGTTTCTTTTTATTATCTTGGCTATTTTAAATATTCGAGGAGATTATGATGAGAAAAAATATATAGAGAGTCACTATGATTTTTATGATAAGGAAGCAAATCATATTTTTACTTTGACTCTTACTATTACTTTTTTTATCTATTTATATTTTTTAGTTAGGAATTATCGAAATTATATGCGAGTTCCTAGTTATCAGAAAGAGGCTTATTTAATTCGGTTGTTTGGAAGTTGTTTTTTAGTTGCGGGTGTTTTTTTACTTTTAGTTTTTCAAAAGATGAAATAAATTCTTTGTGTCTAATTTTGTCAGGTTCCTTGATTATTTTTGTAATGTGTTTTATTCTAATACTAGGGAGTGTGATACAAATGATTTATCCTTCTATTGATAAATTACTTAATATTGTAGATTCTAAGTACGAACTTGTTCATATTGCTGCTAGACGTAGTAAAGAAATATCAAGGACAGGGTATTTGCAAATGCCAGCATCTTCATATAAGAGTAAGAAAAATATCGGAAGAGCGTTAGAAGAAATTACAGAAGGACTTATTGAGATAAAGAAGGGAGAGAAGTAATACTTTTCTTCTTTTTTTTGGTTATTTATTTACTTAATTTTTTAGTCTTGCTATACTGTTTTTGGGTGATAAAGTGAATATATTAAAGTATAAGAAGAAAAAGAATGGTCAATATGAATTAATGTTAGAATCTGGAGAAGAGTTATCTTTATATGAAGATGTTATCTTAAATTTTGATTTACTATTAAAAAAAGCGATTAATGATAAAGATCGCGATAAAATATTAAAAATGAATCAAGAATATGATGTTTATTATGTTGCTTTAAAGTCTTTAAAGAGTAGATTTCGTTCGGTTAAAGATTTGAAAGAATTGCTTTTAAAGAAACAGTATCCAGAAGAGTATGTAAATCAGGCTATTGATAAGTTATTGAAGCAGGGATATTTAGATGATTGTAGTTTTGCGAAGGCTTATATTAATCAACAAATGATAACTACTTCTAAAGGCCCTTTTAAAATTGAACGAGAGTTATTAGATAAGGGTGTATCTTCTGATATTATTTACCGGGAATTAGCTGTTTTTACTAAGGAAGAACAGATTGTTAAAATTGAGAAAATTGCTACTAGATTGATTAAGAGTAATCGTAGTCGAGGTGGTATGGTTTTAAGAAAGAAAATTACTTATGATTTGCAAAACTTAGGGTATGATGTGTCTGTTATTAATGAAGGACTTGCTAATGTAGAATTTTCTGATACTAAGGATATTCAAAAAAGAGAGTATGAAAAACTTTATCGAAGATTAAGTAAAAAATATTCTGGTCGGGAGTTAGAGTTTAAAATTCGAGAAAAATTATATCAGAAAGGATTGTATTATGAAGATTAAACAGTTTATTTTAAAACACAAATTAATATTTTCTTTTTCTATTTTCTTGTTTTGTTTTGGCTTGTTTTTGATGCTTTTTTTAAGAATGGATATTGATTATTTCTGGCATTTTAAGGCAGGAGAATATATGGTTCGTCATTCGACGATATTAACGCATGATGTTTTTTCTTGGAGTCTTTTTTCTTATCCTTGGATTTCTCATGAATGGTTATTTGAAATTATTCTTTATTCTTTATATTTAGTTTTTGGTAAGTATCATTTATTTATTTATGTATTTTTCATTACATTAGGACTGCTATTCTTTCTTTTTCTTAGTCAAAAAAAAGAATATTTAAAAAATTTACCTTTTGCTTTACTTTGGACGGTGTTTTTTGCTTTAGTTTTTACAGGACTTAGTGGTCGTCCGCAACTTTTTAGTTTTTTACTTTTAGCAGTTAGTGTTTATCTTATTTTTTATTATTTTTATCATCCTAATTCTAAGCGAATTTATTTTTTACCTATTATTAGTCTCATCTGGGCTAATATTCATGGAGGATCGTCTAATTTACCATATTTATTATGTATCCTTGTTTTATTTTGTGGATTGTTCCAATTTTCTTTTTCTAAGATAGAAGCAGAAAGAATTTCTAAAAAGCAGATTTTTACTTATCTTTTGGTTGTTTTTTTATGTATAATAGCAGTGGTTATTAATCCACATGGTATACAGATGCTTTTTTATCCTTATCAAAATATGGCAGATAGCCTGATGCTTTCTACGATTGCAGAATGGCAACCAAGTAATTTGAATTCTATTTCTCATTATGTTTATTTTGTGTTTGCCTTTATCACTTTACTGGTTATGATTGTTAGTAAGAAAAAGATAAGACTTATCGATGCTATATTTTATTTATTCTTTTTATATTTAGGATTAAAGAGTATTCGTTTTTGGTTTTTTAGTTATATTGTATGGACTATGTTTATTTTTTATTATGTACCTAGAAGAAAGTTAGATTCTTATTCTTGTTTTTTACTTCTTAGTTTCTCTTGTTTATTACTGATTATTTTTGCTTCCTCTTTTTCTTATTCTAAAGTTCTTTCTACTAAGAGTTTATCAGATGATGCTATTTCGATGTTAAAAGAAGAAAAGCCTAAAAAATTATTTAATTATTATGATTATGGAGCTTATTTAATTTATCAAGATATTCCAGTGTTTATTGATGGTAGAGCAGATTTATATTCTAAATATACTTATCAAGATTATCAGGATATTTCTAGATTTTCTTATCGTTTTCCAGAATTAATAGATAAGTATCAGTTTGATTATTTTATTGTTCCAAGAAAGAGTGGTATTGCTAGTTTTCTATTGATTGATGACCAATATAAATTAATCTATAAAGATAAGGAATGTTTTATATTTAAAACAAAATAAAAGTACCATATGGTACTTTTTTAGTTTGTAGTGCTTGATGATGATGCTTTAATTAATTGGTCCATTAATTCGTTATATTGTTTTTCTAATTCATCATCATTCCATTTGATGTTATTTTCTTCTCTAATATCCATTAGTGTTTCATAATGAAGAGTAGAGTTATTATTTAATTTGTTATTTGCTAAAGTTTCTTTAATAGAATCTTTTACTTCTTTTAATTTTGGTTTTTCTTTTTGATCTACTTTTAAGATAATATGATAACCATATTGTGTTTTTACTGGTTCTTTTGTGTATTCATCATTGTCTAGTTTTTTTACTGCATCCATGAAGTTTTCATCCATATCATCTGTATTGAAGTAGTCTAGGTCTCCACCGTTTTTTGCTGTTGCTTCATCATCAGAATATTTTTTAGCAAGTTCTGCGAAATCTTCTCCTTCATCTAATTTCTTAATGATTCTTTCTGCTTCTTTCTTAGCTTTATTTTCAGCTTTTTCTTTTTCTTCGTCTGTTGCATCACTATCTACATCAGGTGTAATTAAGATATGACTTGCTTTGATATCTCCTATGATATTTTGATCATAATAGTCTTCGATTTCTTTATCAGTTAGATTGTCAGCAACAAATTCTTCTACAGCTTCGTTTCTTTTATATTCTAGTCTAAGCATATCTTCTAATTCGTCTTCTGAGTTTACTCCGAAGTATTGTTGGATTATACTTTGGAACGTTGTCTCATCACTATAATTTTCTTTTAATTGATTGATTTGCTCTTCTACCGCTTGATCTTCATCATCATTTGATTCATATTTTTTATCAAATAACTGATGATCAATCATATCCACTAATTTAGAAATGTTTGATTTTTTTATTTCATTATAATAGTCGGTTGCTGTTAGTTTTATTCCTTTTAGGGAAACAGCAGTTTTGTTATCATCTAGTTCTGCTTTTTTTCCACAGCCTGTTACTGTCAGTACTAAGGCACTTATAAGGCAGATACTAATTCCTAATTTTTTCTTCATATAATTCCTCCTAATTCATGAATATCATAGCAAAAAAAACAATTTCATGCAATAAATATGCGGATATAATCACATAAATTTTCTTTTACCATAAAATATCATGAAAGCATAAAAAAAGGAGGAAAAGATATGAGTAATTATATTTCATCTTCAGCAATTATATTAGTTTTGTTCATTCTTTTAATAATTATCTTAGGTGCTTATATTTAAGGAGGTGTTTTAATGTCTTGTCCTGAGAATACTGCCTGTCCAAAAAGAAATAATAGTTTTGTCATTATTATCGTGTTATATATCTTATTAGCTATTATTTTAGGCGGTACGATGTGTTATTAATTAGAGGTAAGAATTTAATTCTTATCTTTTTGTTTGTTTTTCTTTTATTGGTTCATACTATTACTGGTGATTTTATGTATTATTATTTAAATTTATTTTTTCTTAGTTCTTTTTTAGGATATATTTTGGAAACTTCTCTAAAGACTTTTTTCTTTCCTAATATGAATAATGGAATTTTATTTGGTCCTTGGATTCCGGTTTATGGATTCGGGGCGGTGATTGTTGTTATTGTTAGTAGAAATATTTTTCATAAATTACATTGTTCTAAATTATGGAAGACGGTGATTTTATTTTTTTCAGTGGTAATTTTGCTTTCTTTGTTAGAATTATTAGGTGGCGTTATTATCGAAAAATTATTTCATAAAGTTTTTTGGGATTATCGTGATCAAAAATTTAATTTTGGTCCTTATATTTCTTTAGGTATGAGTTTATTATGGGGCGTTTTTTCTATTGTTTATGTTTATGTTATTTTACCGATTGAGAAAAAGATTACAAAAAAAATACCAAAATGGATAACCATTTTGGCACTTTGTCTTATTATAACTGATGCTGTTCTTACTTATTTCTTAACTTAATTTGTTATAGATTTCTTCTACATCTTTTATATTTTCTTTATTATATTTGAAGTCAAATTCTTCATCTTCATACTGTGGTATTAGATGAATGTGATAATGATTTACATCTTTTCCTATCTGGCAGATAGATAGTCCTGTAATTTTTAATTTTTCTTCTAGTAATGGATAGATTTTTGTTTTTATGATGTGATACATTTCTTTTATTAATTCATCTGGTGTATCTAGAAAGTTTTTATAATGAGTCTTGGGTATTAATAATACATGTCCATTACTTACTGGATTCACATCTAAGAAAGCTTTCATTTTATCGTCTTCATAGATGGTGTAAGAAGGTATTTCTCCTTTTATTATTTTACAAAAAATACAACCGTTCATGATTTGTTTTCTCCTTTCGTATATTGATAAGTAATATTATTTGTTTTTATAATATCACTTTCATTATTATTTATTATATCACTAATTATTTGATGTAGAGAAGTTATTTCTAGTGTGTTTTGTGTTAGATTGTTTATTTTTAACTTTGTATTATCTTCTTTATTATTAATTGTAATGGAATACTCATTTGGTAAGATATTTGTTTCTTTTAATTTGGTATCTACTTCTATAATTTTATTTGTGATTTCTTCTGGTACTAGTTTCGCTTTTATATTAAAGCTAATATTAAATAGATTCGATGATCTTATATTGTCATTTTTAATTAGTCTTTGTTGTAGTGTTTTTGAATATTTATTTAGTGTTAGAGGAAAAGTAATAGTTACTTTTTTATTTAGTTTGTTTTTTATTTCTTTTTCTAACTCTTTTTCTAAACTGTTTATTAAAGTTTTTCCTTGTTTATAATCTTTGGTATATGTATCTGTTATTTTTTTATTTTGATAGTAGATAGAAAAATATAGATTTTTATTTTCTTTATTTGTTACTTTTGCTTCATATACTTGATTTTTATATGATATTTTACCAATTTTTAGATTATTATTTTCTTCTTTATATTCTTCTTTTAGATAGGTTTCAAATTTTTCTTTGATTCTATCTGTAAAAAAGGGAGCTAATTTTTCTGTTGTAACGATTGTTCCAAATACTATAAAAGTAAATAAAAATAGGATAGTCATTCCTAACATTAATTTTTTATCTTGTCTCATATTATCACCAAATTTATTGTATCTTTTTATTTGATTTTTTGCAATTTTATTTAAAAAAAATTCTAGGGAATATAGTTGTTTTTCTCTGGTTTATGTGATATTATTGTATGTGAAAGTATATGATAGGTGGTGTGTGTCGATGCAAGGGGAAAAACATGTTGAAAAAAAGAAAGGGATAGTTACTTATAAGGGACAAGCAGAGATTTATTGTGATTATATGGAAGTTACTAATCCTGATGGAAGTAAAGCTTGCTATTATTTTCTTAATGATAAAAAGTTAGATAACGGTTGCTATATTGTATCCCCTATCTTAAAAGAAGTAATTGATCCTGATATTCCAAAAACTTCTCTTGGTGTAATAAATAATCAGGGAGATATTGTTATTCCTTTTGAAAATAAATCTATCAAAATTGTTGAAGATAAGTATTTGCTAGTGGTTAGAAATGAGGCTCGTACTAAGAGTGTCATCGATGCCGTTTCATCTCGTAATGATCCTACTGCCGGTACAAAAATGGTTAATGCTAATGCTTCTATAAAAGATAAATTGAATAGAGTAATGAGTGGTCAGGGAGAAGTTAAGTTCATTTTAAATGATTTGTTGTCTGAAGGTACTGTGTATTCTTTTGATAAAGATGGTGTCCATGATATGCTTGATGGACAATGGTTTAGTTTTATTGGAATGACTCCAAATGCTTTTTATTGTAGTACTAATGTTCCTGATAGCCAAATTGTAGAGGTTCCGAAAAATGCTCCAGTTAAGAGTTATAATTTAATTGATGCTGCACCTGTTGTGGAACCTGAGCCTGTTCCTCAGCAGGCAAGTTTAGACGTTTCTAATGTTTCTGTTTCTAAACAAGAAATTGATTCCGCTTTAGAATCTTCTATTAAACCTGAAGAAGTACCTGGCGTTTCTAAAGATAAAGATAATAGTTTAAATAAAGATAATAATTTTGTTACAGCGAGTAAAAATGTTATACCTACAATATCTTCTACTTCTGTTTTTAATGAGCCTAAAAATGACATTCAGCCTGAGGAAGCTCTTTCTAAACCGATAGTGAATATTCCTACTGTAGAATTGCCAGAAGTTCAGCCTGATTCTATTTTCTCTTCAAAATCTGATAAAGTTGATAAAGTAGATGACACTTTTTCTAAGGATTCTTTGAAGTTTACTCAAAAAAATGAAAGTAAAGATGAATCTTTTGGTGATGTGATTTCAGCAGTTACTGATCTTGTACAAAATAATACTAAACAACAGCAAGAATTAAATAAAAAAGATTCTACTATTTTATCCTTACAAGAAAAACTTCGTAATGTTACTGATCAAACTAAAAAAATTACTACATTGCAAAAAGAAAATGATCAATTACATCAAGAAAATGATCAATTGTCTAGGGAAAACCAGCAATTACAATATAGAGTTAATCAGTTAGAGGAAGGTTATAGACAACTTCGTGGTGCATTGAACGCTTCTTCTTCTTATGGTGAAGTTCAAAGTTATAAAAAAGTTGCATAATAAATAAAAAACATAAATTTATAAAAAAAATATTATTATTGAAGGCCCTGATGGAGTTTTGTACTCGATTAGGGCTTTTATATTTAACTAGCTATTTATATACTTTTTTGAGGCATATTGCGTTGTTACCTTCTTGAATGTTTCATAAAATATTATGAATATAATAAGGAGGAATAAATATGTGTAATGATTTTCCGATACTTCGTAATAAAAAGTTAATTTATTTTGATAATGCTGCTACTACATTAAAACCCGAAAGAGTTATTCAAGCAATGAATGATTATTTGAATTATTATACTGCTAACATTCATCGAGGACTTTATACTAATGCTATTGTTACCGATTATTTATATGATTCTACTAGAGATGTGGTGAAAGATTTTATTCATTGCAATAGTCCTAAAGAAGTGGTTTTTACTTCAGGTACTACGCATTCGATTAATTTAGTTGTTTTCGGTTATATGAAATATCATTTACAGGCTGGAGATGAGGTTTTGTTATCTACGGCTGAACATGCCTCTAATGTTTTACCTTGGCTTAGATTGGCTGAAGAGATTGGGATTATTGTTCGTTATATTCCTTTAAGAGAAGATTATTCTTTAGATTATAATGATGTAGTTTTATCTATTACGGAAAAAACAAAAGTTATTTCTTTAGCACATGTTACGAATGTTATTGGTGATTGTCGCGATATTACGCAGATTGGCAAACTTTGTTCTTCTAAAGGAATTTTGTTTCATGTGGATGGAGCACAGAGTGTACCTCATATGAAAGTTGATTTTCAAGCTTCTTACATTGATTTTTTGAGTTTTTCTGGTCATAAGATGTGCGGGCCTACTGGAATAGGGATTTTAGTTGCGAAAGAAGAGTTATTGAAAGAGATGCAGCCGATTTTTTATGGTGGTGGTATGAATCTTTCTTTTAATAGTGCGGGAAAGTATCAATTGGTAGATTATCCAAGTTTATTTGAAGCAGGTACTCCTCCTATTTTAGAAGTTTTAGGATTAAAGAGTGCGATTGAATATTTAATGGATATTGGTATGGAAAAAATACAACAATATGAAAGTAAATTAAAGCAGTATTTACTTTCTGAGTTAAAAGCGATTCCGGATGTTGTTTTATATAACCAGGATTCTAGTAGTGGTATTTTGGTTTTTAATATTCAAGGTGTTTCTAGTGTCGATGTTAGTAAATATTTAAATCATTATCACATATGTGTTAGGGCAGGTAGCCATTGCAGTAAAATGCTAAAAGAGAATATGGATATTTCGTCTACCGTTCGAGTTAGTTTATATTTTTATAATACTAAAGAAGAAATTGATTATTTTATATCTGTTCTTCGTCAATGTAGAAAAGTTTTTCAATCTGTTTAAAGTTGAATAATTAATGTGGTTTTATGTTAGAAAAGAGAAAATTTAATTATAATTTTCTCTTTTTGTGTTGATATTTTAACTGCTTTCTTTTATTTGCTTGTTTGTCTTTTTACTTTCTTTTTTTTATGATGTTTTTGAAAGGAGGTGAGATATGTTAAATCAGGTGGTTTTGGTGGGTAGAATTGTTTATGATTTGGAATTAAAAAAGAATGATTCTGGTAAAAAGTACTTGTCTTTGATGCTGGCGATTCCTAGAAGTTTTAAAAATATAGAAGGTACTTATGATACGGATTTTATTCGATGTATTGTTTGGGATAATGTTGCGTCAAATACTAGTGAATATTGTAAGAAGGGAGATATTGTCGGATTAAAGGGTCGTTTGCAATCTAGATTGGTTGAAAGAAATGATAAAAAAGAAAATATTATGGAGGTGATAGGAGAGAAAGTTACTTTTTTAACTTCTTCTAAAGAAAAGGAAGAAAAAGATTGATTTTCTTCCTTTTCTTTTTGTTTTCATATAGAAGTATTAAAATACTAGATTTCATATGGTTTTTTTGGTATGATAGTAGTACTAAGGTAGGGATGATAATGGAAATAAAGTGTTATGAAGATAAATATCTTAATTCTTTAAATGTTTTGTTGGAAGAGGCATTTCATGTTTCTAAACAGGGTAATACTTCTTCTTGTGATATAGAGTTAATTGCTGTTATCGAAGAAGAGGTTGTGGGACACTTGTTACTTCGACTTTGTAATGATTCTATTCGTAACCAGAAGTTTTATTTTGTAGAGTATGTTTGCGTTAAGAATGCATATAAGAATCAAGGTATTGCCAGTAAGTTATTTGACTATGTTTTTCAATTATGTAAAATTAATCATATTTCCTATTTGGAGTTAACTTCTAATCCTTCTAGGGTTGCTGCACATCATTTATATCATAAGTTAGGATTTCAAATTCGTGAGACTACTGTATTTCGAAAGGAGATTTTATGATAGTTGATATTATTAATAAGAAAAGACTTGGACAAGAATTAAGTTATCATGAGTTGGATGTTTTCTTTAACGGGTATTTAAATGGTACTGTTAAAGATTACCAAATGTCTAGCTTACTTATGGCAATTTGTATTCAGGGAATGAGTGATGAAGAGATTTTTTCTTTAACGAAAATTTTTATTGATAGTGGTGATACGCTAGATTTAAGCTTTGTTCCTGGTGTTACTGTTGATAAACATTCTACGGGTGGTATTGGTGATAAAACTACTTTGATTATTGCCCCTATTGTTGCGAGTCTTGGTATTCCTGTTTTAAAAATGAGTGGTAGAGGGTTAGGTTATACTGGTGGTACGATTGATAAATTGGAAAGTATTCCAGGATTTCGTATTGATTTATCTGATGAAGAAGTAATGTATCAGGTAGAGAATGTTGGTATCGTTATTACTGGTCAGACGGCTAGTCTTGCTCCTATGGATAAGAAAATTTATGCTTTGCGAGATGTTACTGGAACTGTTTCTTCTATTCCTTTAATTGCTTCTAGTATTATGAGTAAAAAAATAGCTGCTGGTGCTGATAAGATATTAATTGATATTAAAGTTGGTAATGGTGCTTTGCTACAGACAAAGGAAGAGGCAGAAAAGTTAAGTGAGTTAGTAATTAAGATTGGTAAAATTTATCAAAAAGAAGTTCGCACAATTATTAGTGATATGAATGTTCCTTTGGGATACTGTATTGGGAATAGTTTGGAAGTTTTGGAAGCTATTAAAATTTTACAGGGTAGGGAGCGAGATAATAATTTAACAAGGTTATGTTTAGAACTTGCGAGTGAAATGGTTTGTATGTCGAAAGGAGTTTCTAAACAAGATGCTATCGATATGGTTTTGGAGTCTATTCAGTCTGGTATTGCCTATCAGAAATTTTTAGAATTGGTGAAAGTACAACATGGAAATATTGAGTTGCTTTCTACTAGTAAAAAAGTTAAGACGATTAAAGCTTTTCGTTCTGGCGTTGTTGAAGATATTTCTGCCATTGAACTTGGAAAATTATCGGTATCTTTAGGTGCTGGTCGTATGACAATGGATGATACCATAGATTATGGTGTTGGCATTGAATTATTGAAACAAGTCGGTGATTCTGTTAAAAAAGGAGAAGCATTACTTAAAATTTATTACCAGAAAACTCCTGCTTTACCAAACTTTGAACATATTTTTTTAATAAAGTAAAAAAAAAGATTGAAAAATAAAAAACTATGTTATAATAATAATATGAAGGCGGTGTATTATGGAGAAAATTTATATGAATAAGAATAATGACAAAAAGCAAGCAAAGTATCAAGAAGTTTTTAAATCACAATTATCTAAAAAATTATCTATAGTGATGGTATTGGTTTCATTTTTCTCATTTTTAATGATTGGAATTAATAATGTTTCCTATGCTGCACCTGTAGAAATTCCTAATTCTGATTTGGGAAAGAGTATTGTTACTCAAACGTCTAATGTACAAGTTTTTGGTTCTGCTACTCCTGCATTTTCTGTGCAGATGTATTATACTACAGTTGGTGGTAAAACTCTTCCTATTTTTTGCTTAGAGAGAGATGTAGACTTTGCTTCTGGTACAACATTGAATAAATCAGAAAGTATTACTGATCAAGGATTGCTATATGTTATGGCTAATTCTTTCCCTCATTATAAGTTTAAAGATAGTACAGGTAAAGAATTCCCTGATGAAGTTCAAACTTGGATTACACAAGCTGCTATTTGGGAATATTTAGATGGATCTAATTTAAACGTTACTAATGATAAACATGATTTGACAGCGATGAAAACGGTTAGAGAACTTTATTTTGGAGATAGTAATACTCAATATTGTGATGTAGATGGATGCTATTCCTCAGAAACACAAGTTGATGCTACTGAAACTTTTTATCAAAAATATATTGCAGATTTAGTTGCTAATGCAAAACAAGCAAATACTTCTGTTAATGGAATTATGCAAATGAGTAAAGAAAATGATGAAATTTCTATTACTTCTGATGAAAAGTATTATCAAACTTCATTAATTACAGTTTCTAATACAGCACCAAATAATATTATTGAATTTACTGTTTCTATTGAAGCTGCTCCAACAGGTACAATTTTGGTTGATGAGAATGGTCAAGAAGTAAAAGATACAAAGAATTTGTCTAAATTTTATGTTAGAATTCCTGTTGATAAAGTTACAGAAGATAATAAGACAGTTCGTTTGAAAACAGTTGGAACATTTAGAGGATATGCTGGTGATTATTATCGTGCTGAAGGAGCACAAACTGTTAGTACTGTATATACTACTGATGTACCAAATGATACTGGTTTAGAATTTACTATTAATTATACTCCTGAAGTACCTTCTACAGGTATGAATATGGCACAGTCAATTTACTTTATCGGACTTATCGTATTG
The DNA here is from genome assembly GCA_017886705.1 of Bacilli bacterium. GTDB lineage: Bacteria > Bacillota_I > Bacilli_A > RF39 > UBA660 > Faecimonas. The sequence goes on along the minus strand of JAGHJJ010000035.1, from coordinate 3,022 downwards.
TTGTGCGGAGTAGGTATTATTTATGCAAATGCCAAACCAAAAACTAACAAACAATAGTTTTAAGCATATTCGAAAGAGTCAGTTATTATTTATCGGCTCTTTCCTTGTGTTTATAGGGATAATTACTCTTTCTTATAATCATTTAGTCTTTTTAAAAGATCAAGTGTTTGCTAATATGAAAATTGCAATGCTAGATTTAGAAAATGTTCCTAATGATGACCTTCAAGGAGAAGTTGATATTCCTGAAGTGGAAAATGTATCTGACGGGACAGTTTATCAACAAAACGAGAAAGAAATAGATTATAGTAGATATGCAGGAGTTTTAGAAATTCCTAAGATAAGTTTAAAAAGAGGTTTTTATAATACTGATTCTAAATATAATAATATTGAACATAATGTATCAATGATAACTGGTTCTTCTATGCCAGATGTTCCTAATGGAAACTTGATGTTAATGGCTCATTCTGGTGATGCTTATATTTCGTTTTTTGCATATTTGTATCGGTTAAAAATAGGGGATAGTGCTTATGTTACGTATCAAGGTAATAAATATAGATACCAAATCGTTAACATTTATACGGTTCCTAAAACTGGTAAAGTAGCAATTTATCGAAATTATAATAAAACTACCTTAACTCTCATTACTTGTACTAAGAATGATGATACCACCCAGACTATTTATATTGCTGAATTAGTATCTTAATAGGAGGTGTGGTCTATGGAGTTAAGTTTATTTGATAAGATGAAAATAATTGTTGAATTATTATTTTCATCTTTTATGTTTATAGAACTTTTTTTGTTGTTCCTTCTGTTATTTTTATTAGTTGTTGTTAATACAAAAGCTAAAACTAAAACCTTGCCTGTTTTTTTAACTGTAATTTTTATAGTTTCTATTCTAGGGTTTATTATTTATCATTTTTCATATGTAAGTATGTGTGTAGATACTTTGATTATGAAGATTATGGATTATTATTACTTTCCATCTACTGTTGTTTTTTTCTTCTTATTTGTTTTTGCAGTTTTGATATTTATTTATACTTTATTTAGTAAAAAATTACTTTTATGGAAAAAAATATTTAATTATGGTATAATGGCTATTATCTTTTTACTTTTTTCTATGTTTGTAGGAAGTGCTACTGTAAATCATATTGATTTGGCTGATACTGTTTCTTTATATCAAAATAATCAGATATTATCGATTGTTCAATTTAGTAATTTAATTTTTCTATGTTGGGTAGTTATCACTTTCTTTTATCATTTATATTTGTTTTTTAGAAGAAAGTTTGATAAAGAAAAGGTTGAGTCTTAAAGCTCAACCTTATTTTTTGGCTAAATATTCTTCTAAAGTTAAATTGTTTTCATGAATTTCTTTTGCTACTTCTTTTCCAACATAACGATAATGCCATGATTCGTATTGATATCCGGTAATATTAGTTTTATCTTTTGGAAATCTTAATATAAAACCGTATTTATATGCGTTTTCTTGCATCCATGTAAATTCTTCAGTTTCTTCAAAGGAAGTATAGGGTACTTCTCCGTTATAAACGTCTGCTGCTAAACCTGTTTGATGTTCTGAGTATCCTGCTCTTGCCGAATAGGTATCTGCCGCTTCTTTTCCATCTGTTTTAACATAATTATTGTATAAGTTCACTTGATAGTCATAGCTTCGATAACTAGACATTGCTAGTATGGTCATACCATCATTTTTAGCACTTTGTGATAATTTTTCAAAAGCTTCTTTTGCGTCTTTTACTAATTGCATTCCACTTCTTGCATAGTTTGTATCCAATGGTTCTAGATTTTCTGGAATGTAGTCTTCTGTTACATAATTATATTTATTTACCAGGATTAAGTTTGTATTTAGATTATCTGATGGTTTTGTATTTGTGTAATAGGGCTTATCAATTCCAATGTTTACTTGTGTAATAATGTCTTCTAATGATAATGATTTATTCTTTTTTTGATATTCTAGATATCTATTTTTGTTTTCTTTTCTGTAATAAGATATTTTTTGCATTTTGTTTACTAGCTTTTCTTCACTTGTCAGTTCTTTTTTAGAAATTTCTTTAGGTAATATTGATAATATTCCTATTCCTATTATTAGAAGTATTATCATTATTAATATTAATTTTGGACCTTTTTTCAATTTTCTTTTTTTCATACTATCACCTAAATTCACTATATCATTCTTTTTTTGAAATATGTATATTTTTTGCATTTTTTACATAAAAAATAATGGAGGTATTTATGAAGAAGGTTTTATCTATTTTTTTCTGTATTTTGAGTTTGTCTATGTTATTTCCTTTTTCTGTATACGCAGAAGGAGAGAATAAGACTGAACTTATTCCTGGTGCGGTCAGCGGAGTGTTGATGGAAGCAAATAGTGGAGAAATTGTTTTTCAAAAAGAAATGGATAAAGAAGTTAGTGTTGCTTCTATGACTAAGATGGTTGCTCAAATATTAATTTTAGATGCTATTAGGAATGAGAAAATCAGTTGGGATGATGTGGTTACTGTTAGTCAAAATGCAGCTGACATGGGAGGTTCACAAATTTATTTAAGTGTTGGTGAAAAGATTAGTATTCGGGACTTAATGAAAGGAATTTCTATGGCTAGCGCTAATGATGCTACGGTACAGATGGCAGAAGTTCTTGCTGGAAGTGAAGATGCTTTTGTTAAGTTAATGAATGAGAAAGTTTATGACTTAGGATTAAAACATACGGTATTTAAAAACTGCACTGGTCTTGATGAAGAGGGACATTATTCTAGTGCCTATGATATGGCAATGATTGCTAGAGAACTGGTGGTTAATTATCCAGAAATTTTAGAATTTTCTTCTGTATATGAAGATTATTTAAGAGAAAATACAGAAAATAAATTTTGGCTTGTTAATACAAATAAAGTCGTGTTTATATTTTGCAATAAAATTAATTATTGTTAAACGTAAATACAATTAGACTTGTATTTATATTTTGCAATAGTTTTATATGTTTGTACGAATAGTGTCAATTTAAGTTTTACAT
>JAGHJJ010000034.1 GCA_017886705.1 Bacilli bacterium | reverse complement strand
GTCGTGCGAGCGGCGCAGGGGTTCGAATCCCTTTTCCTCCGCCATTATATCGCGGGATGGAGCAGTTCGGTAGCTCGCAGGGCTCATAACCCTGAGGTCGGAGGTTCAAATCCTTCTCCCGCAACCAATTTGGTCTCATGGTGCAGCTGGTTAACACGTCTGCCTGTCACGCAGAAGATCGCGGGTTCGAGTCCCGTTGAGACCGCCATATGGCTTCATAGCTCAGTCGGTAGAGCAAGGGACTGAAAATCCCTGTGTCGCTGGTTCGATTCCCGCTGGAGCCACCATTTTGTTTATAACTTAGTTTTATATAAATTGGTTACGTACTGCGCTCGTAGCTCAGTTGGATAGAGTGTTTGGCTACGAACCAAAAGGTCAGGGGTTCGAATCCCTTCGAGCGCACCATATTTCGGGAAGTGGCTCAACTTGGTAGAGCACTTGGTTTGGGACCAAGGGGTTGCAGGTTCAAATCCTGTCTTCCCGACCATTTGATTATAAACGTTGACAAATCAACGTTTTTTTTATGTATATGTATTATTAATTGAAATGTATACACGACTTTTGACAATTTCTTTATAAGCAAATCATTGACAATAGGCAGTAATAACTTGCTATACTTGTTGTAATATCTTATTTTTAAGATATTACACTTTTTAAAAGAGTTGTTACTGGGTTCACGTTGTCAATGAGGAATTATAAAGAAATTGATTATAAATCGTATACATTTTAACTAATGTTTTACACTTTTTATTACAGTTATGATGATTGATACTACTAAAATAAAATATTTATATGTGATCATAAAGTTTTGTTATATTTTCCTTTTTTATTTCAAAGTTAGTTCCGTGATCATATGTTTGTCCATATTTATTTCCTTTTTTATAGACTCCAACATTAAATGATATTTTTATGTCTCCTGTCTCTATTAATGATAAAAATGTGCTAAAGTTTTTAATTTTATAAAAGTCAATCTTTGTATATCTAAAATATGTTTTGTTATATTCGTATTTTTTTTCTGCTTCAATAAAAGCCAAATATTTTATTTTTTTATCTAATTTTTCTTTTAATGTTCTGAAATTCCAAAAACAACTTTTTTCTATTAACTTTTTATTTTTATCTAATATTATTAAATATATTTTCTTATAAAAATAGTCAATTTCTAATTTCATAAAATAATGATTATTGACTTTTGTTAATTTTGTTGCGGAAATAGTTGCATAAAATATTTTATATTCTTTTAATTCTTTATCGCTCCACCCATACTGATTTTTTAAATATTGAATACCATAAATATATGGACCATCAAATGTTGCACTGAATAAATTTAAGTTTAATCTACCTGTGTGTTTTAGACTTGTTTTTATTTCTATACCATTATAATCTGCTATAGGAAAGTTTTCTCTTTCTTTCCCGATTAGGTTTTCAAATGTTATTCCAACATTACCTTTACCGTGTGATGAGCTTTCTATCCAGTTTTGTTTTTTAATTTCCATAAATTTTAGTGTTAATTCTTCTATAGTTTGTTTCATATATAGCCACCTCATATATATCATTATAAAAAAATGTATGTTGTCATAAAAAAATGATATAAATAGTAAAATTATTGATTTTCCAATTTTATAAAAGAATCTAATTTAAATCAAATATAATTTTGTTTTATATAATTCAAAGTGTCATATACTTTAATAGGTGATTTCTTTTGAAAAAATTCTTTCTTTTGTTAACTTTCTTTCTTTTTTGTCTTCCATTTACTGTTTCTGCAGATACCGCTAAATCTACTATTGTTATGGATTTGGATAGCGGGAGAATTTTGTATGAGAAAAATGCTAATCAAAAACGATTAATAGCATCAATTACAAAAATTATGACAGCGATTGTTGCTATTGAAGAAGGTGATTTAACAGAAAAAATTACTGTAGGTGAAGAAGTTCTTTCTATGTACGGGACTAATATTTATGTTGAAGTAGGCGAGAAAATGAAGTTGCGTGACTTGTTATATGGTTTGCTTCTTCGGAGTGGAAATGATGCTTCTGTTGTAATTGCTAAAGCAATTGCAGGTAGTGAAGAAAAATTTGTAAATTTAATGAACAAGAAAGCTCAGGAAATCGGAATGAAGAATACAATATTTAAGAATCCGCACGGATTAGATGAAGAGACAGAGAATTATTCTACCGCATATGATATGGCTTTACTGTCTAAATATGCATATAAAAATAAAACATATCGCAATATAGTGTCTACTGATAAATATGAAGTTTCTACTGGAAAAAAAACTTATCTTTGGTATAATCGCAATAAGTTATTGACGACTTATGAATATTGTACTGGCGGTAAAAATGGTTATACACCAAGAGCTGGTAAAACATTAGTAACAACTGGTTCAAAAAAAGGGCTTAATTTGACAATTGTTACTTTATCTGATGGTGATATATATAATAATCATATTGATTTGTATGAGGATTTTTTCTCAAAGTATAAACGGTATAAAATAATCGATAAAAACAATTTTAGAATTGATAAGGAATTTGTTGATGAGGATGTTTATCTAGAAGATTCTTTTTATTATCCTCTTACATCAAACGAAGTGAATGATATTAAAACTGTTGTTCATTTTCTTGACGATTCCGCAACTGATGAAATAGGAACTATAGAAATTTTCTTATCTAATCAAAAGATTGGTGAATTACCAATTTATCGTAAAATAAAAAAGAAAGAACAATTTTCTTTCTTCGAATGGTTGAGGAAATTATTTTTGTGATAATCTGAAAAAGTTAATGCTTGGTCTACAGAATAGGCGGAAACCATTTCCTGTAGTTCCAATTCCACTTGATATATATAATTTTGAATGTTCTAATTGATAAAATGGATTTATATATTTATTAGCACCATCTTTTTTGAAAATACTGCCAAGATATGGTATTGCTACTTGACCGTTATGTGAATGTCCTGTTAGGAATAGGTCTGTTTGATAACTTGCTAAGACATCGTCTACAGAATCTGGTTCATGTAATAAAGCAATCGTATAAATATTGGAGTTATGTGTTGGCTCTTCAAAGTATTGATAGGCTTGATTAATGTTTATATTTCCTGATAGGTTACTATTTAGTCCAATTAAAAGAATGGGTGTATTGCTGTTGTTATATATTAATTCATAACTATTATTTAAAATAGTGAAATTACTTTGATTCATAATCGTAGTAAATTGTTCTTTGTCTTCTTCACCAAAGATAGCATATTTTCCGATTGTTGATTTTATTTTTTTTAGTTCATTAATTAATTTTTCTTGCTCTTTTGATTTTAATTTGTAATCTTTATTAATTAAATCTCCAGTGAATACTATTAAGTCTGGATTTCTACGGTTGATTAATTCTACTAATTTTTGTATGTCGTTTATAAAAATTGTTGAACCATAATGAATATCTGATAGTTGAATTATTTTTAACCCGTCAAAACTTTCTGGGATTTTTTCATCTGTAATACGTTCTTCTTTCACAGTAATTAATTTAGAGGATATATATGTAGTGTATAGAAAAAAAGAGATACTTATTATAATTACTATGAAGATGACTTTTAGGCTTGTTAAGACAATTTTTTTTCTTAATTCTCTATTTTCTTCTTTTATAATTTCTTTTTGTTTTTCTTCATTTCTTTCTGTTCTTGTCGTCATCTTATCACCAATATTATTGTATCATAATTTTGTTTAAGTAAAAATAATTCCTAGTCTTTTGTTTTTAAGTTGACATTAGAAAAGTAGGTTATTTTTATTTTTTATGGTACAATATTTATGGTGATGAAAATGAAATATGATGTTGTAATAATAGGAGCAGGTCCTGCGGGATTATTTACAGCTTATGAACTTATTACAAAAAATAAAGATTTAAAAGTTGCTTTGATGGATAAAGGGCAAAAAGTGAAAACTAGATTTTGTCCTATGAATAAATATAAAACAAAATGTGTAAATTGTAATCCTTGTCGTATTTTATCTGGATATGGTGGTGCTGGTACTTTTTCAGATGGAAAATTAAATTTTATTCCTAAACTTGGAAAAAGTGATTTATTTAAGTATATGAGCGAGTCTGAAGCTAATCAATTGATTGATGATACTGAAGAGATTTTTACTAAATTTGGTATGGATAGTGAAGTTTTTCCTAGTAATATGGAAGAGGCTTCGGAGATTAAGCGAAAAGTTGCAATTCAAGGTGCTAGATTATTATTAATTCGTCAAAAACATTTAGGGAGTGATCACTTACCTGAATACATTGATGAATTTAGTAATTATTTAGAAGAGCATGGTGTTACTTTGTATGAAAATACGGATGTTTCTGATATAGTTTCTGTTGATAGTGGATATGAAATTATTTATGGTAAGAAAAAACTTACAGCTCGTAAGGTAGTTGTTGCCCCTGGTAGAACGGGAGCAAAATGGATTCAAGAGTTAGCAGATAAATATCATATTCCGTATTTGTCTCAAAGTATAGAGATTGGTGTTAGGGTTGAAGTTAGAAAAGAGATTTTAGAGGCTATTACTAATGTAATATATGATCCTACTATTTTTATTCGGACGGATACTTATGGTGATGAAATTAGAACCTTTTGTACGAATCCCGGTGGATTTGTTGCGAAAGAAAATTATTATGGTTATATTTGTGTTAATGGTCATGCATTAAAGGACGTGAAGTCTAATAATAGTAATTTTGCATTTATCAGTCGTGTTCATTTGACAGAGCCAGTTACTAATACTAGGCTTTATGGTGAGTCTATTGCTAGAATTGCGAATGTGTTAGGTGATTCTAAGCCGATAATTCAATCCCTTAAGGATCTTAGAAGTGGAAGAAGATCTACTTGGCATCGGATTAATCAAGGTTTTGTAGAACCAACGTTAAAAGATTGCGTTGCAGGGGATCTTGCTTTAGTTTTACCACACCGTATTATTACTAATATTTTAGAAGGATTACAAAAGTTAGATAAGATTATTCCTGGTGTTAATAATGACGAGACACTTCTTTATGGACCAGAAATTAAGTTTTTTAGTAATGAAATTGAGACGGATAATCATTTTAAGTTAAAATCAGAAGATATATATTTTATTGGTGATGGTGCTGGAAAAGCAGGTAATATAGTAGTTGCTGCAGCAACAGGATTAGTTGCGGCACGTGATATTTTGGAGAAGGAGAAGTAATATGAAAAAAATATTATTGGTGTTTGTTACTATTGCTACACTGTTTACTTTAACAGGGTGTGGAGTGAAAGAAGATTTGCTTGGTATTTCTTATGATGTGGATGGTAATGAGGCAACTCTTGATCAGTATGATACTGAGAACCCTGTTGTTGCGATGTATGTAGAGGATTACGGGTCTATTGTTATTGAGCTTTATCCTGATGTTGCTCCTAATACTGTTAATAATTTTATTTCTTTGGTAAAATCTGGATTTTATGATGATAACACTTTTCATCGTTTGGTAAAGGATTTTGTATTACAGGGAGGAGATCCTAATGGAAATGGTACTGGCGGGCCTGGATATACAATCAAAGGTGAGTTTAGTAAGAATGGCTTTGAAAATGATTTAAAACATGATAAATGGGTCGTTTCTATGGCTCGAAGTGAGGATTATGATTCTGCAGGTAGTCAGTTCTTTATCATGTTAGGCGAAGCAGAACATTTAGATGGAGAGTATGCAGCATTTGGCAAAGTTATTGATGGTAAAGATAACATTAATCGAATTGTTAAAAATGAAGGTATTTCTGATCCTAATTCAGGAAAGCTTACTCATAATTTGACTATTAAAAAAGCGATTATTGATTTAAAAGGAAAAGAGTATTCTGATGTTAAAAAGATTGATGAGAAATAGTTTAAATATAAATTGCTCTTGAAAAAGTTATCAATATACGTTATAATCATTCGTAGATGCGATGATACTGAGGAGTAAAAATAGTGAGTCTTTAGAGAGGCTATGGATGGTGAAAATAGCTGATAAACTATTTTGAAGGTAGCAGTGGAGCAGAGTTTCTGAACTAATAGTAAGAAAATATCCGTTCATCACGTTACGATGTTGAGATAGAGTTTTTAATTCTATAAAATAAGGTGGTACCACGAGCTTTCGTCCTTTGGATGAAGCTCGTTTTTTGTTAAGAGGTGATACTATGAGAGGAAAGGTTGTTATTATACCTGATAGTAGACAAATTTTGGCTGATTCCTTTGGACGAGATGTATATTATGGTGAGGACCATATAGAGGTTTATCAGGAATTTTCTGATAAGTATCAACTTGGTTATTCTTTTTCTAAAGATGATTCTCAATATGCATCTTTAGAAATTGCACGTTTAGGTCATTTTTCTTATAAAACTGAAAATGATGCGCGTATTATTATTTTTTATTTACCTAAAGAAATAACTGATGAGCAATTGAACTTTTTTGAAACACATCAATATGAATTTTGCTCTTGGAATATGATTGGTGCTTATAGTCTTTCGGAAGATAATAATGAACGGGGTGTTATACCGTTAAAAGGTTTATCTACAATTTTACAAACGATGCGAGTCAAAAACCAGTTGTTTCGTTCGAATCAAATAAATTTAAAAAGTAAATAGAAGGATGATGTTATGTTAGATAAAAAATATAATGCGAAAGAAAAAGAAGAAAAATGGTTGAATTATTGGAATGATAATAGAATATATCGATTTGTTCCAGATGGTAGAGAAGTATTTTCAATAGATACTCCGCCACCAACAGTAAATGGTAAAATTCATATTGGGCATATTTTTTCTTATTCACAGACAGAAATGATTGCTAGATATAAAAGATTGAGAGGGTATAATATTTTTTATCCTTTTGGTTTTGATGATAATGGTTTACCAAGTGAAAGACTTGTTGAAAAAGAGCAGGGTAAAAAAGCTCATGAAATTGGTAGAGAAGAATTTTCAAAATTGTGTTATGAAACTACAGATAGATATGAAGAAGAGTTTCAAGAGTTGTTTAGTAAAATGGGAGTAAGTACTGATTGGGATATTCATTATAAGACAGTTAGTCCTTCAACTATTAAGATTAGTCAGTTGTCTTTTTTAGACTTAGTGGATAAGGGACATTGTTATCGCAAAGAATCTCCTGCTTTATGGTGTAATGAATGTTTAACATCTATTGCTCAAGCCGAGTTAGAAACCAAGACTATTAAAACGACATTTAATTATATTAATTTCAAAACAGTAGAAGAAGGTGAAGAATTTACTATAGCAACAACTCGTCCGGAATTATTACCAGCTATTGTATGTGTATTTGTTAATCCTAATGACAGTGAACATAATCATTTAATTGCTAAGACAGCACATATTCCCATTATAGATGTAGAAGTACCTATCATGGCTGATGAGAAGGTTGCTATAGATAAAGGTACGGGTGTAGTAATGTGTTGTACTTTTGGTGATCAGACAGATATTGAATGGTGGAAGAAATATAATTTACCGTTGAAACATATTTTTACTAATGATGGAAGAATTATAGATGATGTACCAAATTATGGCGGATTAAAAATTAAGGAAGCTAGAAAGAAAATTATTGAAGATTTACAAAATGGTGGATTTATAGTAAAAATTGAAGAATTAGAGCATGAAGTTCAAACGCATGAAAGATGTGGTAAGGAAGTAGAATATTCTATTATGAGGCAATGGTTTATAGATACTATGAATCATAAAGAAGATTTTTTGAAAATAGGAAATGAAATTCACTGGTTGATTACGATTTATTGCAACCCCTAGCAAAAACCTTATAAATAAAGGCTTTCCTTGATTTTTGATCTTGCACATTTTTGATAAAAAAAGCCTAAAATCATTCAAAATAGATAAAAATATAG